>CAISJZ010000429.1 GCA_903885755.1 uncultured Hyphomicrobiales bacterium | reverse complement strand
CTGCGCCGTCAGTACCTCAACCTGCCGAAGCTTCATGACGATCTCTTCGGCCTTGTGCCTTTTCCTTGCCATTTCGCAGTCCTCCAACTGGCCCAAAAGCCATACTTCAGGGAGGATCACTTTTCAGGGGGCAGACCACCAAATCCCTGATTTGCCGCCCTTCCACGATCGCCACCCATTCGGCGCTTAATCGTTGCCGCAAGGGTACAGACTGTAACCCGGTACAGTCAGGGAGTCCGGTACAGTCACGGAGTCCGGTACAGTTAGGGAGGCCGGTACAGTCGGGATCACTTGTAAATCCAGGCTGTCGGCTGAAACCCCTTCCGGATCATCCTCGGTGGGAGGCTGGCTCATCGGCGTCAATGCGCCCGATCTTGGTCGTCCGCCAACGCCATGACCTCGCTGAACCCCGCTGGCGACATCCCGATGAGCGGACCGGGACTTGCCAAGCACTGGATACAGTCCCAAGGCGTCGATCCATTCGGCAAGCCCCCGCCTGAGAAAGGGATGGCCTCGATCGACGCGGACAAACGGCAAGCGCGTGGAGCCATGCGCGCCGAATTGGAGACCTCACGGGGAACGCCGTTACCGCGGGGCTTCAAGGTTTGGCGACGACCCGTTCAGCGGCCTTTTTGAGCGCTTCGGCAAACGCTCCGCCGCTAGGATTGGGCGCCTCGGTCCTCGCCCGCGCCGCGCGAACATCACGCGCGACGCCCGGTCGTGTATCGACCCGCGCGGCCCGAGCGCCTTCCTTGTCATCAAGCCTCATGCTCAAGGCGATTCGCTTGCGCGCCTTGTCGACTTCTAAAATTTTGACCTTCACGATGTCGCCCGGTTTGACCACAGAGCGCGGGTCCTTCACGAATGTATTGGACATCGCCGACACGTGCACCAGACCGTCCTGATGAACGCCGATGTCGACAAAGGCGCCAAAAGCCGCGACATTCGTGATGACCCCTTCAAGGATCATTCCGGGGTTCAAATCGCCGAGGGTCTCGACGCCATCCTTGAATGCGGCGGTCTTGAATGCTGGCCGTGGATCACGCCCCGGCTTTTCAAGCTCCTTTAGAATGTCGGAAACCGTCGGCAATCCAAATTGTTCGTCCGTGAATTCGGACGCCTTGAGACCGACAAGCAAACGTCCGTTACCCATGATATCGCCTATTTCGTTGCCGGTGCGTTCCATGATCCGTCGCACGACCGGATAGGCCTCCGGATGCACGCCCGAGCGGTCGAGTGGCTGGTCGCCATCGTTGATGCGTAAAAAGCCCGCTGACAATTCAAAGGCCTTCGCGCCGAGACGTGGCACATCCTTGAGCGCGACCCGCGAGCCGAAACGACCGTTCGTGTCGCGATAGGCGACAATCGACTGCGCGAGAGCATCGCCAACGCCCGATACGCGCGCGAGCAATTTGGCTGACGCCGTGTTGACGTCGACGCCAACGGCGTTCACGCAATCCTCGACGACAGCCTCAAGCGATCGGCTCAATTTGTGTTCAGCCAGGTCATGCTGGTACTGGCCCACGCCGATCGATTTAGGATCGACCTTGACGAGTTCGGCGAGCGGATCCTGCAAGCGACGCGCGATCGAAACAGCGCCGCGCAGGGTGACATCCAAGTTCGGTAGCTCCTCGGACGCGTAGGCGGATGCCGAGTAGACGGACGCCCCCGCCTCGGACACCATGACCTTGGTCAGCTTGAGAGCCGGGTATTTCGATAGCAGATCCGCCACAAGGCGGTCGGTTTCGCGCGAGGCCGTGCCATTTCCAATGGCAACCAATTCAACCTTGTGCCGCGAGGCCAGAGCCGCGAGCGTCGCGAGGCTTTCGTCCCATCGGCGTTGTGGCTCATGTGGAAATATCGCCGCCGTATCAACCACTTTTCCGGTCGCGTCGATCACGGCGACCTTGACGCCAGTTCGGAACCCAGGATCGAGGCCGAGCGTGGCGCGCGCGCCCGCGGGCGCCGCGAGCAGGAGATCCCTGAGGTTTGATGCAAAAACGCGGACGGCCTCGTCCTCGGCGTATGTCCAAAGGCGCATGCGAATATCGATGCCGAGATGCATTTCAATTCTGGTGCGCCAGGCCCAGCGAACCGTGTCCATCAGCCATCGATCGCCCGGTCGCCCACGATCCGAAATCGCGAATCGAAAAGCGATCGCCAGTTCGTAGGGGCCGGCGATTTTGGAATTCGGCTCGGCGGTTGGATCGCAAATCAGTCGCAGATCCAGCGCTTCCTCGCGCTCGCCCCGCAGAATCGCGAGAATACGATGCGACGGGAGTTTGGCGAAGGGTTCGGAAAAATCGAAATAATCGGCGAATTTGGCTCCCGTGGTTTCCTTGCCCTCCCGTACCTTCGAAACAAGTTGCCCCCGGGTCCAAAAGTCCTCGCGCAATCGCCCGATCAGTTCGGCGTCTTCGGCGAAACGCTCGACCAGAATTGATCGCGCGCCATCGAGCGCGTCGTCGGCCGTCGCGACCGCGCCACCGGCCGTGACAAATGGAACAGATTGCTCCCTTGGATCTTTTTCGGGATGGCCCAGAAGCAGTTCGGCCAGCGGTTCCAGGCCATTTTCCCGCGCGATCTGCGCCTTGGCGCGCCGCTTGGGTTTGAAGGGCAGATAGATGTCCTCCAGTCGGGCCTTGGTATCGGCGTCATTAATTCTTGCTTCGAGCAAGATGTCTAGCTTGTCCTGTTCGCGAATGGAATCAAGGATCGCCTTGCGGCGCTCCTCGAGTTCGCGGAGGTAGCGCAGGCGCTCCTCTAAAGCGCGCAATTGGGCGTCATCCAGCGAATCGGTCGCCTCTTTACGGTAGCGCGCGATGAAGGGCACGGTCGACCCGCCGTCCAGCAGATCAACCGCCGCCGTCACTTGCCGCTCCGCGACATTCAGTTCCTCGGCGATGCGTAGATTGATGGATTTCATGCGATCCGACTCACGGAGAATTCTATGGAGCGTTCTATTCCCCGTTCGCGTATTGGTTCAAGCCATGAGATTGTGAGGGCGCCACTTTGGGGTCGACCTCGCGGGGGAGATCGGCGCAATGGGTCGACGTTCCCGGCTCGTCGTCCACGCGGGCGAATCCAATCGCCTCCGTTTGGCGGAAAATAGAAAAGGCGCGGCGGTTGGCGCGCGCCACCCGGTCAACAATCCGCTTTCGCTTGACGAGGGCGATCGCTCAGAATGCGACAACAAGCTTGACGCGGAACTGGGCTCTCTCGAAGTCGTCAAGGTCCAGTGGCTGGCTTGGATTGGCGATCGAACGGCCATAAACCTGCGGTTGGAAGGTCACATTAAATGCGATCTTCTCCGTCGGCTTCCACAACAATGTGGGTCCGACGTAAAGCGCGCGACCGATCTCATGCGAAAGCGTGTAATTATCCGACAGGCTCAGGTAACGTGTCTCGGCGCCCACGAAGAGATTTGGAAGAGTTTGATATGTCAGCGCGGTCGAGACCAGTAATTGGGATGATGGAAGCCAATTGACGGTGTTCATTGGATCTTGTGCTTTTTGAAGGGTCAATTGCAGATTGCCGCCCCAATAAAGGGCATCGGGTATGATTGGCGCGTCGATGAAGAACTTGAACGTGGACTGGTAAGCATCCGATGGCAGACCAGTCACCCCGTCGTTTCGGCTCCATCGCGGCTCGACGCTCAAAGTGACGCCAAATGGATTGGAAGAGGATCGCTCAATGATCCGATGCAACAATTCGATCGAAGCGCCATCGAACCTCAAATGGTTCAAATCTGGCAGGCCCGTGACATTCGCCGAGCTATTATAGGCCGTGAAAAAAGCCGCGCCAATCCACCAGTTCGGGGCGAAGGTATATCCGAGGGCGAATTTCGAGTTCAGCGCGCCGTACGCGCCATCCCGCTTGCCCGCGCGGCCATCGTTCTCGCTGAAATACTGGAGATCGCCGGGATTGCCAGGGTCGGACGGAGTGGTGAAGCCAAAAATGTCGTCGCCCGGCACGGTTGGGATCGACCCCGTGGCGTGATCTCCTGACCGAGCGTCCGGGTCCGCCGCCCGGGCTAGGTTCGTCGGGAACCACGAAATAATGGCAATTAGACCGACGAAGATCGAATTTTGCTTGCGCATAGGGGCACCAGAACCGGAAATCTTGACGCTGGGATGAACGCAATGGCGTTTTAGCGCTGAAAGATCAAGCCGTCGATTAAAGAGGCGTTCGGTCGGTCCACATTTGGCGGCCCGACGATCGCGCCCGTCCGCGTTTCCTCTCGCCCGACTCCAAGCTCCATGGCGCGGCGGTCCGAAACGGTTCGTCCCGGTCGGGGCCGACAATCGCCGGGTCGTCGCGCCCGCCACCGCCGCCGCTCCATCCTCGCCGCGCGGCGTCTTGTCGCTTTTATCGGTTTGTGGGCCGCGCCTCTGTTGTCTTGGGCGATTAAACTGAATACCGTAATCACTGCTTCAACAATTGGCGCGGCGCACGCCAAATTGACTGGTAAGCGCGCCGCTCAATACGATCAAGGGAGACAGGCGATGAGGCCGCTTAGTTCCGCCATCGCGGCGGTCGCAACGATGATGTCGATTTCCGCCGCCAACGCCCAGGACTCGATCAAGATCGGCCTGCTTCAGAGTTACTCCGGCATCAGTTCTCTCAACGGCGAACAGACCGATGCTGCAATCAAGCTTTTCATGAAGCAAAATGGCGCCGCCGCCGGCGGACGGAAGCTGGAATTCGTCCGGCGCGATACAACCGGCCCGAATCCGGAGGTTGCGAAGCGACTTGTGCAGGAGATCGTCACGCGCGAGAGAGCCCAGATTCTGATTGGCCCCGACTTCACCCCCAACACGCTCGCCGCCGCGCCGATTCTCATGGAAGCGAAAGTGCCATCTTTCGTCACGGGGGCCGCGACGACGGGCATTGTCGGCGAAAAATCATCCTATTCGTCGCGTACCTTCTTCGCTATTCCGCAACTCTGCAAGCCGCTTGCCGAATACGCCGTCAAGAATGGCTGGAAGCGCGTCTTCGTCGCGGTTGCCGATTTCGCGCCAGGGCATGATTGCGAGAAATATTTCACCGAAGCGCTGGCCGCGGCCAAGGGCGAACTCGTTGGCCAGTTGCGTATTCCGGTCTCCAACCCGGAATTTTCCGGTTACATACAGCGCGTTCGCGACGCCAAGCCCGATGCCCTGTTCATCTTCATGCCGATTGGTGAATTGAGCATCGGCGTTCTCCGCGCGGTCAACGATTCGGGTCTCAAGGCCGCGGGCCTGCATGTCATGGGCACGGGAGATTTGACCGACGAAACCTATCTCGACGCGGTCGGCGACGCGGCTATCGGCGTGATCACCACGGGCGTCTATTCAACCACCCATGATTCGGATTTGAACAGGAAATTCGTCAAGGATTACGTCGAACTGAATGGCGCCTCCCCCCGCATCGGCTGGGGCGCCGTCTCCGCCTATGACGCCATCCACCTCGTCTACGATGGCTTGAACGCGCAGCCGGGCGGCAAGTTCGATCCCGACAAATTCGCGGCCTTCGTTCATGGCCGGTCGTTTGAAAGTCCGCGCGGCCCGGTGACCATCGACAAGGGCAATGGCGATATGATCCAGAACGTTTATATCCGTCGAACGGACAAAGTCGGCGGCGTTTTGCAGAATATCGAGATTGAAACGTTCAAGGACGCCCCCTTCAAATAAACGCAGGCGGACTGCAAAAGCGGGAGAATATGAACTCGATCCTGACGGTCCTGTTCAACGGCGTCGCCTATGGCTTCCTGCTGTTCATCATGTCGGTGGGCCTTTCGGTCGCGCTCGGCATGATGAACTTCGTCAACCTCGCCCAAGCGAGTTTTTCCATGCTGGGCGGCTACGTGATGGTGACGGTGACACAGGGATTGGGCGTCCCGTTTCTCGCCAGCTTGCCCATCGCGTTCCTCGTGTCCGGCGCGGTGTCCATTCTGTTGGAGCGGCTGGTTCTCAGGCACTTCTATGGTTCCGACGACCTAACCCAGGTGTTGCTGACGATCGGTCTTGTTTTCATGTCGATCGCCATGACCACCTATTTCTGGGGTGGCTCCTACCAGCGTTTCGACGTGCCGCCCTGGTTGACCGGACAGCGTGAAATCCTGGGCCTGACCCTCGAAACCTATCGCATATTCCTCGTCGCCGCGGGTGGCGCGCTTGCCGTTCTCTTGATCTTCGGTCTTGAACGAACGCGTTTCGGCGGCATGGTGCGGGCATGCGTCGACAACCGCCGCGTGGCGGATGCCTGCGGCCTCAATACGAATTTGATATTCTCCGGCACGTTCGCCATCGGCGGTGGACTGGCCGGCCTCGGCGGCGCGCTCGCCGCCAATCTTGTTGGCCTCGATCCAAATTTTCCTCTGCGATACCTTGTCTATCTCCTGATCATCGTATCGGTCGGCGGAATGGGTACGATCACTGGCACGCTAGCGGCGGGCGTCGCGCTCGGGGTCGCGGACGTCCTGGGCAAATACTATTTCCCCCAATTCGGTGGCATCGCTATCTATGCGGTCACGGTTGGCGTCATGCTGTGGCGGCCCCATGGTCTGCTTGGACGGCGCGCATGAGCGAGGGCGCGAACATCGAGGCGACATTTCCGGGTGGGAGAGCGGCGGCCTATTTCCGCGCGCTGGCGCGTTGGAACGCGGTTGAATTCCTGTTCTGGCTCGCTCTGGCCGGTTGCTATTTCGTCCCGGACATGGACCTCGTGCTGATCAGCCAAATCTATATCTGGGGGCTGTTCGCGATGTCCCTCGACCTCTTGCTGGGCTATCGCGGCATTGCCTCGCTGGGCCACGCGGCGTTTTTCGGCCTTGGCGCCTATGCCGCGGGGTTTCTCGGAAAATATGGCTGGACCGAGCCGATCAGCGCGCTCGCGCTTTCCATGCTGCCCGCCGCTTTTTTGGGATGGCTGACGGGTAAACTGATACAGCGGGTCAGTGGCGTCGCGCTATTGATGGTTACGCTTGGCCTCAATCTCATTCTGTTCGACTTCACACAACGTTCAACCAGTCTGACTGGCGGCGACGACGGACTTCAAGGTGTTATCGTCGACCCCCTGCTGGGGGTGTTCCGGTTCGATATTTTTGGCCGTACCGCCTTCTGGTACACGCTCATCGTGTCGTTCCTTTTTTTTCGCTCTGCTGCGCGCGCTCGTCCTTTCGCCATTTGGTCTTGCGCTCGTTGGCGCGCGTGAGAATCCGCGCCGCATGATCATGCTGGGAGCACCGGTCGAGGGCGACATTTCACGCGTGTTCGCCCTGTCGGCGGCCATCGCCGCCGTCGCGGGAGCCTTGTTGACCCAAACAACGCAGTTTGTATCGCCCGCCACGCTGTCGTTCCAGCGCTCGGCCGACGTGCTCGTCATCCTCATCATCGGCGGGACCGGACGGCTTTATGGGGGCTTTATCGGCGCATTTGTGTTCCTTGTTCTCAAGGACTGGTTGGCGGCCATGAGTCCAGTCTACTGGTATTTTTGGATCGGGCTGCTACTGGTTCTCGTCGTTTCGTTCTTTCCCAAGGGAATTCTCGCGGCGTTGGAAACAATCTCGCGCAAGGCGCGAGGACAAGACATTGGCGGAGAGCCGCCGTGAACACGCCGATCCTCGCCACGCGCGATCTGCATATGGCTTTTGGTGGACTTGTCGTATTCGACTGCGTCAACTTCAATCTGAACGCGGGTGAAAGCCACGCCATCATAGGACCGAATGGCGCGGGCAAGACCACGTTCGTTGGCCTGTTGACGGGACTGCTCAAGCCGGTCTCCGGTGAAGTCTTGCTCGATGGCCGCGTCATGACCCGGGATACGCCGCAGATGCGCGTCAAGGCCGGGCTGGTCCGCACGTTCCAGATCAATTCACTGTTCAAGGCGCTAAACCCGCTGGAGGCGGTCGTGCTTGCCCTTTGCGAACGCGATGGTCGCGCCAGCCCATCCCTGCGCGCCGTCAAACACGAATCCGGGCTGATCGATGAAGCCCAGGCCCTGCTCAACCAATTTGGCCTTGGCCGCGACGCCCTCGTTCGCACCGAAACGCTTGCCTATGGAAAGCAACGATTGCTCGAAATCGCGCTTGCGCTGGCGCTCAAGCCGCGCGTGTTGCTGCTGGACGAGCCCGCGGCCGGTCTGTCGACCCAACAGGGCCACGAGGTCTTCGAACAATTGCTGCGGCTGTCGACGGGCACGACCATCCTTTTCATCGAACACGACATGGGCCTCGTGTTCCGATACGCGGATCAAGTGTCGGTTTTCGCCGGAGGGTCCATCATCGCGCAAGGCACGCCCGACAACGTCAGGAAGGACCCACGCGTTCGGGAGGTGTATCTTGGGACCTGACCCCTCGGAACCGGTTCTCGATGTCCGCGCTCTTCGCGCCGGATACGGCGCTTCGCAAGTCCTGCGCAATATCAGCTTCACGATCGAACGCGGCGAGATGCTCGCGGTGATCGGCCGCAACGGCGTCGGCAAGACGACGCTGCTTGAAACGCTTTGCGGATTGACGACATTGCATGGCGGCGAAATCGTATTCAACGGCGCGCCGATTGAAGCGTTGCCGACATACAAACGCAATCGACTGGGACTTGCCTGGGCGCCGCAGGAGCGGGAGGTCTTTCCCTCGTTGACGGTCGAGGAGCACTTGACCGTGATCTCGCGCGACAAGACGTGGCCACTCGATCGCATCTATGAACTGTTTCCCCGGTTGCAGGCCCGGCGTCGAAATTTCGCCAATCAATTGTCCGGTGGCGAACAGCAGATGCTCACCATCGCGCGCGCGCTGGCCACCAATCCATCGCTGTTGTTGCTGGACGAGCCGGTCGAGGGGCTTGCCCCGCGCGTCGTGCAGGAAATGATCCAGGCCATTGATCATCTGCGAGCGCGCGGCGAACTCACAATTATCATGGTCGAACAGAAATACGATATCGCCTTGACCCATTCCAATCGCTGCATCGTGCTGGATCGTGGCGAAATCGTTCACATGGGCCCCAGCGGCGAATTGCTGGCCGACCAGGCGCGCCTCGATAGGTTGCTCGGTGTCATGGAATGACGCGAGCGACATTCCGCGCGCGCGAGGAAAGTCGGTTTATCTCCCGACAGCCGCGATGGCGGTGAGTTCGATCCGCATGCCCGGCGCGACGAGCCCCGCGACCACCAGACTTGCGCGCGTGGGATAGGGTGGTTCGAAATACTCGCGATAGACGCGGTCAACCGGCGCCATGTCGGCGACGTCCAGCAGAAAAATCTGCACTTGCGCGACATTCGCGAGGCTGGAGCCGGATTTTTCCAGGGCCTGTTTCAGATTGTCGAGCGTCAGGCGAGCCTGCGCCTCGATGCCCGCTGGCAGAATGCTCCCGTCGGCCTGAACCGGACCGTGGGTGGTGAAAACAAGGTCGCCAATTCGCGTCGCCCAGGCGAATGGCTGGGCGGGAGCTGGCAATCCTGTTTCAACCGTTTGTCGCATTGGTCAGTCGCTTTCGTTAGGGGCGCTCGCGAGTAGTTTGGCGACAGCCCGCTCGGTGGCGCCAAGATGGGCGTTCATGAGCTTGACGGCGAGGCCAACGTCGCGAGCCACCACGGCGTTCATGATGGCCGTGTGCTCGCCATTCATGTCGCGGACCTCGGCGGCCTGTTCATCGCGACGCAGCAGCCGGATTGCCCGGTAACGCTCTGAATGATCGGCGAGCGTGTTCCAGAATCGCAGGAGCCATTCAGAACCGCAGGCCGAGACCAGCGCGAAATGAAACCGGCGATGATATTTCTCCCACTCCAGCGAAAGAGCGCGATCGGCGGACTTGTTCGGCAGGGGCGTCCGCGAAAGCAGATGCATCGCGGAAATAATTTCCGCCTCCCACGCGGCGTCGCCAAGCGCGATTGCCCGCCGCAGGCACATCGCCTCGATCTCGCGACGCGCTTCCATCAGATCGGCGAGCGCCTCGGGGGAGGCGGGGCTGACCCGCGACCCCCGGTGGGACTCCGCGTCCACCAATCCTTCACTGGTCAGCCGCATCAAGGCCTCGCGGATGGGGGTCAGGCCGAGGCTATACCGACCCCGTAAGTCCGCCACCCGCAGACGGTCGCCGGGCGGCAACTCGCCCTGCAGAATGCCCGCGCGGAGCCTTTGATAGGCCCGGTCGGTCTGTGAGGCCGCATCGTCCGAAGACGGCAGGGCGGAAATGCTCATGGCAAATCTTTCATATTGCTTTTCATATTTTATAAAATTATGCTTCGATTATGGCAAGGGCCAAATGCCGCCGGACGGGACCGGATTTGATCCCGATGGAGAGGGCTATGCGATCAATTGGCAAAACCATGGGGCTTTTCGCGGCGGTCGCCTTGGCTGTCCCGGCCATGTCGACGGTCGCGCGCGCGGCGGACGTCACCATCCGGGTTTCGACGGCGGCTCCTCCCTCCGATTTTCTCGCCAAATCCATGGAGACCTTCAAGGCCCGGATTGCCGCTGGCAACGTTGGCGTTGTCGCGGAATCCTATCCCGCCTCCACGCTTTTCAAGCAGGGCACGGAAGTTCCTGCCCTACAGCGTGGCAATCTCGAGATGAGCACGATGACCACCTTCGAGGTGGCGCAGCAACTGCCAGAATACGGTTCGTTCAATCGCGCCTATCTGTTCCGCGATTACACACACCTGCGGCACGTGTTCGATGGCCCTATTGGCGCGGACTATCGCAAGGTTGTCTCGGAGAAGATGGGGATTGAAATTCTGGCGACCGCCTATCTTGGAACACGTCAGGTCAATCTGCGTCAGAAGCGGGATGTCAAGACGCCAGCCGACCTTGCCGGGATCAAGATGCGGATGCCGGCGGGCCCGGAATGGCTCGTCCTGGGCCGCACGCTTGGCGTCAGCCCCGTGCCGCTGGGAATGCCGGAGGTCTATCTCGCGCTCAAGACGGGCACGATTGATGGACAGGAAAACCCCTTGTCGATCCTGAACGCGGCAAAGCTTTTCGAGGTTACGCAGCAGGTGGTGCTGACCTCGCACATGTTGCAACCGGTCTTTTTCGCCATCGCCAAGCCCGTCTGGGACAAGCTCTCCGCCGACCAGAAAAAGGTCGTGGCCGACGCGGCCGGCGCGGCCGCTAGGGAAAACGACGAAGGCCGGCTCAAGGACGAAGCGGAGATCGCCGTGGCGCTCAAGGCGAAGGGCCTGGTGGTCGACGCGATCGATCTCGCGCCGTTCCGCGCCGCCGCGGACAAGGTCTACGCCGAGTCCGATTTCACAAAGAGCTGGGATGCGGCGCTCCTGAAGCGCGTGACCGAAACACGGTAGGCGCGCGGTGACGCGCGCTCCGGTGGAAGGCGGATCCACCCAGGGCGGAGCATTGGCGCGCGCGCTCGATCAGGCGACCCGCGCCATCGAGGCGCTCTGCAATCTGCTCTTTGTCGTCGTATTCGCGGTTTTCCTTTACAAGGTTTTCATGCGCTATGCGGCGGGCGACGCCATCGCATGGGCGGACGAACTGACCGTCGTCCTGTTCATCTGGATCGTCTTTCTCGCCAATTCGTTCCTCGTGGAGGATCGGCGCCAGATCCGCTTTGATCTTCTGGAACGACATTTGTCGCCCGGCGGGCGGCGCGCGGCAATTATTTCGCGGACGGTTTTGCTTGGCGGCATCCTTTTGTGGTCCCTGCCAGCGGCGCTCGACTATATCCAATTTCTTTGGCGGGAGCGCACGCCCGTCATGTTGTGGCGACTTGACCTCGTGTACGCCTGCTTTGGCGTATTCCTGGTCGCGACACTGGCGCGCATGGCGTTGCGGCTTTCTTCGCTTGTTGGCGCCAATTGGCGCGATCGCCTCTAGCGCCGGGAACATGGCATGACCCCTGGATTGTGGGCCCTCGCGGCGGTGTTCCTGATAGGCGCGGTACTGGGCGCTCCCATGGGCCTGTCGATGCTTGCCGCTGGCTTCGCCTATCTCGCGGCGACCCATCAGGATGCTGGGCTTGTCGTCGATCAGACCATGAATGGTCTCTATAATAACTATCTCTTGCTGGCGATTCCCCTCTTCATCTTCGTCGCCAATCTCATGAACGCCAGCGGCGTGCTCGAACGGATGCTGACCCTGGCGCAGGCGCTGGTTGGCCGCTTTCGCGGCGGGCTGGCGCATGTCAATGTTGTATCCAATCTTGTTTTTTCCGGCATGAGCGGCAGCGCGGTCGCCGACGCCGCCGGGCCAGGCCTGATCGTGGCTCGAATGATGACGCGCGATGGCCGCTATCCCCCTGGGTTCGCCGGCGCCACATCGGCGGTCGCCGCGACGCTGGGCCCCCTCGTGCCGCCGTCGATCCCTATGATCTTTTATGCGCTTATCGCGAATGTTTCCGTTGGCGCGATGTTTCTGGCCGGTGTGCTACCAGCCATCGGCAGCGCGGCCGCGATGATGGTCGCCATCGCCATCATCGCGCGACGCCGGAACTTTCCGCGGGAAACGCCGCCGCCGTGGCGCGAGATCGGACCCATTTTTTTAAGGGCCTTGCCGCCGCTCGCGTTGCCTGGCCTCCTGCTCGGCATCATTTATTCCGGAATCGCGACGCCCACCGAGGCCGCCGCGATCGCCGCGGCATACGCACTCGTTCTGGCGACAATTGTCTATCGTAGCGTCGGATTTCGCGACCTGTACAATGTCGTATCCGATACTGTCCGTCAGACGGCTGCGATCGGCCTCATTATGTCCGGCGCGTTTGTCTTCAATTACGCCATCGCCAACGAGAATATGCCGCAGCTTTTGCGCAACACGCTGATCGCTTGGAACCTGCCGCCAATTGGCTTCCTGCTAAGCGTCAACGCGCTGCTTTTGCTGCTGGCGGTGGCGATCGACGAAATCACTATCCTGCTTGTTATTGTGCCTTTGCTGGTGCCCGTCGCCAGCGGGCTCGGCATCAATCTCGTGCATTTCGGCGTTGTCGTCATGCTCAACATGATGGTTGGGTTGGCGCTTCCGCCACATGGTCTTCTCTTGTTCGTCATTAGCGGTCTCACGGGAACGCCGATTGGCGCCATCTTCCGCGAGGTCCCACCCTTTATCCTCACGCTGATCGCGGTGCTGATGCTGGCGACATTGTCGCCCGGCCTCATCCTCTGGTTGCCGCGCATGTTCAACATGGCGATCTGATCATCCATGCCAGCGAGCGCTCGAACATCATGACGCGGGTCATTCACGGCTTTCTGCTCGAGGACCAACCGCCTCCGCCACATCCAGCGGCGGTCGCGTATTCCGATCGCGCGCTAGAACTTTCGGCCCGATCTCATCCGGATATTGTTTTCCATCGTGATATCGTCTGGGGCGAAGATTCGTGGCGGCGGTTTGATGTCTTCAAGCCGAGAATTTCGACGCAACCATTACCGGTCTTGATCTTTCTGCACGGTGGCGGATGGATGAGCGGCTACAAGGAATGGTGCGGGATGATGGCGCCCGGCGTGATCGGCGCGGGAGCGATCCTCGTGGCGCCAACCTATCGACTCGCGCCCGAGCATCGCTACCCCGTCTTTCTCGAAGACTGTATTGACGCGGTCGAGGCGATCCACGCGCGCATTCGCCAATTCGGCGGCGACCCCGGGCGCCTTTATATCGCCGGTCACTCCGCCGGGGGGCATCTTGCCGCGATGGTGGCGCTGCGACATGATCTGTGGCGCGGACGAATTGGCGAGGCCCTGCGCGGCGCGCTGCCGATCAGCGGAATCCTTGACGTCGTGAAAGCCGATCCGGCGCCGGGAAGCCTGGAGGAACTGGTCTATCGCAAGGTTCTAGCCCGACCGGAGGATGACGTGGCCGCCAGCCCCATCTCATGGGTCTCCCAGGCAAGCATTCCCCTTGTTCTCGCGTGGGGTGAAAACGACACGGAACGCGTGCGGCACTCGAACGAATTGATGGCTCGACAACTGCGCGATGCCGGGGCGGCGTGCGAAACGCATTGCTACGAAGGGCTCGACCATTTTGCCACCCATCTCGCGCTCGCCGATCCATCGCACCCCTGGTTCCAGACGCTTTGCCGCCTGATCGAGAAAATGTAATCCCCGCGTTCGATCGCCGAGTGGGCAATCGTCGAATATCGGCGACGAGCATTTCGAGGAGTTTAGCATGACCAAAAAGACGCCAGAACAGGGGCCTGAAATCGCGTTCGTGACCGGCGCCGCGCAAGGCATTGGACTCGCGACGGCGCGACGTCTCGCCCAGGATGGATTCCGCGTGATCGCGATGGATCTTTCGGGAGATCGCCTGACGCCCGCCGTCGCCGCGCTCAAAAGCGAGGGATTGGATGTCGAGGCTAAGGTCGTGGACGTTTGTAACCGCGCGTCGGTCGTCGCCGCGTTTGCTCGGGAGCCTCGCGTCGATGTCATGGTCTGCGCGGCGGGAATCTACAACGACGCCCGCTTTCTCGACCTTGACGAGACAGCTTTCCGGCGCATGCTGGAGGTGAATGTCATCGGTGTCTTCATCGCGGCGCAGGAAGCCGCCCGTCGAATGCAGGCGGGAGGACGTATCATCACGATTTCGTCGCGTGGCGCGCTCGGCGGCACGCGCTTTGCCCATTATGTGGCCTCGAAATCCGCGGTGATCGGCCTGACGCGCGCCATGGCGATGGAATTGCGGGAGGCGCGGATCGCGGTCAATTCCATCGCGCCCGGATTTACCGACACGCCTATGACGCGTTCGGCGCCGGCGGAAATGTTCGCGGCGTGGGAGCGGATCGAGCCATCTGGCGCGGCTGCCAAGCCAGCGGAACTCGCGAACGCCATCGCCTTCTTCGCATCGCCGCGCACGAGCTTCGTGACCGGGCAGACGCTGTTCGTCGATGGCGGCAAGTCCCTTGGCGGACTTGGAATTTGATGCTCGTCGAAACGTCGTCGCGACACGGCAAACAATTGGAGATGGCGCATGACCATACTCGTGACCGGCGCGGGCCTGATCGGGTGCCATACCGCCAGATTGCTGATCGAAAATGGACAATCGGTTGTCCTGCTGGATAACAACCCCTCCCAACCCGCCATCTCGTCGATACTTGGAGACAAACTCCCGCCGATCGAGCGGATTGATATTCGCGATCTCGCGGCGATTCAGGCGGTTATCGCGAGGCATCGCGTGACGCGCGTGCTGCACACCGCCGCCGCCCTGAGTTTGGCGTTCAATGCCAACCCGCCCATGGGCGCGGCGGTGAATATCCTTGGAACGGTCAATTTGCTCGAAGCGTCCAGGCAAGCCGGTATTTCTCGCTTTGTGTTCGGTTCGTCCACAACGGTCGCTTATTCGACGTTTCACCGCCCGGCGGCGATGCCGATTGTCGAGGATTTCGACATGAAGGTGGTCGAGGACCGGCCGGGGAGCTTTTATGCCGCCAGCAAGCTGTCGGCCGAATATTTCATTCAACTCTACGCGGATCGATATGACATGTCCGTTGGAATCCTCAGATATGCGGCGGTGCTTGGCCTATGGGCGGGCCCAAACAACAGTGTCCCCGGTCGCCTGATTGAATCGCTTCTCGCACAATCAGATAATGGCGTTGTTTCGATCACCGACCCATTTCTTCTCTGGAGCGGCGGCGACGACTTCATCGACGCGCGCGATGTTGCTCGCGCCAATGTCGCGGCGCTCGAAGCCGCGTCTCTGCCCACGCGCGTCTATTACATCGCGAGTGGGCGTCTGACGACGTTGCGGGAATTCGTCGAAGCCGCGCGCCAGATCAGGCCTGATGTCGCAATTCAGATGCCGCCGCCGCCCGCGACGGGCTTCGCCGGCTTTCCTCACCTTCGCGCTCAACCCTTTGACATTGGCGCCGCCCAACGGGACCTCGCTTTTTGTCCCGAATGCGATCTCGTCTCTTCACTGCGGGACGCATATCGGCAAATCACGATTTCTGGACCGCGCCGAAGCCAGACGCCCCCGACCGCGCGATCCGGTTGACGATCGGGGAATGCGCTGCCATCTTCGATGATCAATCAAAAAAATCCATGTTAAAGGGAGACGCGGCGTGGAAGCCCGGAACGCAATGACGCTTGGCGACATCATTCGTCGCGCGGCCGTGATTCACGGCTCGCGGCAGGCGGTCGTGAGCGACGGCCGATCGCTGACCTACGCGGAACTAACGACCCGCATCTATCGCCTCGCGAATGCGCTGATATCGCGGGATACGCGGCAGCAGGAACGCGTGGCGATCCTCGCTCGCAACCGGATCGAGTACATGGAGGTTTTTGGAGCCTGCGAAGTCGCGGGATTCATTGTCGTCAACGTCAATATTCGCCTTTCGGAACCCGAAATCGTCCGGATCTGTATGGACTGCCAACCAAGCGTCCTCTTTTTCGCCGAAGAGTTCGCGAGCCTCGCCCGGGCCGTCCAGGCCGCGGTTCCGGATCTGCGATTGCTGATCGGGCTCGATGGGACAATGGACGGCGCGCTTGGCTATGAAGCCATGCTTGCCGAAGCCTCCGTGGACGCGCCGGTTTTGCGCGCTCGCCCCGAACACGTCGCCCATCTCATGTACACCAGCGGCACGACTGGTGGACCGAAAGGGGTTATGCTCACTCACGCGGCCTTCCTCGAGGCGACGCGCGTCATGGCTCTAGAAGGAGGGTTGTCGCCAATTGATCGCGGTCTTATCGTGATGCCATTCTTTCATCTTGGCGGTAAGATCGAGCAGATGGCCTTCGGCTTTCTCGGCGGCGCGATCATTCTGAAATCGACGTTCGATCCCATCGACATTCTCCGAACAATCGAAGAGGAACGCGTCACGATCGCGCATTTCGCGCCGATCATGATACAGCGCCTACTGGAGACGCTGGACGCCTCCAGCGAGACGTTTGACGCAAGCTCGCTGCGCTGTGTTCATTATGCTTCGGCGCCGATGCCGGTTCCCTTGCTGCGACGCGCGCTGGAGCGATTCGGACCGATTTTCGTGCAGGTCTATGGCATGACCGAGTGCATTGTCGGGAGCGCCCTGAAAGCCCATCAGCACAGGCCGGACGGCGACGACAATGACCGCCGCCGACTCGGTTCGGCCGGTCAACCCTGCTTTGGCAATCAAGTTCGTGTCGTTCGCGCGGACGGATCCGAATGCGATCATGGCGAGATCGGCGAAATCCTGTTCCGCTCTCCCACCATGATGCTCGGGTACTGGAACAAGGATCCCGCCACGATCGAAGCGATGCGTGATGGCTGGTATTATACACAGGATCTCGGCACTCTGGACGCCGAGGGATTTTTGTATGTCGTCGATCGTAAGAAGGACATGATCATCTCGGGTGGCGAGAACATTCACTCCTGGGAAGTTGAGGAAGTCCTGCGCACGCATCCAGCGATCGCCGAAGTGGCGGTGATCGCGGTGCCCGACGAGGAATGGGGTGAATCCGTCAGGGCCTGTGTCATGTTGCGCGCGGGCGAGAAACTGGATGCCAGCGCGGTGATTGAATATTGCCGCGCGCGCCTCGCAACCTACAAAAAGCCGCGCGACGTCGATTTCGTTGAGGATCTGCCGCGCCTTTTCAATGGAAAGATCGACAAGAAAGCGCTTCGCGCTCCCTATTGGAAGGGTCGCGACAGACAGGTGTCCTGAGGCAAGGCGTAAGGCATTCGCGCCGGTCCTGTGAACGGAGCTTCGCCCCATTCACGAGACCGGCGCAACTATTTTTGACCATCATTCGCCAATATTGGGACCAGCAATTGGGACGCGAATTCCGCGCTATGCAAAATGTTGTATGAGCCGACCTGGTCCGGGTTGTAGGGGTGCGAAAAGATCGCTTCGACCATGGGCGAATCCGAATTGGCGATTTCCAGGCGAAGTCGATTGCCACGATGGATCAAGCTCGCCGTGGGCATGACGGCGATTTCGAGGGGATAGACCTTTTCCGGCGTGAGAGGTTGTCGAGTCCGGTGGGAATACCAGGGCGCGTTTGGACGCGACAGCAGGGGATCGACAGCCATGTGCGAGGCCCGCAACCAGCCCTTCGTCAGGAATCTGGCTTTTGGCTGATTTTCCGCTTGGGCCTGAGCATCTGGCGGCGCCGATTGCTCGAAAAGCTTGATCATGAAATCAGCGTCGTCTCTCGACGAGGAGGCAAACAGGCGAAGCAGGATTGGGCCCGCGATGATGCTGTCGTCGGTGAATGGCTCACTTGTGAATGTGAGAACTCGGCGGGCCGAATCCAGAGAATCATCAGGTCCGCGGCTGGCCACTCCCGCGGACTGGGTCCAGCCGGGGTCGGGGTAACGCAGCGTCGTTTGGCCACCGTCCTTCAGGGGCGGTTCCGTCGACAAATGGCCATCGTTCAGCGATGTCACGCTCCGGCTGTGCTGCCCGTCGAGATAGAATTTTCGGTAGGCCACGTTCGGCGGTGGCCAACTCGTCGCCGTCAAGATCCGTTGCGATCCGGTGACGGTGTAGCGGACTTCGGGTTCGGAGACGTACGAAGTCTGGCGTCCCTTCAGGCACCAATCGTAGAACGGCAACACATAACGCTCATGGAATGCGGCCGAGGAATATTCCGCGACGGCGGCGTCCACACCGGATCCACCAAGCACAAGAAGCTTTTTAGGCCCCTTCACTTGCTGGTATCCAACGATATTGCCGTTCAGATGCAGATCGACCTTGCCCCAGACGCCAATGGAAAAGACGGGAATTTGAACCGATGCCAGTCTGGCGGCGACGGAACGCTCACGCCAGAAATCATCGAACAACGGATGTATTCCAACCTGGTAGGCGTAGTCCCAAGGAAGTTCGCGAGGCTTGCCCGCGAGCGGGGACAGATTGAGGCCACGCACATAGTTGAACCAGAAGCCTGGATAACCGCCGGGAATGCCGCCCTGGTAGGCGGACGCGTTGTAAGTGTCGATATTGCCGTCATAGGGGGCGATGCAAGCCAGGTGAGGCGGCGCTTCGGCCGCCATGAACCATTGGCTCCTCGCATAATAGGACTGACCTATGCCGCCGACCTTGCCGTTGGACCAGTCCCGCGACGCGATCCATTCCACAATCTCGTATAGATCCCGCTGCTCCCTTTGATCCTGGTAGTGATACTCTCCGCCGGAGCGGCCCGTGCCTCTGACGTCCATGCGCACGTATGCATAACCATGTTCGACATACCAGGCGATTGGTCCGGTTTCCCTGAATGGAAACACGGGGAGTGACGGGGCGTCGTCGTTGTCCAGTCGATAGGGAGAGGCGGCGAGCAAGGCGGGGGCGGGGGGCGAGCCGGTCGGCAGATAAAGGGCCAGCGCTATTTCGACGCCGTCGCTCATTTTGACCATGACCGTTTGCCTCGGCGGCTTTTGCGCCGAGTTCGCCGTAATATCCTGCGCGACGGCTCTCCATCCGAAGTTCGCGAACAAGATCAGAGAAAGTAGTCCGAACTTGCGGAGTGCAGAGCTCATGAATCCTCCCGTCAGTATCGAATGGGTCGAGTTGTCATGGTCGCGAAAAACGGCCATGCTGAATTGATCGAACCGCCTTCAGCCCGCAAGTCCCGACCAGACATTCAGCGACACTGACCTTGAACTGTCAAATTCAGTCGGCGGGCTCGAAGGAAGCGAGAAACCGCGTCGCCTCGGCCGTTGGCGCGGCGCCTCCCTCTTGGTAGTCACACGAATCCCGAATGTCGTGAGAACCGCAAGCCTGGTCGTCAACCGCCTGAAGCCGGCATCGCCAGGTCCAACATCGAAAATCGATTCAGGACAGCTTTTGGGCGAATTGCATGAAGTTTGGCGGGACAGGCGAATTTTGCAGCTTGACCTTTTCAATTTGATAATCTGAACTGTCCATATGATCAATTTAATGCGGTTTCACGGATTGATGCCGATTCGTCCGGCCTTTTTCGGGCGTCTCGACGAAACCATGAACCTGCCCAGCCGCGCGGCGCATGAGCGCGCGAGAAATGCCAGCGTCAAACATGCCGACGAACCGCATGTTGTTGCGGTCACTGGCCTTCGCCGAGAAGCGATGATCGCCTCTGACTCAAGCGTCGTCGCGATCGCGCATGGCGGTCACCAGGGGGCGCTCAGGCAGGGTTTGGCCGCGGCAATCAACCGGGAAACGCGGGGGCTGATCAGTTTTGGCGTCGCCGGCGGACTGGATCCAACGCTGGCGAGGGGCGCGACGGTTCTGGCCGACACTGTGATCCACGCCGACAACAGGCAATGGGAGACGGATCGAACCTGGCGCGATGAACTACGCGCATTTCTGCCGGATGCGTTGGTCTGCGCGGTCGCCGCGGCGAGCGCGCCGGTTCTGACAAGATCCGATAAAGCCGAGCTTCATCGCGGGACTGGCGCGCGGATCGTTGACACGGAATCCGCCGTCACCGCGGAATTCGCGTCCGAGCATGGCTTGCCCTTCGTGGTTATGCGCGTGGTTCTTGATGATGCATCGACGACGCTCCCGCCCGCGGTCGTTGTCGCGCTCACGGAAGACGGGGGCACCAACCTCGCGCGAATCGCCGCAAGCTTCATCGCGCACCCACTGCGGAACATGGCTCTGCTCCGTTGCGGTCGGGACGCGGCTACGGCCTTCGCGGTTCTGGGCCGCCAGAGGCG
>CAISJZ010000428.1 GCA_903885755.1 uncultured Hyphomicrobiales bacterium | reverse complement strand
TCTTTGTACCAGCACTTTCCGCGCGGTCGGCTTCGCAATCCGGGCCAGCTACGCCGCCCGCGCTAGCGCGGAAGCCAACCTTGAACTAACATTTCAGGTGGACCCATCAGTGGGGGCCGATCACGATCTTCCGCTCCATGTGATTGCGATACCAGTGGTTGCCGTTCAACCCGATCGCCAGTCCGAAGCCGAAGTTGAACAGGCCGGATACGAGAGCGGGCCAACGGAACGCTTCCTCGAGCCCGAATTCAATGGCGTCGATGGCGATCAACATGATGCCGACACCATACATCCTGCGATAGCCGATCCAGAATAGGAACAGGAGAAAGGCCGCCCAATTCCACGAGATCGACGTGCGCCTGGCGTCCATCCGCGCCCATTTGGCCTGGTAAAATTTATGGTTGTCGCCAATGAAGAGGCGCGCTTGCCGTTCGTACTCCGGACCGCGCGGCAAGGCGGCGTTGACGAGAACTGGCCGCTCCACGCCGTCGCAGGCGCTACAGATCATTGAGTCCGGTGAGAGCGTCGCGCCGCATCTCTCGCAAATCATTGATCGCCCCCGTAACGCCGTCGCGCCAATTGGCCAGGAACGGGACTGGCGGTTCAGTCCCGGCTAGCCTTGAGGCTAACCCGACCCGTGAACCGGAGGAAGCCCGCGGCGGACGCTCCCGACGGCGGCGCCCAACGCGCCCGCGCCGCCAAACGGCAAAGACTTAGGGCGAATTGACGCCCCGGGGCGGCGTTCTATACCTCGGCCTGAACCATGACAGCGGGAACCCTCGTGAAACACATTCTCGACGCCCTCGAAGAGCGCCGCGCCAACGCCCGCCTTGGCGGCGGACAGGCGCGCATCGACACCCAGCACAAGCGCGGCAAGCTGACGGCGCGCGAGCGGATCGACCTGCTGCTCGATCACGGGTCGTTCGAGGAATACGACATGTTCGTCCAGCACCGCGCCGTCGATTTCGGCATGGACAAGGGCGAAAAAATTTCCGGCGACGGGGTCGTGACCGGCTGGGGCACGGTCAATGGCCGCGTCGTCTATGTCTACGCCAAGGATTTCACCGTGTTCGGCGGCTCGCTCAGCGAGACCCACGCGCAGAAGATCATGAAGATCCAGGACATGGCGCTGAAGAACAAGGCGCCGATCATCGGCCTGTTCGACGCGGGCGGGGCGCGCATCCAGGAGGGCGTCGCGGCGCTCGGCGGTTATGCCGAGGTGTTCCAGCGCAATGTGATGGCGTCGGGCGTCATACCCCAGATTTCCGTCATCATGGGGCCCTGCGCGGGCGGCGACGTCTATTCGCCCGCCATGACCGATTTCATTTTCATGGTGCGCGACACGAGCTATATGTTCGTCACCGGCCCCGACGTGGTCAAAACCGTCACCAACGAGACGGTGACGGCGGAAGAGCTCGGCGGCGCCAAGGTTCACACCACCAAATCCTCCATCGCCGACGGCGCCTATGACAACGATGTCGAGGCCCTGTTGCAGATGCGCCGGCTGATTGACTTTTTGCCGTCGTCCAATCGCGACGAGTTGCCGGAATGGCCGTCGTTCGACGATCCCGCGCGCGAGGAAATTTCGCTCGACACGCTCATTCCCGAGAATCCCAACCAGCCCTACGACATTCGCGAGCTCATTCTGAAGGTCGTCGACGAAGGCGATTTCCTGGAGATTCAGGAAGCCCACGCGCGCAACATCGTCACCGGCTTTGGCCGCATCGAGGGCCGCACCACGGGTTTCGTCGCCAACCAGCCGATGGTTCTGGCCGGCGTGCTCGACAGCGACGCCTCGCGCAAGGCGGCGCGCTTCGTGCGCTTCTGTGATGCGTTCAACATACCCATCGTCACCTTTGTCGACGTGCCCGGCTTCCTGCCCGGCACGGCGCAGGAATATGGCGGGCTCATCAAGCATGGCGCGAAACTTTTGTTCGCCTATGCCGAGGCCACCGTGCCGAAGGTCACGTGCATCACGCGCAAGGCGTTTGGCGGCGCCTATGACGTGATG
>CAISJZ010000427.1 GCA_903885755.1 uncultured Hyphomicrobiales bacterium | reverse complement strand
CGGCTTGCGTCCTCGCCGTTTTGGAACGTCCTCGGAAATATTTGGTTCCGGTTCGGGGGCCTCCACCGCCTCCAGAATGCGTCGTCCAGGCGCGTCGTCCGCCATGCGCCGGGCGGTGGGCGCTTCGGCGGAGATGGCGTCCATTGGTGGCGCCGTTGCAGGCGATCCAAACAACGCGTTTTCGGCGCGCTGAAACGTATCGTCTTGCGTTACTGTGCTGAACTCGGAAGGTTGATTGGCGCGTTTGCCGCCTCGCTTGACTTCGACTGTGAAAGGTCGTTTTTCACGACGCATTTGGCACCATCCCGTTACGAAATTAGCCCGGGAAGCAAATCCTGGGTAAAGAGCGTCAAAACTGGCTCAAAAGCCGTACAATTTATATCAACGAATAAATTCACTTGGTAGATATAATAGAATTAAATGAAAACATGATAAACAACAAGCGAATTTTAGCGCCGATTCGACCTTGACCTACATCACAGATAAGTCACGTCCCTGAGCGTGTCAATCTTTTTGGAGCAATTACGGCATGCGTCTTTTAGGAGAGTCCACGGACCCTCGGGAACTCGAAAGATTTCGCGATATGGGTTCGCGGTGGTGGGATCGCGATGGCCCGATGCGGCCCCTTCACAATCTAAATCCAACCCGGATCGACTGGATTCGCGCCCGCTTGGCAAAGCAACTCCTCCAACATCCGGCAGTCGCCGGCAAGTTGACCATCCTGGACATTGGATGCGGCGGCGGGCTGCTCTCCGAACCTCTCGCTCGGCTCGGCGCGCGGGTCACCGCCATAGATCCCAATCCCGAACTTATCGACATCGCCAGGTCGCACGCGCGCGGGTCGGGACTTGATATCGACTACCAAGCCACGACGGCGGAAGCTCTCGCGGCTAGCGGAATCTCGTTCGACGTTGTCTGCGCCATGGAGGTGATCGAGCATGTGGTCGATCCCGCCGCCTTTGTCGCGGTGTCCGGTTCGCTGCTGCGGCCGGGCGGCCAACTTTTGGGCGCGACGCTCAATCGAACTTTGAAGAGTTTTGGACTGGCCATCCTGGGCGCGGAATATGTCTTGGGTTGGGTGCCGAAGGGGACACATCAGTGGGAAAAGTTCGTCACGCCCGATGAATTCGAGAACCACATGGAAAACGCGGGGCTCCGCGTCGTTGAACGGACCGGCCTCGTGTACTCCCCGCTCGGCGACCGCTGGAAGCTTTCCCCCGATTTGGCGGTTAATTACATGATGGCCGGGGTGCGGGAGGACTGACAAAGTCCGCGCCGCGTTAACCACTCGTTAAGATTCGACCCCGCGCGGAGTGACTCCGGCCGCCCGTTAATTTACAATTCATTAACGGTTGGAACGCGGCTTGCCGACGTTTCGTCCGCGACGGTCCGCGAAAGCGGGCGTGGGCGTGGGGTTGCGTGCGTGATGTGTATCCTGACGAGAGCGGCGGCGTCCGTGTTTCTGGCGGTTTTCGCGTTCGCTTCACCCGTGGGAGCGTCTCCTCGATCGGCCCATGAGAAGATTGCCAGCGTGGCGACCGCGCCTGTCGGCGGCGTGGAGCCGACAACGGGGCGGACTTCCACTCCCTGGGGATGGGTCGATTTTTGCGAGCGTTACGCCGACGAGTGTGCGGCGGCGCAAACCACCCCCGTCGACATCGACCTGACGGCGAAAAACTGGGCTTTGATCAAACAGGTCAACGAGCGCGTCAATCACACGGTTCG
>CAISJZ010000426.1 GCA_903885755.1 uncultured Hyphomicrobiales bacterium | reverse complement strand
GCGAAATTCAGGGTCGCCGCAACGGCGTCCTGATTTCCAACGAGCAGGGCGAGGCCGTCGCCTACGCCATGTGGACGCTGGAGGATCGCGGCCCGATGATGATCGAGCCTGGCGCCAAGGTCTATCGCGGCATGATCGTCGGCGAGCACACGCGCGACAACGATCTCGAAATCAACGTGCTCAAGGGCAAGCAGCTCACCAACATTCGCACCCAGAGCAAGGACGAGGCGGTGCGCCTGACGCCGCCCATCCGCATGACGCTGGAAAAGGCGCTGGCCTATATCGAGGACGACGAGCGCGTCGAGGTGACGCCGAAGTCGATCCGCCTGCGCAAGGCCGTACTCGACCCGACCGAGCGCAAGCGCGTCGAGCGCAGCAAGGAAGCCGCGGCCTGATCGCCCGACGCGAGGTTACTGAATGAGTTCGGCGACCTTGCGCGTGATCGCCTCGGGCGTCGCGTAAACCTCGCCGACGAGCTTCTGGATGTCCTCGCCGGACACAGGCATGATTTCCAGGCCCTGCTTTGTCGCGTCGGCGACGAAATCCCCGTCGCGCAAGGTGTCGACAAAAGCCTTTCGCAGCGCGGCCACCCGATCCGCGGGCACGCCCGGCGGCACGACATAGGGCCACGCCATCACCTGCCGCGCGAAGACGAGTTTCAGCACTCCGCGCGCCTCGTCCGTTCCGGCGAGATCGATGGCGAGCGGGATGTCGGGCAGGTCCGGGTGCTTGCTCAAGCCCATCTGGTAGAGAATGTTGACCTTGCGGGCGTTGAGCCAGGCCTGGTGCAATCCCTTCAGACTTGTCCACGACCAGCTGCAGCGCCCCTGCACCTCGCCGCGCTCCATCGCCAGATCGATTTCGTTGCCGCCAGGATAACCCGGCACGATGCGGAATTTCGTGCCGAGCACGGCGTTGATGACTTTTGGAAACTGATAGGAATCAGCGGTCGGTCCCGAGGCGCCGACGACCAGTTCGCGCCGTTGCGCGTCGGCGAAGGTGATGACGCCGCTCGTGTGCCATGACACGCAGACGCTGATCTCGTTGTTCGTGCTGCCGATCCAGTTGAATTTCGTGCTGTCGAATTGCGCGACCTTGCTGGCGAGCAGGGGATCGAATGCATTGCCGCGGCTGATGGTGCCAAAGGCGAGCCCGTCGCGTGGCGCGACGTTGTAGAGAAAGTTGGCGAGGCGGACGCCGCCCGCCCCCTCCATGGTCCTCGGCGTGATCGCCGGGTTGCCGGGGATGTATTTGCTCATGTGCCGGGCGAGCGTTCGGCTATAGGTGTCGTAGGCGCCGCCCGCGCTCGACCAGATGTAAAGATCGATCGATTTGCCGCGATAGAAGTCCGCTGGCGATTGCGCGAAGGCGGGCGCGGCAAGGCACGCGGCGGACAACGCCGCGAGGGCCATCAAGCCTTTGCCCCGAATGGCGCGGATCAACGCCTCAGCCCTTGAATGACTTCGCCAGCGTGTCCGCGCCCTTGGCCAGCAGGCCGATGTCGGAGCCGACCGCGACGAACAGATAGCCCCACTCGATATAGCGGCGCGCCTCGTCGGCGTTGGCGGTAAGAATGCCGGCGGGCTTGCCGACCGCCTTCAGTCGGTCCACCGCTTCCTTCAGGGCCGACTGCACGACGGGATGGCCGGGCTGGCCGATGTGGCCGAGCGATGCCGCGAGATCGGAGGGGCCGATGAACACGCCATCGACGCCCTCGACCGCGGCGATGGCCTCGATGTTGTCGAGAGCCTGCCGCGTCTCCGCCTGCACGAGCACGCAGAGTTCCTCGTCGGCACGCTTGAGATAATCGGCGACGCGGCCATAGCGCGCCGCGCGTCCGCTCCCGGTGACGCCGCGCACGCCCCTGGGCGGATAGCGCGTCGCGGCGACCGCGCGTTTCGCTTCCTCCGCGTTCTGCACATAGGGCAGCAGCACCGATTGCGCGCCGATGTCGAGCACGCGCTTGATCAGCACCGTGTCGTTCCACGCCGGGCGCACGACAGCCGATGCCGTTCCCGTCGCCACCGCCTGCAATTGCTGGACAAGATCGGGAACCTCGTTGGGCGAATGCTCGGTGTCGAGCACCAGCCAGTCAAAGCCGCTGTAGGCGACGAGCTCCGCCGCGATATTCGAACAAAGGCTGCACCACAGGCCGATCTGCAATTCGCCGCGCGCGAGCCCATGCTTGAAATTGTTTTTCGGGAGATCCATGGCGAGCCTCAGATGAACTGGATGGCGATAGAGCCCAGCGTCCCGAAATCGGCGTTGAGCGTGTCGCCCTTGCGCGCGAAGACGACGCGGGTGAACGATCCGGCGAGCACGATATGGCCGGGCTCGAGCGCGACATCGTGCGTGCCGAGCTTGTTGGCGAGCCAGGCGACGCCCATGGCGGGATGGCCGAGAACGCCAGCCGCGAGGCCCGTTTCCTCGATCTCGCCATTGCGGGACATGATGCCGCCGACCCAGCGCAGGTCGACATCGAGCGGCCCCACCGGCCGCCCGCCCAGCACGAGCCCAGCGCCCGCGCCATTGTCCGAAATGGTGTCGTAAATCTTGCGCGTGTCCTTCAGGCGCGCGTCAACGATCTCGATCGCGGGCACGACATATTCGGTGGCGCGCAGCACGTCGGTCAGCGTCACGCCGGGGCCTTTCAGCCGCTTGCCCATGATGAAGGCGAGCTCCACCTCCACGCGCGGCAGGCAATAGTTCTCGTGTTTCGCCTTGCCGCCGTCGGCGATCATCTGCGTGTCGAAGAGATAGCCGTAGTCGGGCTCGTCGATCATCGAGGAGCGCTGCATGGCCTTCGAGGTCAGGCCGACCTTGTGGCCGATGATCCTCGCGCCCTTCGCCACCTTGCGGCGCGCGCCCTCGGCGGAAATCGCATAGGCGTCGTCGAAATCGATGTTGGGCCAGGTGATCGACAGTTGCGTCGCCTGAACGCGGTCGCGCTCGGCCTTCTCCAGAACGTCCGCAGCCGCTTGCCGCTCGGCTTCCGACAGCATGTGTTTCCAACCCTTCCCGCTCGACTTGATGGAAAGGTTCTAACCCAACTCCCCGCGCTAGCAAAACCTAGGGTTGGGCTGGCGTTTTGCGTCGCGTGGTGGCATGTGCGGGCCATGACCGACGCCAACGCCCCCATCGTGATTTTCATCGACGCGGACGCCTGTCCCGTCAAGGACGAGATCTACAAGGTCGCCGCGCGGCATGGATTGAAGGTGTTTGTCGTCGCCAATGCCTTCATCAACGCGCCGCGCGATCCGATGATCGAGCGCGTCGTCGTCAACGCCACGCCAGACGCCGCCGACGACTGGATCGCCGAGCGATCCGCGCCGGGGTCGATTGTCATTACCGCCGACGTGCCGCTCGCCGCGCGCGCCATCAAGGCCGGCGCCGATGTCATCGCGCCCAATGGCAAGCCATTCACCGAAGCCTCCATCGGCATGGCGCTGGCGACGCGCAACCTCATGCAAAATTTGCGTGAGGCGGGCGATGTCACGGGCGGCCCGCGCCCGTTCGCGCCGCGCGACCGCTCGACGTTTCTGTCCGCGCTCGATCTCGCGATCGTCAGGTTGAAGAGGAAGGGGTTTGGGGGCTGATTACCCAGGCCGCTTCGCCGCGCCGGCGCCGCGCGCGTTGTCCGCCGCGACCTGCCCGTAAAGCCCCAGCGCCGCCTTCACCCGGCGCGAATAGCCATAGACATCGTCGCGGGTTTGCAGCTTGCCGTCGCCATCGACGAAGGCGGTGAAATACTCGATGTGAATGTCGATGAACTTCGGCAGGGGAATCGTCTGGTTCTTGCCGCCGATCAGCTTTTTGACCCGCGCCTCGGTCCAGCCGCTGTCCTTGCCCAGCACGACTTCCGCGAATTTGAAGGGATCGTCGACGCGCACGCAGCCATGGCTGAAGGCGCGCCGCGCGCTGGCGAACAACCCGCGCGATGGCGTGTCGTGCAGATAGACCGCGTGTTCGTTGGGGAACATGAACTTGATGCGGCCGAGCGCGTTGCGCTCGCCCGGCGGCTGCCGCACGATCATCTTGCCGCTGCGCGCGTAGGTGACTTCATATCCCATGCGCTGGAGATAGGTCGGGTCCGCCGCGAGTTTTGGCATCATCTCATTCTTGATGATGCTTTCCGGTACGTTCCAGTAGGGGTTCACCTCGATGAACTGCATCCTGTTGGAGAACACCGGCGTCTGGTGATCGGGCTTGCCGACAATGACGCGCGCGCGATGCACGACCTGTCCGCCGAATGTCACCTTCACCATGTAATCCGGGATATTCACCTCGATCTGGTCGTCGGTCTGCGTGCGCGGCTCCCAGCGCCAGCGCTCCATGTTGGCGACGATCTCGTCCTCGAGCGCGGCGGGATCGGCGCCATTGAGCGCGGCGATGACGGCCTGATTCAGCCTGCCCGTCGGCGCGAGACCATTGGCGCGCTGGTAATCGGCCACCGCGGTCGACAGTTTGGCGTCATAGACAAGATCGTCCGCGCCATCCGCGGCTTCGAGCCCGAGTCGGACGCGCAGGATCGGCGCGCGCGCGTCGGACATGCCGACCTTCAGAATCGGCCCCGGCGCGATGCGTTCGGGCGCCCTGGGGCGGTCGCGGCGCAGTTCGGCGAGTTTTTCTCGCAACGCCTTGTAGCCGGGCTGAGGCGGGTTGAAGGCGCGCAGCGCGGTGCCGGCGTCGGCGGCCGTCGAGACGCCCGAGAGAATCGCGGCGGGCTCGGCGATCTCGGGAGTTTCCGTGATGAGCTTGCCGATGGTTTTGGGATCGATGCGTCCGCCGCTCGCCTGCCAGCCGTAATTCACGATGGCCGCGGAGAGCGCGAAATCCGCGTCGGCTTGCGCGCTGGCGTCGGCGCCCATGTTTTTGGGCGCAGGCGTCGACGTCAGATCGAGCCCGTCATCGCCAGCGGACGCAAGGATCGCCAGCGCGGCGTTGGCCGCGGGCGTCCACTTGCCGCCATCGATCCACAGTGGCGCGTTGTCGTGCGCGCCGTAATAGGCGGCGATCGCCACGCGCTGTTTGACAAGTGGCGCGAGCGCGCCGCGCGTCGGCGCATCCTTGCGCGCGCTTTCCGCGCGGGCGGCGAGCGCCGTGCGAAGATCGCCGCTGGAGATAGCGCCTGGCGCGGGGGCGGGCGTTGGCGGCGGCGCAGTCGCGACCGCGGGCTCACGAGGTTCAGTCGCCGGGGCGCTTGCGGGCGCGGTGGCTTGGGCTCCCAGATTTGGCGTGACATCGGGCAGGGGCGGCAGGACGATCGCGGGCCGCTCGCCTGAGGGGTCGCCCGCTTGCGCGCTGGCGTTCATCGAGGCCATCAGAGCCGCGAGCCCGACGCCCATCATTCCGACGCCAACACGACCGACGCAAAATACGCGCGTCCGCATTCCACCCTCCATTGTCGCGTCGCCCGGGCGAACGCAACGCACGCATTGTGCGGCCGAAACCGGCTGTTCGTCCAGTCGGCGACAATGAAACTTCTGTCATCTAAATAAGGCCGGCGCGGTGCGGCGCCGCACAAACGGGCGTTCGACCAAGACGCCGCCGGTCAGGCGGCGTCTTCCTCGCCGCTGGAGGGATCGGCGAGGCCGAAATCCTTCATCTTGCGGTAGAGCGTGGAGCGCCCGATTCCGAGCCGCCGCGCCATTTCCGACATCTGCCCGCGATAGTGGGCAAGCGCGAACTTGATGACGTCGGCTTCCAGATGTTCGAGCTGGCGAACATGGCTGCTGTCGTCGAGCAGGCGAAGCACGTTGGGATCGCGCACCTCGATGCGGACGATTTCGCGCTGCGGCGCGGCCGCGGGGATCGAGGCGTTGGCGGGCGCCGCCGGGACGCGCACGTCGAAACCCTCGACCTGCGCGGCGATCTGTGGAAATTCGGCGACCGTCAGTTCGTCGGCGTCGGCGAGCACGACGGCGCGGAACACAGCGTTTTCCAACTGGCGGACATTGCCCGGCCAGTCATAGCGCGCCAGCAGCGACAGGCATTCCGCGGAGGCGCCGCGAATGCGCTTGCCTTCCTCGGCCGCGAACCGCGCGATGAAGCGGCGGGTAAGATCGGCGATATCGTCGCGGCGCGAGCGCAGCGGCGGGATCGTGATGGGGAAAACATTGAGACGGTAGTAGAGATCCTCGCGGAAGCGGCCCTGTTTGACGAGTT
>CAISJZ010000425.1 GCA_903885755.1 uncultured Hyphomicrobiales bacterium | reverse complement strand
GCCGCGACGCGCGCGCTCATCGGCAAGCTGCATGGCGATCGCTACGTGCCATCATCCCCGCGCCTCTACACCACCAAGCAGAAGACCGCGCAGGAGGCCCATGAGGCCATTCGCCCCACCGATCCCGCGCGTCTGCCCAAGCAGATGGCGAAATACGTCGAGCGCGATCAACTCGCGCTGTATGAACTGATCTGGACGCGCACCGTCGCCAGCCAGATGGCCTCCGCCGAGCTGGAGCGCACGACGGTCGACATCGTCGCCGACATTCCAGCTCCATCCAAAATCAACAGGATCGATCTGCGCGCCACCGGCCAGGTTGTTCGCTTCGACGGGTTTCTCGCGCTGTACCAGGAGGGCAAGGACGACGAGGAAGACGAGGAAGGCGGGCGCTTGCCGCCAATGAAGGCGGGCGAGCCCGTCACGCGTGAAAAGATTGAATCGACGCAGCATTTCACCGAGCCGCCGCCGCGCTTCACCGAGGCGACGCTGGTCAAGCGCATGGAGGAGCTCGGCATTGGTCGGCCCTCGACCTATGCTTCGACGCTCGCGGTGCTGCGCGAGCGCGAATATGTGCGAATCGACAAGAAGCGCCTTGTTCCCGAGGACAAGGGACGCCTGCTGACGGCGTTTCTCGAAAGCTTCTTCACGCGTTATGTCGAATACAATTTCACCGCCGATCTCGAGGAAAAGCTCGATCTCGTCGCCAACCACGAAGGCGACTGGAAGCAGCTGCTGCGGGACTTCTGGCTTGAATTCGCCGCCGCGATCGATGGGACGAAGGATCTCCGCACGACGCAAATTCTCGATAGCCTCAACGAGGTTCTGGGGCCCCATGTTTTCCCGGACAAGGGCGATGGCTCAAATCCCAGGACATGCCCGACCTGCGGCGTCGGACAATTGTCGCTGAAGCTTGGCAAGTTCGGCGCCTTCATCGGCTGCTCGAATTATCCCGAGTGCAAGTTCACGCGCACCATGTCGGCGGCGGCGGCGGGCGAACAGAGCGCGGGTGGCGACGCCGATCGTCCGGGCGTCCGAATTCTGGGGACGCATCCGGAAACCGGCGACGAAATCAGCGTGCGCGACGGGCGCTTTGGTCCCTATGTCCAGCAGGGCGAGGGCGAGAAGCCCAAGCGTTCCTCGATCCCGAAGAACTACAAGGCAAATGAACTCACGCTGGAACAGGCTATCGGGCTTTTGTCCCTGCCGCGCGAGGTCGCCAAACATCCCGAAAGCGGCAACGCCATCGTGGCGGGCATGGGGCGTTTTGGCCCGTACGTGCAGCACGGAAAAATGTACGCCAGCATTGGCCGCGACGAGGACATTCTGAGCGTTGGCGCGAACCGCGCCATCGATCTCATCATCACCAAGGAACAGGGCGGCGGACGCCAGTTCGGCTCCTCCGCGCCCGGCCGGCCGCTCGGCGATCATCCCGAGGGCGGGCCGGTCACGGTCAAGGCCGGCAAGTTCGGCGCCTATGTCAATTGGGGCAAGATCAACGCCACCATTCCCAAGGGCGCCAACTCCGAGGAAATCACCCTTGAGGCCGCGATTGAACTGCTCAAGGCCCGCGCCGCGGGAACGCCCGCCGGCGGCGGCCGCGTGCTCGGCGACCATCCCTCGGGCGGCAAGATCACCGTCCGCGACGGTCGCTATGGCGCCTATGTCAATCTCGGCAAGATCAATGCGACGATCCCCAAATCAATCTCGGTTGATTCAATCACGCTGGCCGACGCCATCGAGCTGATCGACGAGAAGGGCGGCGCCCCGGTCCGGCCGGCGCGTGGCGGCAAAAAGGCCCCGGCGAAGAAATCCGCCGCCAAAAAGCCCTCGGGCAAAGCCGCCGCCAGCAAGCCAAAGGTCAAGGTAGCTGACAGCGACGCCCCGCCCTTCGAGGTCAAGGCTGGCAAGGCGCCGACGAAAACCGCCGCCCGGAAAGCTCCAGCCAAAAAGGCGCCCTCAAAAAAGGCCGCGGCGAAGAAGCGCGCCGCCCGCTAGATATATCTCGTTTCCGCCGCGCCTATTGACTTGGGCGCGGCAAAATTGTTCCTGCCGCCGGCCCGCCGGCGCCCGTTTCCGCGCCGCGGCCTCGCCGCCGGGAGTCCACTATGTCCATTGCTTTCGTTTTCCCCGGTCAGGGGTCCCAGTCCGTCGGAATGGGCAAGGCGCTTGCCGACGCCTTCGAGTCCGCTCGCAAGGTTTTCGCCGAAGTCGATGATGCTCTTGGACAAAATCTCTCCGGCCTGATGTTCGAAGGACCCGAGGCGGACCTCACCTTGACCGCCAACGCCCAGCCAGCCCTGATGGCGGTGAGTATGGCGGTGCTGCGCGTGCTCGAAGCCGAGGCCGGTCTCGATCTCGCCCGCGACGCTGCTTTTGTCGCCGGTCACTCGCTCGGCGAATATTCGGCGCTCGCCGCCGCCGGATCGATCACGCTGGCTGACACCGCCCGACTGCTGCGCTTGCGCGGCGACGCCATGCAGAAGGCCGTGCCCGTCGGCGAAGGCGCCATGGCGGCCATTCTCGGCCTTGAATTCGGCCCGGTCGCCGCCGCGGCCACGGAGGCCGCGCGTCTCTATCATCTGCAAGCCGCCGTCTGTCAGGCCGCCAATGACAACGGCGGTGGCCAGGTGGTCATTTCCGGCACGAAAATAGCGGTGGAAAAAGCCATGGAGATCGCCAAGGCCGCGGGCGCCAAGCGGGCGCTGCTGCTGCCGGTCTCCGCGCCCTTCCATTGCGCGCTGATGGCGCCAGCCGCCGACGCCATGCGCGAGGCGCTCGACAAGGCCACGATCGTCGCGCCAAAAGTCCCGCTCGTCGCCAACGTGCTGGCGAGCCCCATCAGTGATCCCGCCGATATCCGGAACCGCCTCGTCGAGCAGGTCACTGGCACCGTGCGCTGGCGCGAATGTGTCGCCTACATGGCTGGCCAGGGCGTCACGACCTTTTACGAACTGGGCGCGAGCAAGGTCCTGTCGGGGCTGGTCAAGCGCATCGCGGACACGGCGATCGGCATCGCCATTGGATCGCCCGCCGACATAGAAACCTACAAGTCGCACCGGCGCGAATAGCCGCTCGCCAAAGCATTGGAGACGCATATGTTTGATCTCACTGGCCTGAATGCGCTCGTCACCGGCGCGACCGGCGGCCTTGGCGGCGACATCGCCCGGGCGCTGCACGCGCAGGGCGCGACGCTCGCCATTTCCGGCACCCGCCGCGAGGCGCTTGAGGCGCTGGCCGCCGAACTCGGATCGCGCGTCCATGTGCTGCCTTGCGATCTCTCGGACAAGACCGCCATCGAGGCGCTGGTGCCCGCGGCGGAGGCGGCGTTTGGTCAGCTCGACATTCTGGTGAACAACGCCGGCATCACGCGCGACGGGTTGTTCGCGCGGATGAGCGACGACGACTGGGAAACCGTCATGAACGTCAATCTCACCTCGGCCTTCCGGCTCATCCGCGCCGCCCTGCGCGGCATGATGCGCCGCCGTTTTGGGCGGATCATCGGCATCACCTCGGTGGTCGGCGTCACTGGCAATCCCGGTCAGGGCAATTACGCGGCCTCCAAGGCCGGCATGATCGGCATGACCAAGGCGCTGGCGGCGGAAATCGCGACGCGCAGCGTCACCGCCAACTGCATCGCGCCGGGGTTCATCGCCAGCCCCATGACGGCTGGCCTGAACGACAAGCAAAAAGAAGCCATTCTGGGCATGATCCCGTCCCGCAAGCTGGGAACCGGCGCCGATATCGGCGCGGCGGCGGTCTATCTCGCCAGCCGGGAGGCCGGCTACGTCACCGGTCAGACCCTGCACGTCAATGGCGGCATGGCGATGATCTGAAGGCGCACGGGGCGCTCGCCATCCCCGGGGAAGTATGTTAGCACCGCGCCGCGTCCCGGGGGGCTCGCATGTGTGGAGAACGGACGCTTGGCGTCGATCCCACGCGGGCGGTTTGCCGACGCGGAATACAACAGGGATTGAAATTTGGTCCGGGTCGCGCCCATGCTAGGATGGGGGTGAAACGGGTGGGTTTCATCGGAACGGTTTAACGGTCATTACGAGGGTCATGAAATGAGCGATGTCGCCGAGCGCGTGAAGAAGATCGTTGTCGAGCATCTCGGCGTGGACGCCGACAAGGTGGTCGACAAGGCCAATTTTATCGACGATCTCGGAGCCGATTCGCTCGACACGGTCGAGCTGGTCATGGCCTTCGAGGAAGAATTCGGCGTCGAAATTCCCGATGACGCGGCCGAGACGATCGTCACGGTTGGCGACGCGGTCAAGTTCCTGGAAAAAGCGAAAGCCGCCTGACGCCTGGCGTTAGCGTTTGAAGCGGGCCTGTCGGACGTCGGTCCGACGGCCTCGCCGTGCGTTGGATCTTCCCATGGGGCTGCAATGAGACGCGTCGTTGTCACCGGGCTTGGAATGGTTTCGCCGCTCGCCAGCGGCGTCGAGCCAACTTGGGCGCGTTTGCTGGAAGGCAAGAGCGGCGCGCGGCGCATCGAGAATTTTGATGTCTCCGACCTTCCCTGCCAGATCGCCTGTCAGGTGCCGCGCGGCGAGGCGCCGCACGCATTTCGTCCCGACGAGTGGATGGAGCCGAAGGAGCAGCGCAAGGTCGACGATTTCATTCTCTTCGCGATTTCCGCCGCAACGCAGGCGCTCGCCGACGCCGGCTGGGCGCCCAAGACACACGATGATCAATGCGCCACCGGCGTGATGATCGGCTCGGGCATTGGCGGCCTTGGCGGAATTTACGAGACCTCGCTGATCCTGCGCGACAAGGGCCCCCGCCGGGTGTCTCCGTTTTTCATTCCCGGACGGCTGATCAATCTCGCCTCCGGTTACGTGTCGATCCAGCATGGTCTCAAGGGCCCCAATCACTCGGTCGTCACAGCCTGCTCCACCGGCTCCCACGCGATCGGCGACGCGGCGCGCATCGTCGCGTTCGGCGACGCCGAGGTGATGGTCGCCGGCGGCGCGGAATCGGCGGTCAATCGCATTGGCATGGCTGGCTTCGCCGCCTGCCGCGCCTTGTCCACCGGCTTCAACGATCGCCCGAGCGAAGGCTCGCGGCCCTATGACAAGGACCGCGACGGCTTCGTCATGGGGGAGGGCGCGGGCTGCGTCGTGCTGGAATCGCTTGAGCACGCCAAGGCGCGCGGGGCGCGTATCTACGCCGAGGTCATCGGCTATGGCATGTCCGGGGACGCCCATCACATCACCGCCCCGGCGGAAGATGGCGACGGCGCCTATCGCTGCATGACCATGGCCATCAAGCGCGCGGGCGTCTCAACGTCCGAAATCGATTACGTCAACGCCCACGGCACCTCGACGCCGCTCGGCGACGAGATCGAACTGGGCGCGGTGACGCGCGCCGTCGGCAACGCGGCGGGCAATGTGTCGATGTCCTCGACCAAATCGTCGATCGGGCATCTGCTTGGCGCG
>CAISJZ010000424.1 GCA_903885755.1 uncultured Hyphomicrobiales bacterium | reverse complement strand
TCCGACTACCCGAACCAGATCAACAACGTTCTGGGTTTTCCCTATATCTTTCGTGGCGCGCTCGACGTGCGCGCCACCACAATCAACATGGAAATGAAGGTCGCGGCGGCCAGAGCGCTCGCCGCGCTGGCGCGCGAGGACGTGCCCGACGAGGTTGCCGCCGCCTATCAGGGCGCACGCCCGCGCTTTGGCCGCGACTACATCATTCCCGTGCCCTTCGACCCTCGCCTGATCAGCGTGGTACCAGCCGCGGTCGCCAAGGCGGCGATGGAAACGGGCGTGGCGCGCAAGTCCATCGTCGATGAAAAGACTTACAAGGCGCAACTGTCGGCGCGGCGCGATCCCGTCGCTGGCGCCTTGCAGCGTATCTACGAAAGCGTGCGGCGTTATCCCAAGCGGGTCGTCTTCGCCGAGGGCGAGGAAGAGCAGGTGCTGCGCGCCGCGGTCTCCTTCGTCAATCTCGGTCTTGGCACGGCGATTCTCGTCGGACGGGAAGAGCGCGTGAAGGCGAACGCCGCCGCCGCCGGCGTCGATCTCTCCGACAAGAACATTGAAATTCACAACGCGCGGCTCTCGGCGCGCAATGAGGTTTACGCACAGTATCTCTACGAGCGTCTGCAACGGCGCGGTTATCTCATGCGCGACTGCCAGCGCCTGATCAACAACGACCGCAACTCCTTCGCCGCGGCAATGGTGGCGCGTGGCGACGCCGACGCCATGGTCACCGGCGTGACGCGCAATTTCTCCATCGCGCTCGAGGAAGTGCGACGCGTCATCGACACGCGTCCCGGCCATCGCCTGATCGGCGCCTCGCTGGTGTTGTCGCGATCGCGGCAGGTGCTCGTCGCCGACACCGCGATCACCGAGATGCCAACCGCCGAGGAACTGGCGCGCATCGCCATCGAGGCCGCGGGCGTCGCGCGGCGTCTTGGCTACGAGCCGCGCGTGGCTCTGCTCGCCTTCGCGACCTTCGGCCATCCCGAGGGCGAGCGCACCAAATACGTGAAGGAAGCGGTGCGCATTCTCGACGCGCAGCGCGTCGACTTCGAATATGACGGCGAAATGGCCGCCGACGTGGCGCTCAACAGGGAGACCATGGCGGCCTATCCCTTCTGCCGATTGTCGGACACGGCGAACGTCTTGGTCATGCCAGCGTTCCACTCCGCGTCGATCTCGACCAAGATGTTGCAGGAGCTTGGTGGCGCGACCGTCATCGGCCCGCTGATCGTCGGGCTCGACAAGCCCGTGCAGATCGTGCCGCTCGGCGCGCGCGACAGCGACATCGTCAACATGGCGGCGCTGGCGGCTTTTAATATCGGCGGCTGAAAACCCGATACAAAAAGCCCCGGCGAAAGCGCGTCGCCGGGGCTTCATTCTTTCCCTGGAAAAATCAGGCCTCGGCGGTCTTCGCCGCCTTGACGATTTCCTCGCGCATCTGCTCGTCGGACCCCGCGCCGTTGAAGAATGCATTGAGGATCACGGCGACGACCGTGGTCAGCAGAATGCCTGAGTCCAGCATTGGCTTCAGCGCTTTTGGAAGCTGATCGAAGATGTTGGGCGCGATCAGCGTGAGCATGCCAGCGCCGATGCCGATGGCGACGACGAACAGGTTATTCCGGTTGGTCGAATAATCGACGACGGAGAGAATGCGAATTCCCGTCGCCGCCACCATGCCGAACATCACGAGGCCCGAGCCGCCGAGCACGTAAACCGGGATCGAGGCGAAGACCGCCGCGAGTTTCGGAATGAGCCCGAGGATCAGCACGATCACCGC
>CAISJZ010000423.1 GCA_903885755.1 uncultured Hyphomicrobiales bacterium | reverse complement strand
GGGGCGCACCCGGGAGGTCCCCATGCGCCGTCGCACCATTCTAGCTGCCGCCCTTGCCGTCCGCCGAGGTGTTGGCGATGGCGACAACGCCGGAGACGACCTTGGTCTTGCCCTCGTCCGCGAGGGCCTTGAGGTCCTTCATCTCGACGCCGGTGACGGCGCGGCGGAACTATTTGACGCCGGCGATGTCGACGATGTCGTGTTCGGCGCCCGAGCCGCCACCGCCCATGGCGAGCTTCTTGCGCGCGTCGGAGAGTTCGCGCTCGAGCTTGCGCCGCTCGTCGAGCACGACGGAGACGCGTTCGGCCGTTTCGTCCAGCGGCGCCTTGAGTAGCGCGGCGACCTCGCGCAGGCGGCGCGCCTCGGCGTTCAGATGCTGGCGCGCGCCCTCGGCGGTCTTGGCCTCGATGCGTCGCACGCCGGATGCGACGGCGCTTTCCGAGACGATGGCGACAAGGCCGATGTCGCCGGTGCGCGACACATGCGTGCCCCCGCACAGTTCAATGGAAAATGGATGGTTCGCCGCCGCCGCGTCGACGCCCATTGTCACGACGCGCACCTCGTCGCCATATTTCTCGCCGAACAGCGCTCGCGCCCCCGATGTGCGGGCATCCTCGATGCCCATCAACCGTGTGGTCACGGGCGTGTTGCGCAACGCGACCGCGTTGGCGATGTCCTCGACGCGGGAAAGTTCCTCGTCGCTGATGGGCTTGGGATGGGCGAAGTCGAAGCGCAACCGGTCGGGCGCGACAAGCGAGCCCTTCTGGGCGATGTGATCGCCGAGCACCTGACGCAGCGCCTCGTGCAGCAGATGGGTCGCCGAATGGTTGGCGCGAATGGCGCCGCGGCGCGCGTGATCGACCGTCAGTTCGACCGCCAACCCCACCCGCAGCGCGCCAAGTTCCGCGCGGACCTCGTGAACGAAGAGATCGCCGACCTTCTTGTGCACATCGAGAACAGCGGCCTTCAGGCCGGGCGCGCTGATTGTTCCGGCGTCGCCGACCTGACCGCCGGATTCGGCGTAGAACGGCGTCTGGTTCAGAACGACGTAGCCGGTCTCGCCAGCCTCCAGCGTGTCGACCTGCCCGCCGTCGCGCACGATGGCGGCGATGACGCCCTCGGCGGCTTCCGCGTCATAGCCGAGGAATTCGGTCGCGCCGGCCTTGTCGCGAATGCCGAACCAGACGGTTTCGGTCGCCGATTCGCCCGAACCCGCCCAGGCCTTGCGCGCCTCGGCGCGCTGGCGCTCCATGGCGGCGTTGAAGGCGTCGAGGTCGACGCCGACGCCGCGGGCGCGTAGCGCCTCCTGCGTCAGATCGAGTGGAAAGCCGTAGGTGTCGTAGAGCTTGAAGGCGGTTTCGCCCGACAGACGCGCGCCGCTTTCAAGCCCGGCGCTTTCGTCGTCGAGAATGGAAAGGCCGCGGGCGAGCGTGACGCGAAAGCGCGATTCCTCCAGCCGCAGCGTCTCGGCGATGAGCGCCTCGGCCCGCGTGAGTTCGGGATAGGCCGCGCCCATTTCACGCACCAGGGCCGGCACGAGCCGCCACATCAGCGGGTCCTTCGCGCCAAGCAACTGGGCGTGGCGCATGGCGCGGCGCATGATCCGGCGCAGCACGTAGCCGCGGCCTTCGTTCGATGGAAGCACCCCGTCCGCCACCAGAAACGACGAGGCGCGCAGATGGTCGGCGATGATGCGATGGCTTGCCTTCATCGGGCCGTCGGCGTCAACGCCCGTTGCGTCGCTGGAGGCGCGGATGAGCGCGCGCATGAGATCGATGTCGTAGTTTGAATGCACGCCCTGCAAAATCGCGGCGATGCGCTCAAGACCCATGCCGGTGTCTATGGACGGGCGGGGCAGGGGCATGCGTTCGCCGCCAGCCACCTGCTCGTATTGCATGAACACGAGGTTCCAGAATTCGAGGAACCGGTCGCCGTCCTCATCGGGACTGCCGGGCGGGCCGCCCTGCAAGGCGGGACCCTGATCGTAGAAGATTTCCGAGCAGGGGCCGCAGGGGCCGGTGTCGCCCATCGACCAGAAATTGTCGGAGGTTGGAATGCGGATGATGCGGCGGTCGGAGAAGCCGGCGATCTTGCGCCAGAGGTCCGCCGCCTCGTCGTCGGTGTGATAGACGGTGACGAGCATCCGGTCCTTGGCGAGGGCGAATTCCTTCGTGATGAGCGTCCAGGCAAGCTCGATCGCCTCGGCCTTGAAATAATCGCCGAAGGAGAAGTTGCCGAGCATCTCGAAGAAGGTGTGATGGCGCGCGGTGTAGCCGACGTTGTCGAGATCGTTGTGCTTGCCGCCGGCGCGCACGCATTTCTGCGACGAGGTCGCGCGCGTGTAGGGGCGCTTCTCGACGCCGGTGAAGACGTTCTTGAACTGCACCATGCCGGCGTTGGTGAACATCAATGTCGGATCATTGCGCGGCACGAGCGGGGAGGAGGCGACGACTTCGTGGCCATTCCTGGCGTAGAAATCCAGGAATGTCGTCCGAATTTCGTTGACGCCGCTCATCGCTTCACAAAATCCCCAGTCAACCTCGCCAGCCGTCGTGGCGGAGCCGCGAACGCGCGCGAACGTGAAAAAGCCCGGATCTCGCGATCCGGGCTCGTTCTAACGGCGGGACGGGGGACTGTCGAGGGTCGACGCCAGATACGCGGACAGAACGCAACACCATCGACCCGACATCCCCGCCCCGCCGAACCGAGCGGCGCGTGGCTGGCCTGAACAGAGGGGACCTTTCCATCAAAACCATGCGGTGGAACGAAGAGCGGCGACTTCGTTCCCGCGCGCGCTCGCGATGCGGGCGCTATTCCTCGTCGCTGTCGGCGTCGGGGCCGGCGTTTTCGAGGATGCGTTCGGCGATGAGGCCGGAGTTCTCGCGGATCGCCAGTTCGATCTTCGTGGCGAGATCTGGATTCTGTTTCAGGAAGGCCTTGGCGTTCTCGCGGCCCTGACCGAGGCGCTGGCTGTCATAGGAGAACCAGGCGCCGGATTTCTCGACCACGCCGGCCTTGACGCCGAGATCGACGAGTTCGCCAACCTTCGAGATGCCCTCGCCATACATGATGTCGAACTCGACCTGCTTGAAGGG
>CAISJZ010000422.1 GCA_903885755.1 uncultured Hyphomicrobiales bacterium | reverse complement strand
TCCAGCAGCGTGTCGAGCAGGCCGACGCGCAGCGGGTTCATCATCATTCCCTCGATGACAATTTCCGAGCCGGGCGTGATCAGGGCCGCCACCAGCGGAAACGCCGCGGAGGAGGGATCGGCGGGGGTGACAATGGGCCGCGGCGCGAATTGCGGGCGTCCTTCCAGCGTGATCCTGCGACCGTGCGCGCCCTCGGCAACGCTCTCGATCGTAGCGCCGAAATAGGCGAGCAGCTTTTCCGTGTGGTCGCGCGAGGCTTCCGTTTCGATGACGGTCGTGCGTCCCGGCGAATTCAGACCGGCGAGCAGAATAGCCGATTTCAACTGGGCGGAGGGCACCGGGGTGCGGTATTCGATCGGGGCGGGTTCGCCGGTTCCCTTGAGGATGACCGGCAGGCGTCCCCCGTCGGCTTCCGAAAGGACCTCCGCGCCCATGAGAATCAGTGGGTCGAGAATGCGTCGCATGGGGCGCTTGCGCAGCGAGGCGTCACCATCGAAGGTCGCCGTGATCGCGTGCCCGCCGATAACGCCCATCATCAGGCGCGCGCCGGTTCCGGCGTTGCCGAAATCGAGGGCCTCCCGGGGTTGCAGTAGGGTGCCCAGTCCCGCGCCCTCGACGCGCCAGCGGCCGGGGCCAAGCCGCTCCACCCGTGCGCCGAGATCGCGGCAGGCTTGCGCCGTGCGCAACACGTCCTCGCCTTCGAGCAAGCCCTCGATCGTCGTTTCGCCAAGGGTTAGCAGCCCCATTATGAGCGAGCGGTGCGAGATGGATTTGTCGCCAGGCGGACGCAGCCGACCCCGCATGGGCGCGCCCCGGCGGGCGCTGAGCGGGCTTGCGGCGGCCCCGTGGGAAGACGCGGCGGATGTGGACAAGACAGCCTCGTGCTCTTGCGATGTTCCGGCGGGCTGGTAGCACGGGCGGGGCGCGCGCGCCACCAGGCCAGCGGGCCCGACGAAAATGGCATTTGACAGGCGGCTTACGCCCCTCTAACCGGGGCGACCGAACAAGCATGGACTGGACGCGAACATCACGGCGCGTCCGCGGGATTCAATCGTTCGAGAGGTCGAAAGCACGTGGCGAAACCAGAACTCGGCATGAAGCGCCAATGCCAGAATTGCGGCGCGAAATTCTTCGACCTCAATCGCAACCCCATCGTCTGCCCGAAGTGCGAGACGGTGTTCCAGGCGCCCGCCATGGCGCGCGCCGCGGCGGCGCGACCCGCGGCGGCCGAGGATAACGACGAGGCGGACGCGGCTCCGGTCGAAATCATTTCGCTGGAGGATGCGGACGCGGGCGACGACAAGGCCGCCGCCGTCGCCACGGACGATATCGAGATCGAGGACGATGACACCGCGGCGGACGAAACCTTCCTCGAGGAAGAGGAAGAGGATTCGGACGATGTCGCGGGTCTCATCGATGGCGACATCGAGGACGACGAGGAATCCTGAGACTTTCGAGCACTGGCGGACAAGAGCGTCGACCGCACTTGTCGCCGCCCGATCCCGCGTCTATAAGGCGCGCGTCGGCGGTCTTCCAGGGTCGTCGGGATCAAGCCTGATTGGAAATCGGAGTGTAGCGCAGCCTGGTAGCGCACCTCGTTCGGGACGAGGGGGTCGAAGGTTCGAATCCTTTCACTCCGACCATTTCAGGCGATCATCCGAAGAAGCCGCCCTCGGGCGGCTTTTTTGTTCCGGCGGATCGCTTTGGCGCTCAGGCGTTTCGGCTGGCGATGAATTGGGCGGCCTCGGCCAGAATCGAGGCCTTGGCGCCGAATGGCCGCAGCGCGCTTTTGGCCTCGTCGACCAGCGCCGCAAGCCGTTCCTTCGCGGCCGGGACGCCCAGAATGCCGACAATCGTCGCCTTGCCCGCCTCCGCGTCCTTGTGCGCCGCCTTGCCGAGAGTGGCGCTGTCGCCCTCTACGTCCAGTAAATCGTCGGCGATCTGGAAGGCCTTGCCAATCGCTTCGCCATAGCGCTCCAGCGCGGCGCGCTCATTCGCGGTGGCCTGGCCGAGAATGGCGCCCGCCAGACAGGCGAACCGCAGAAGCGCGCCGGTTTTCATGGCTTGCAGGGTCAGGATCGCGGCTTCGTCGAGCGCTTGCGGGCGACCGCCCGAGAACCGGCCTTCGGCGGCAAGGTCGAGCATTTGTCCGCCCGCCATGCCGCCGATCCCGGCGGCCCTCGCGAGCGCCCGCACCAGATCGATCCGCACGGCGGCGTCGGGATGTATCTCGGGCCGCGAGGCGATGTCGAAGGCGAATGTCAGCAGGCTGTCGCCCGACAGGATCGCGGTTGCGTCATCGAACGCCTTATGCGCCGTCGGGCGTCCACGCCGCAGGTCGTCGTTATCCATCGCAGGCAAATCGTCGTGGATGAGCGAATAGCAATGGATGAATTCCAGCGCAGCGCCCGCCATCAATGAACGCTGGCGTGGAACCGCGAAAAGATCGGCGCTCGCAACAACGAGAAAGGGTCGAATCCGCTTGCCGCCGCCAAGGCTTGAATAGCGCATCGCCTCCAGCAGGCGTTGCGGCCTCGCAATCTCGCCCACGCAGGGATTGGGTGCGAGGAGTGTGTTGATCAGCGCTTCGGTATCCGCGGCCACGGAGCCCAATTGCGACGAAAACGCGTCGCCGGAAACGGTCAAGGCATGCTCCTCAAGTCGAAGATTGTCTGGTCGGCTTGCTCGGCCGCGCCAAAAGGGCTTTCCATCAAGCCTGTTACAGGTATCATAAAATACGTAATGTTGGCTGTCATCCCCAAGGGGAGACGCTGTTCCGAGGAGGGCGAAATACGTGAACTTTTCGACCATCCTCTCGATATTTTCGCTCGCGGTCTGGCTCTATCTGGTTGTTGCGCGCGGCGGGTTCTGGCGAGCGGCCGAGCGCGATATAGCCGGTCCAGTTCCGGCGGCCTGGCCGGAGGTGGCGGTCGTCATTCCCGCGCGCGACGAGGCCGAAGGCGTGGGCCAGACCATTTCCTCCCTGCTGCGGCAGGATTATCCCGGAACTTTCTCGGTAGTCCTCGTGGACGACCACAGCTCCGACGGCACAGCGGATGTCGCGCGCCGGGCGGCGACCGAGAGCGGCGTCCCGGAGCGCCTGCGGGTTCTTTCGGGCGCGGCCCTGCCCGCGGGATGGACGGGCAAGCTCTGGGCCATGCAACAGGGCGTTCAACGCGCAAATGAGACAGCGCCGGCCTATCTGCTGCTCACTGACGCGGATATCGTCTACGAATCGGGCGTCTTGCGCGATCTGGTGTCGCGCGCGATCGCCGATGATTTGGCGCTGTCGTCCCTGATGGTAAAACTGCGGTGCGATAGTTTGGTCGAGCGCGCGCTGATCCCTGCCTTCGTTTTCTTTTTCCAGATGCTTTACCCATTTTCATGGGTGAACCGGCGCGACCATGCGACCGCCGCCGCGGCGGGCGGCTGCATGCTGGTCC
>CAISJZ010000421.1 GCA_903885755.1 uncultured Hyphomicrobiales bacterium | reverse complement strand
GCCTCGGCGGTGGTGTTCTGGCGCTCGCTGCCGGCCTCGCGCCATTTCACCGCGCGGCCCTTCAAGCTCCTCGATCTCGCGGTTTCCATGGCGCGGCTGTCGGTCAGGCCCGCCATCGCGATCCTCATCGTCGAGGGGTTTTTGCTGCTCGGCGGTTACATGGCCATTTTCAATTACATCGGCTTTCGCCTGCAGGCGCCGCCTTTCGGCCTGAGCCAGGCCGCGGCGGGGCTGGTTTTTCTCGTCTATCCCATCGGCAGCTACGCCTCGGCGTTCATGGGCGGGCTCGCCGGCCGGCACGGCCGGGGCAGGGTGCTTACGCTGTCGATTTCGATCATGATCGCGGGCCTCGCCATCATGACGCCCGACAATGTTTTCACATTGACGATCGGTCTCGCCATCATGACCTTCGGCTTTTTTGGCGCCCATGCGATCTCCAGCGGCTGGGCGCCGGCGCTGACGGACAGCGACAAGGCGCAATCGTCATCGCTCTATCTCCTGTTGTACTATATCGGCGGCGGAGTCGCGGGCTCCTACGGCGGCGTTTTCTGGGCGAGCCACGCCTGGCCGGGCGTCGCCATGTTTTCCGGCGCGTTGATGGTCGCGACGCTTGTGGCGGCGCTGGCGCTGTGGCGGGTCTCGCCGGCGCATTGAGGGGCGGACATGGAATGGCGCGATGAAGGCGTCATTATCGGCGTGCGCAAACATGGCGAATCAAGCGCCATCGTCGAGGTGATGACCCGAGACCACGGCCGCCATCTCGGCATGGCGCGCGGCGCGCGCTCCCGCGCCATGGCGCCAACGCTGCAACCCGGCAACAGCGTCGCCGTGATGTGGCGCGCGCGTCTGGATGAGCACATGGGCGCCTGGACGCTGGAGGCGACGCGATTGCGCTCTTCCGTCATCATGGAATCGGCGCTGGCGCTTCACGGGGTGAATTATCTCGGCGCGTTGGTCCGGCTTTTGCCCGAGCGCGATCCGCACGCCGCGCTGCATGAAACGATTGAACTCGTCGCCGATCGCCTGCATGAGCCCGACATGGCGCCCGCGCTCATGGTGCGATTGGAATTGGCCCTGCTGGCGGAGCTCGGCTTCGGTCTCGATGTCACGGAATGCGCCGCGAGCGGCGCGCGCGAAGACCTGATCTACGTCTCGCCGAAATCAGGCCGCGCCGTCAGCCGCCTCGCCGGCGAGCCGTGGAAGGATCGCCTGCTGCCATTGCCGGGCTTTCTGGCGGGACGCCAGGATGTCGCCGATGCCGACGCCGTCGCGGAGGGATTCCGCCTGACGGGCTATTTTCTCGATCGCGACATTTTCGGCCCCCGGGGCGCGCCCATGCCCGATGCGCGGCGGGCCTTTATCGCGGAATCCCTCAAGCCGCGCTAACGCGTCGCGCGATTGCGGGAGGAGCCAGTCGTCAGTCACATGTGATCGTGATTCATCATGTGGCGCATCATCGGGCGATGTCCGCGACCGCGCCGCCAATGATGCCGCTCGTGCATGCGGCGATGCATGCGCATGTGATCGCGGTCCATTTGGATCTTGACGATATTGGATTCGTTGCCGGCGCCAACCGCGTTCCAGGCCGCGACCGGAGCCGCCGACACGGTCGCCGCCAACAGGGCGAGCGAAGCCGCGGCGCCCGCCGCTATGAGCGTCGAGCGAATGATCGGATGGTTTGACATTTGCCACTCCCACGATTGCCATTGGCGACCACGAGCCCACGCTTGCTCAAGCGCTCAAGCTCGCCGACGGCGACAACCTTTGGCCGTTCCGGGTTGGACCGGCGCTCCAAGGAATGGGCAAACAATGGCGAATTCAAGAATTACCGTGGCCGCGCGAAAAAGTGATGGATCAAGCCAAACGTTCGCGCTTGCGGGCCGCGGCCTAACGAACAAGGGCGCCGCAAACTTCCCGTGATTCGACCTTGGTGATTCCATAGCCCTCGTCGAGCGGCACCTCGACCGTGCGGCATGCGCTCGCGGAATCTTCGCGCGCCTGTGACGGGCCGACGGAGGGAGGATTCAGGAAGGCCAGCGCAAGCAGCGCGACACCCGCGAAAAACCCGAACGTGGACAGTAGCTTGGTCATCAGTCTCACCGATAAGTCCTTGGCGCTTCTAACGCTTTTCCGTGTCAAAATACTGACGCGATCGACGCAAAAGGAATATGCGCGAACGCACACTGCCGACCCACCCGGCGCACCTGATAGGGGGCGTCGCCATATAGCGCTAGTGCAATGCAGCAACACCTCTGGGATAACGCGCCGCGCAGGCAGCACTCGCGTCCGCCGGCCCGAAATCAGGCCTTGCCGCGACTCATCGCCTTCGCTAGGCCTCCGGAATGGCCAAGACGCCCACCAATCCTCCTCCGGCCCCGCCGGCGACCGATCCCGTCAATCTGCGCGAGGCGCTCGAGGAGCGTTATCTCGCCTATGCCCTGTCGACCATCATGGGGCGGGCTCTTCCCGATGCCCGCGATGGACTGAAGCCCGTGCATCGCCGCATTCTCTATGGGATGCAGATCCTCAAGCTGGATCCAAACACCGCCTTCAAGAAATGCGCGAAGATTGTCGGCGACGTCATGGGCTCGTTCCATCCGCATGGCGATCAGGCCATCTATGACGCGCTGGTGCGCCTCGCCCAGGATTTTTCGTCGCGTTATCCGCTGGTTGATGGACAGGGAAATTTCGGCAACATCGACGGCGATTCAGCCGCCGCCTATCGCTACACCGAAGCCCGCATGACCGATGTCGCGGGCCTGCTGCTCGAAGGCATCGATGAAGACGCGATCGATTTCCGCGACAACTATTCCGGCGATCAGCAGGAGCCGATCGTTCTACCATCGGCCTTTCCAAACCTGCTCGCCAATGGCGCGCAGGGAATTGCCGTCGGCATGGCGACGTCGATTCCGCCGCATAACGTCGCCGAGCTTCTGGATGCCGCGCTCTATCTGATCGCGCATCCAAGGGCCGTCGGCGACCAGTTGATGGCCTTCGTGCAGGGGCCGGATTTTCCGACTGGCGGCATTGTCGTCGATACGCAAGAACAGATCGCCGAAACCTATCGCACCGGGCGCGGGTCATTCCGCGTGCGCGCCCGCTGGTCCATCGAGGATACCGGCCGCGGCACGTGGGTCGTGGTGATTGCCGAAATCCCCTATGGCGTCCAGAAGGGCAGGCTCTACGAAAAACTCGCGGAGCTCATCAACGACAAGAAGTTGCCGCTCGTCGCCGACGTGCGCGATGAGTCGGCCGAGGACGTTCGCCTCGTCATCGAGCCGCGCGCGCGCAACGTCGACGCCAAGGTGATGATGGAATCGGTGTTTCGGCTCAGCGAGCTTGAAACCCGCTTCCCCGTGAACATGAATGTTCTCGTCGATGGCGTCGTGCCGCGCGTCGTGTCGCTCGCCGACGCGCTGAATCAATGGCTGCATCATCGCCGCGACGTGTTGCTGCGCCGCTCGCGTTATCGCCTCGAAAAAATCCAGCACCGGCTCGAAATGCTCGCCGGCATGTTGATCGTTTTCCTCAACCTCGACGAGGTGATCCGCATCATCCGCGAGGAGGACGAGCCGAAGGACGCGCTGATGGCGCGCTTCTCCATGTCCGAAACGCAGGCCAATTACGTGCTCGACACGCGCTTGCGGTCGCTGCGCCGCCTCGAGGAAATGACCCTGCGCGCCGAGCACGACGCCCTCGTCAAGGAAAAGGGCGAGATCGAGACGCTGCTGTCGGACGAGCCGGCGCAATGGAAGAAGATCGCCGGGCAAATTCGCGACGCGCGCAAGAAATTTGGTCCGGAGACCAAGATTGGCAAGCGCCGCACGACCTTCGAACTCGCGCCGAAGGCCGACGAGGCGGACATCGTCGAGGCGATGATCGAGCGCGAGCCCGTGACGGTGATTGTCACGAAAAAGGGCTGGATTCGCGCGCTCAAGGGACACCTGGCGGATGTCTCGAACGTCCAGTTCAAGGGCGACGACGAAATGCTGGTCTCGTTCTTCGCCGAGACGACGTCGAAGGTTCTCGTCCTGACCACCAATGGCAAGATGTACACGCTGGACGCGTCCAAACTGCCGGGCGGCCGCGGCTTTGGCGACCCCATCCGCCTGATGGTCGATATCGACGATGGCGAGGATATCGTCGCGGTGTTCCCCTACGCGCCCGGGGTCAAGATGCTGATCGCGGGCAGCGACGCGCGCGGATTCGTGGTCTCGCAGGACGACATGATATCCTCGACCCGCAAGGGCCGTGGCGTTCTCGGAGTCGATTCGCCCTCGAAGGCCGTGCTCGTCAAGCCGGTGTCGGGCGATCATGTCGCTGTGATCGGCGACAACCGGAAATTGCTTGTTTTCCCGCTGTCGCAGATTCCCGAGATGGCGCGTGGCAAGGGGGTTCGGTTGCAGAAATACAAGGATGGCCTGCTGTCCGACGCGCGAACCTTCGCCATGGCGGACGGACTGACCTGGAACGATAGCGCCGGGCGTCTCTTTACCGTGCACCAGGCCGAGCTGGCGGAGTGGATCGGCAACCGCGCCGACGCGGGGCGGTTGCCGCCCAAGGGCTTTCCAAAAAATAACCGCTTTGGTCCATAGACTTTTTGAGGCTCCGGCGCGGCTTGCCACGCCGGGCGTCCTCGCCGACAAATGAACCCGTGCGCTGGATTCGCCGCGCCCGAAATATCGCAAGACCCGGAGACTGACATGCGTCTTGAAGCCGTCAAAATCGGCAAAAATCCGCCCGAGGACGTGAACGTCGTCATCGAGGTTCCGATCGGCGGCGAGCCGATCAAATACGAAATGGACAAGGATGCGGGCGCGCTGGTCGTCGACCGTTTTCTCTACACGTCGATGCGATATCCCGGCAATTACGGGTTTATACCGCATACCCTGTCGGACGATGGCGATCCCTGTGATGTCATCATCGCCAATACCCGCGCCATCATTCCAGGCGCCATCATCAATTGCCGAATTGTCGGCGTGCTGCTGATGGACGACGAAGCGGGCGGCGACGAAAAGATGGTCGCGGTGCCCTCGGCGAAACTGACGCGCCGCTACGAGAACGTGCACAATTATACAGATCTTCCCGACATCACCCTGAAGCAGATCGAGCACTTCTTCGAGCACTACAAGGATCTGGAGCCGGGCAAGTGGGTGCGGATCAAGCGCTGGGGCGATGCGGCGGAAGCCAAGGCCATGGTTCTGGAGTCCGTTGAAAGGGCGAAGCAGAAGGCGAAATAGCAGCCGGGGAGACCACGATGAGAACGTCCCGCGCGTTTCTGGGGATTGTCGGGCTGATCGCGGCATCGCTCGGCGCCGCGCGGGCGCAATCTCCGGGCTTCGAGAACGTGCTGGCCGCCGCCTCGCTCGATTTCGACAATGACGGGGCGATGGATCGCGCCGTTCTCGTGCGCGGAGACGAAAGCGCCGATCTCTATCTTTACCTCGGCGACGCGGATCCTTCGGCTCCGCCGGGCAAGATGAAGCTGGCGCTGGTCAAGAAGGATTTCATTTTCTCCGGCCTGATGTGGGGCACGTTGCCGACCCTCTCCGTCACCGACAAGGGCTCGCTGGTTGTCAGGGCCGAGAACTCGGCGATCGGTCGCAACAAATGGAGCATGGCGCTGACCGTCGCGTTGCGGAGCGGCGAGTTCCTAGTGCTCGGCCTGACTTACAACACCTACGACGCGCTCGATCCCAAGGCTGGCGGAAACTGCGACCTCAATCTGGCGACCGGCAAGGGGACCCGCAATGGCAAACTTGTGACGTTTGCCGCCAGGCCCATCAAGGTCGCCGAGTGGAGCGAGGATAGTCTACCCCGGGAATGTCGATTCTGAGTTCCCGTCTCGCTTTACACGTTGGCGGCTTGCGTTAGGATTGCTTCCAACGCTTGCCTGAAACGGGCGATACGGGAGGTTTCCATGGCGATCAAGATCATCAATCCGAAGGAAGTCGCGCTGCGAGAGAAGAAGCGCACCGTGGTGATGAACACGCGCAAACTGCATGCCTGGGTACATTACTACCCCAATCCCGGCGATCACGACGACATGCACTGCCACAATGAGGATCAGGTGTTCACCTGTTTCGAGGGCCAGTGCACCATGCGCTTTCCCGATGGAACATCCGCGGCGCTCGATCCTGGAATGGCGGCGCTGATCAATGGCGGATCGTTTTACCAGCTTGAGAACACGGGTGATGGACCCATGATTCTCATGGGCCATCGCTCCGGCTCGCAGGAAACCACCAAGATCATCGACTACAAGACCCGGCAGGACATTCGCGCGCAGGGCAAGGAACCGGTCATCGGCAATCGCAACCACCCGTCGGCCTGAGCGTGCGTTCGCTTGGCGCGGTCGCCGCGATTATTCTGGGCTTGATCAGCTCGGCGCGCGCGCAGGAAGACGCGGCCGCCTTCTATCAGAACAAGCAGATCCAGTTCTTCACCATGGGCAGCCCCGGCGGGGGCTATGACGCCTACACGCGCGCCATCGCGACATGGCTTGAGCGGGCTACGGGCGCGCATGTTGTCACTGTCAACGAGCCCGCCGCTGGGGGCCTTGTCGCGATGAACCGGATGCTGATCGCGAAGCCTGATGGCCTGAGCCTGTTGCTCACCGGCGGGGAAAGTCTCGCGATCAACGCGCTGATGGGCGAACCGGGCGTCAACTACGATCCGCTCGCCCAGACCTGGCTGGCGCGCGTCAGCGCGGAAAACAAGGTCGCGCTTGTCGGACCGAAATCGCCTTACAAATCGCTCGCCGATATGGTGGCGTCCGACCGCCCGGTCATCTGGGCCGGCTCCGGCAAGGTCGACGGCAACACGGATTTTCAGTCCTTGCTGGCATACGCGACTGGCATGAAGGCCCGCATGATCATCGGTTACAAGGGCACGGGCGGCATGAACGTCGCCCTGCAGAACGGCGAGATTGATGGCCGCGTGGTGTCGGATGAATCGGCGGCGCTCTATGGCCCCTCCAGCGGCATGCGCGTCGTCACGACGCTGGCGCGCAAGCGCGCCGAGCAGTTCCCCGATGCGCCAACCGTATTCGAGGACGTGAAGCTTTCGCCCGACGCGGCTCGCATTCTGGATTGGCGCGCGGGCATCGCCTCGCTGGGCCGCGTGATCGCGATGACGCCGGGCGCGCCGCGCGAGCGCGCCGACTTTCTGCGCGCGAAACTCAAGGTCATTCTCAATGACCGGGATTTCATCGCCGAGATGAGGAAGATGAATCTCACGGCGACATACGCGTCCGCCGACGAGGTCGCCGAAATGATGTCGCGCGCCATGAAAACGCTCGACGCGAAAGGCCTCGCCGAGATCAAGACCATCGTCATCGACCGCTATTACTGAACCGGAGGACATCATGGGCTCGAAACTGAATCATCTCGCCATCACGACGGATCATTACACGCTGCTCGGCATGTTCTATCGCGCCATGTTCGGCATGAAGGCGTCGGGCGATACCGCGCGCGAAATGTCGGCGATTTCCATCGGCGACGGCTATGTCGGCATGACGCTCATTCCGCGCCGGGGCGGCCGTAAGGCGGGTCTCGATCATTTCGGCATCGAGGTCGACGATCTCGACGCGGTCCGCGTCAAGTGCGAGAAGAAATATCCGGATATCGAGTTCGTGAAGCGCCCGGGCAACCGGCCCTTCACCAGCTTCGGCTGCCACGATCCCGCCGGAACCTATTTCGATCTTGGCCAGAAGAAGGACGCCAATCGCGCCGAGGTCTACGCCAAGGGCGAATGGAAGCAGGACAACACCATCAGCCATTTCGCCCTTCGCGCGCGCCAGGCCGAAAAGCTGGCCGAGTTCTATCACGATATTTTCGGCCTCGACGCGCTCAACTCGCGCACGGACGAGGGCGGTTTCCAGTTGACCGATGGACGCGTGACCATGGTGATCCAGCCCTGGAAAATCTCGTCGTTCAATGGCGCGGGCATCGAGCAGCCCGGCATGGACCATTTCGGGTTTCGCGTTCCCAGCATCGAGAAGCTGAAGGCGCACATCAATGGCGTGGCCAAGCAGAACATCGCGCTGACGCCCAAGCCCATCGATTTTGATTCGGAGGGCGAGGCGCGTCTGGCGCTACTGGCCAGATGTCCGCACGGAACATTTCAGCTCGCCGATCCCGATGGAACGTTGATCGACGTGGCGGAGGGGTGACAGGTGCGGGAGCGCGGGGCAATCACTCGGCCGCGTCGCGCAACGCTTTTTCCGCCCACTGGTTGAGGCTCACGCCCGCCAGTTCGGCGGCGAGCGCGGCCCGCGCGTGAACCTCCGGCGAAATGCGAAACATGACGCGGCCAGAGTAGGGTTTTTCCGGCGACTTGCCGGTTTTCGCGCAGGTGTCGATGTAATCATCGACGGCTTCATGAAACGCGTGCTTCAGGGCTTCGACATTGTCCGCGTGAAAACCCACGAGGTCATTGATCCCCGCGATATGGCCAACGAAGAGATCGTCATCGCCATCGAATTCAACCCGCGCCACATATCCTTTGTAGCTCAACGTATTCACGGTCGACTCCCAACTGTTCGAGAAACGCGCGCGCGTCTCGAACCTGATAGCGCTTGGCTTCCCTGGCCGGATGCGGTCGATGGAAGGCGGCAACGAGGCCGCGACATTCGAAGCGCACGCGCGAGCCGCTTCCCTCGATCACGCGACAACCAGCCGCGATCAAAACGCCCTCTATGTCGCTCCATGCGATGCCTGGCGAAACCGGGTCGGTAAAAATCAACCGAAGCGTTTTCGCCTGCTTGGAATTCATATGGGAAGTCTAGCCCAAGTCGAAAGAATTGCAAGCATAAAATGCTAGCATAAGATTTGCCGGCTGACTCAATCCACGCGGTCCCAGCCGTTCATCCCAAGCCGCTCCTGCGGAGTGAAACGCGCCTTGTAGGACATCTTGCGCGAGCCCTCGACCCAGTAGCCGAGATAGACGTGGGGCAGGCCCAGCCGGCGAGCGCGGTCGATGTGGTCGAGGATCATCATCGAACCCATGGAGCGGCCGGCGAGCGAGGGGTCATAGAAGGAATAGACCATCGACAGCCCGTCGGCGAGAATGTCGGTCACCGCGACAGCGAGCAGGGGGCCGTCGCCACGACCGTTGATCCGCGTGTCTGGCCCACGCTTGCGATAAACGATCAGGCGCGTGTCGACATGGCTGTCCTCGACCATCATGGAATAGTCGAGCACGCTCATGTCGGCCATGCCGCCGTCGGCGTGCCGGTTATCGAGATAGGTCCGGAACAGCGAATATTGCTCGCTGGTGGGGCGCGGCGGCACGGCCTGACCGACGATGTCGACGTTTCGCTCCGCGATGCGTCTCAGACTGCGCGATGGCTTGAACTCGTCGACCAGCACCCGCACGGAAACGCAGGCGCGGCAGGCCTCGCAGGCAGGCCGGTATGCAATGGTCTGGGAACGACGGAACCCGGATTGGGTCAGCGTGTCGTTGAGCGTCGGCGCACGCCGCCCTATCAGATGGGTGAACACCTTCCGCTCTTCCAGCCCCGGCAGATAGGGGCAAGGAGATGGAGCGGTCAGATAGAACTGCGGCGCGTCGCGCGGTTCCCGGGTCAATCGTCACAAACTCCGCCAGTTCGACGTCAGGATTGTCGAATCCTAGCACCGCTTTCCAACTCTGGGGAGAGCGAATTTGCGCTCACGCGCGCCGGGTGATGACAATGCCCGCTAAAATATCGTGCAGACAGCGCTTTTCATCGGCGAACAGCGAGATGAGAAGGATTGGCGGAAACATCCAGCTCACATAAAACAGAACCGCGTGGACCGCCGCGTTGATGAAGGGCACTCGAGATCCATCCGTCAGCCGGGCCTCGAGATCCATCAGCTTCATGCCGGGCGTCGCCATCCGCCAGCCCGAAATCGTCACCCCGTTGTAGAAAAAGGCGATGAACGGGAACAGCGGCGGCAGCACGAACCAGAGAATGCCGAACGACAACAATCCGAGCACGAGCCAGATCGACACGCACAGGATCGTCACGAAGATCAGGTCAAACAGAATAGCCGTGATCCGGCGTGTGCGGACACCGGCCAGCGCCGCGTAGGGCAGGGGCGCACGAGGCGCGTAGATCGGCGCGGGATTGCTGGTCCAGCCAGATCCATTCGGATTGCTCATGTCACCCTCCACCCGCCAGACGGCGGACGGATAGTATGTGGGAAGTTTTGCGCGGGCGCGCAAGGCGGGAGAGCAAAATCCTGATTCCGTAAACAGTCTTGGCGTCCCGCGCCGCGGTTAGCGCTCAACCGGCTTTTTCCCGTTGAGCCGGCTTTTTTCGGGTGTCTTTTGTTGCGGGCCGCCGTCAAAATCTTCATTGTCGCGGCATGTCCGATCAACCCGCTGATTCCGGCATCAATCGCTTTTTCCAGCACGTCGGACTGTTCCAGTTCGCCTCGTGCCTGGCTGGCGTGTTCGTCTTCGCCCTGCTGCTGCGACAGGGCGTTAGCCCGCCGGTGATTTTCCTGTCCATGGCTGGCGTCTTCTGCCTGCGGTTCTCCTTGCGACCGCTGGTGCTACTGCTGGCCCGCGCGGTCGGCTTGCGCGGCGCCATGGTGACGGGAACCGTTCTGTCCTGCCTGCAATATCTCGCGATTGGCCGGGTCGAGGGCGTCGACGGCTGGCTTGTCGCCTGGGTCGTCGCCACCGCCGCCGGCGACGTGATCTACTGGACGCTATTCCATGTGATTTTCGCCTCGGTTGGCCAGCAGGCGCGGCTTGGTCGCCAGACCAGCCTGCGCCAGATCATTTCATCCGCCGCGAGCATCGCCGGCCCGCCGCTGGGCGGCTTGCTCTTGACCTGGTTTCCCCCCGTCATAGCTTTTTCCGTGGCGGCGCTGCTGCGTGTCCTCTCGGCGATCCCCTTGATGGGCATTCCGGACCCGCCCTTCGTCCGCGAGGCTCCTCCGGACGCCTATCGCGCTGGTCGCCACGCCGCGGCAGTGTTCATGACCGACGGCTGGGTCTGCTGCAGTTCCGGCATTGCATGGGGCATGATCGCCTACGTCGGGCTTGGCCAGCGCTACGACACCCTTGGCGCGGCCATAGCGACGGCGAGCCTGGCGGGCGCGCTCGCGGGCGTTTTTCTGGGGCGGCTGGTTGACTTTGGCCGGGCCCGGCAGGCGGTTTATCTCAATGTCGCCGCCGGGGTGGCCATCAATCTGATCCAGGCGGCGGCGGGGTATGAGCCGGCCCGCATCGTCGGGGGCATGTTGGCGGCAGCCCTCCTTGGCGGGCTCGCCGCCCCCTCGATCATGCCGGCGGTCTATATAGCCGTGCAGGCGGCGCCCTGCACCCTGCGGGCTCAGATCGCGGCGGAAGGCGGCTGGGACTGCGGCGCCGTCCTGGCGACGCTATGCTGCGCCGCGCTGACGTGGTTGGGAGCGCCATTGCAGGCCGGCATCCTGCTCGCGATCCCCGCCCTCTTTGTCCAGTCGTGGCTGCTGGTTCATCTTTACGGCTCGGGAGCCAAGGCGCGTCCTGGCGGGGAAGCCCTCGCGCCGGGCGATTGATCGGCGCGGGCAAATCAGGCAGAAGGCGCGGGTGCGCGGCCTCGCGCAGTAATTCCTCGCGCCTCTCACGACTGGCCCTCCCATGCGCAAGCGCCTCCCATGACAAATCCCCTGCGCGTCGGCGTCGCCGGTCTCGGCACGGTCGGCGCTTCCGTGATCCGCCTGCTGGAGCGGCAGGCTCCAGCACTGGCCAGTCGCGCCGGGCGGACCATCGTGGTGACCGGCGTGTCCTCGCGCGATCGCGTCAAGGACCGCGGCGTTGATGTCTCCGGCGCCCGCTGGTTCGATGATCCCGTCGAACTCGCCCGCTCGCCCGACATAGATGTGTTCGTGGAATTGATCGGCGGCGCGGAGGGGCCGGCGCGGGTCTCCGTGGAAGCGGCGCTCTCCGCGGGAAAAGCGGTTGTGACCGCCAACAAGGCGCTGCTGGCCGAGCATGGCATGGCGCTCGCCGCGCTGGCCGAACAAAAGCATGTCGCGCTGGCCTTCGAGGCCTCGGTGGCCGGCGGCATCCCGATCGTCAAGACGCTGCGCGAGGGTCTCGCCGGCAACCAGATCGTGCGCGTCTATGGCATTCTAAACGGCACCTGCAATTACATCCTTTCGCGGATGGAACTCGAGGAAATGTCTTTCGAGGATTGTCTCGCCGAAGCCCAGCGGCTTGGCTATGCCGAAGCCGATCCAACCTTCGATATCGGCGGCTTCGACACCGCGCACAAGCTGTCGATTCTCGCCACGCTGGCGTTTGGCGCGGCGGTCGACCCGAAGGCGATCCACGTCGAGGGTATCCAGTCGATCACACTGGCTGACATTAAGGCGGCCGACGAACTTGGCTATCGCATCAAGCTGCTGGGCGTCGCGCAGCGCACCCGGATGGGCATCGAACAGCGCGTTCATCCCACCATGGTCCCGAAATCCTCGGCCATTGCGCAGGTCATGGGCGTCACCAACGCGGTGACGATCGACGCCGACGCGGTCAAGGAACTGACGCTGGTCGGCCCGGGAGCGGGCGGCGAGGCGACAGCCTCCGCCGTCGTCGCCGATATCGCCGATGTCGCGCGCGGCG
>CAISJZ010000420.1 GCA_903885755.1 uncultured Hyphomicrobiales bacterium | reverse complement strand
CGACGTTGAATTAACATAGCAACTGGATCACCCAATGGGGGCCGGCCAAGTTGGCGCCCGATCACGCGCGCTATTATCCTTTCTACGCCAAGTGCGTCGAACTAGATGTTCCAATCCAGATGCAGGTTGGCCAGTCCATGGTCTATACCGAGGAACGACCGCTGCGCAGCGTGGGGCGACCGATCACGCTAGACCCGGTTGCCTGCGACTTTCCCGAATTGAAGCTTGTAGGAATTCACGTCGGAATTCCATGGGCCGATGAAATGATCATGACGGCCTATAAGCATAAGAATGTTTTCATTGGCTCCGACGCACATGGGCCGAAATACTGGCCCAAAAGTTTCGTGCGTTATATCAACACGTATGGTCAGGATAAAGTCCTGTTCGGCACGGACTACCCCGCGCTTGGATTTCAACGAACGCGGCGGGAAATCGAGGCGCTGGCCTTGCGTCCGGAGCCAACCCGCAAATTCATGCGGGATAACGCATTGAAGCTTTACAGGATTGATGCTTGATTTCAGCCAGCGGCCTGGTCCGGGTGTGTTTTCCGGCCTCGGACGCCGTGATCGACCATCCATCAATCAAAGGGCGTGATGCCGGGAGACCACTCGATGGCGATTGACATGCATTCCCATTGGTCGCCGCGTGGCCTCGCGCGAGCCGCCGCTGCCGGCGACGACTGGTATGGCTGGCGCATCTTCAAGGAATTGAATGGCCGCGAGCATGTCGCTATTGGGCCGCACGTGTTGCCATTTTCGGCCTCGAAATCCCTGCTGGACGACCCCGCGTCGCGCGCGATGACACGCAAGCGAGACGAGGACATTGACTTCCAGGCCTTGATGCTGACGGGCACCTTTTTTAGCTATCATCTTGACGAAGCCGACGCGGCGCTATTCTGCAAGGAGGTAAATGAAGAGGTCGCGGAAGTTCAAATGGCGCTTCCCGACCGGTACGCAGGTGTCGCGATTCTTCCGATGCAGCATGGAAAGTTGGCGCTTGCCGTGCTGGAAGACGCCGTTGGCCGGCTCGGGCTCAAGAGCGTCATGGTTGCCACCAACGTGCGCGGTCTCAATCTTGACGAGCCCTCGATTTTGCCCATTCTCGTGGCCGCCGCGAGGATGGGTGTTTCAATTTTCGTGCATCCAGTTATCTGGGGCAAGGCGGGCGAGGAGCGCATGCCGCGCTACAACTTCTGGAACTCTTTCGGCGCGCCACTGGAATCGAGCCTCGCGGCAATGTCTGTCGTATATAGCGGATTGTTCGACCGATATCCCGATGTCAAGATCATGTTCACGCAGGGCGGGGGATGGATTCATTTCGGCGTCGGCAGGCTCGACCTTCGATATCACACGCGCTCCGACGCGAGCCCGATGGCGCATCCTCCGGCGTATTATCTCTCTCGCGCCTTTTTCGATTGTCTTGTGCATGACGAAGAGTCCTTGCGCCTTCTGGTGACTCGGGCCGGTTCCGACCACATCTTCGTGGGTACGGATTTTCCCGCCGGCGGCGATATTCCCGGCGGAGCCGCCGCGTGGATCAAACAGTGTTCCTTTCTCGGTCCGGAGGATAAGGAGAATATCCTGTGGCGGAACGCGGCGGCATTTCTGAAATTGCCGGATTTTGTCACCACTTCGCTGGGAGCCGCCAAATGAGCGCCGTCGACGCGCTTTTTGGGCTCGACGAGGCAGGCCTTGCCGCGCGTCGAGACGCACTCTTCAAGATTACGCTCGAACGCACGCGGCGGGCGCATCCGTTTTACAAGCGCAGGTTCGCGGATATCGATGCCCCTATTGAATGTCTCGCGGACCTATATCGACTACCGATCACGACCAAGCATGATTACATGGCGGAGCCCGACGCATTCCGCCTTCGGCCGGGCGATGGCGTAGACGCGGATGAAACCCTTCCCTGGGATGTGATGTACACGACTGGTTCGTCCGGCGCGCCAACGCCTTTCGTGTCAACGGGCTACGATTTCTTGAACATACTCGAATTGAATCGCAACATGATGCGCATTCGCGGCGTCACCAGGAACGATAGCATTCTCAATTTGTTTCCGTTGACGCCACGACCGCACGGGGCGTTCACGCGAGCGATGAACGCCGCGGCTGCTTTCAACATTCCCGTGACCGCCGCCCTGCCAGGTCACGTGAATGCGCGCCAGCCCCACATTGGCAATAGGATTGACGACGTCGCGCGGATCGCCGCGAATTCGCGCGCGACTATTCTCTGGGGCGTGCCGTCATACATCCGTCGGGTAATCGGACGCAGCGCGGAGATGGGTATTCGCCTGCCCGATGTTCGGTTTGTGTTCGTAACGGGTGAAGGGCTCGGCGAGGAGGGGCGAGCCGACCTTGTCGCGCGGCTCCGCGAAATTGGCGCGATCGATCCATTCGTTAGCATATCCTACGGAGCGACGGAGATGCAGGGCGGCATGGTCGAGTGTCGACCTGGTTCAGGCTATCACAATCCCGCGCCTGACCAGTTCTATTTCGAGGCTGTCGACCCCGCCACGCACGCTCCGCTCGCCGATGGCGGCGAAGGGCTTATCTTACTGACACATCTCGATCGGCGTGGAACCGTCATGTTGCGATACTCGCTTGGCGACGTTGCCAGGATGACGCGGGCGCGCTGTCCGCACTGCGGTGCTTTGTCAGAGCGCCTGATCACCGTGCCATATCGCGTTGATGGACTGCTCAAGATCAGGGGTACACTTGTGAATCCCCAGTCGCTGGTCGATACGCTTCGTGAATCGCCAGGAGTGGCCGACTTCCAGGCCTTCGTCGAAAAGGAAATTCCAGGCGACAATCTTTCACTCGATCGCCTGGTGATCCGGATTGCGGAAAGCGACGGCGCCGCGCCTGAGCTGTCCGCTATTATCGCGGACAAAGTGCGGCGCGCCATTGGCGTGACGCCCGTCGTGATTGTTATTTCCTTGGATGACGGCGCATTGACCAATCGCGGGTGGAAGACCAAGCCCGTGCTCGATTTACGGTGATTGGAATTGGGCGGCGGTGGTTCCCTTGATCGGGAGCCTTAAAAGGAACTTTCTCGAGGTGCGCAATAGCGCTATGATCGATATTGATGACGCAACCTGGCCGCCACCTATTTACGCGATGCCATTAAATAACGCCCGCGACAAAACCTTGGAACAATTTTCGCCCAGCCGTGTTGCATCAGGCATTTGACGCCTATTAATATCGCCTGTCCAGGCAGTGTGACTTGGCTTGACTCTCTGATCGGGGAGGGAACTTCATGAATCGCCGCGACTTCATCTACGGCGCGCCTATCGGCGCGGCCTCGGCGACATTGCCAACAATGACAGTTGCGCAAGCTAGCCGCGAATTCAAGAATGACGCGCCGGATATTGGAGCCAGGTTAAAAACCATTACCCTTGAAGAGCATTTCGTGAGCCCCGGATGGTTCGCCGGACCAGGGCGGAATTTCATTGAGCAACAGCGTAACAGGGGCCCCCGCGGCGCGAAAATTATTCAGCAACTGCAGGATGTCGGCGACATGCGTATCGCGGAGATGGATGCGGCGGGTATCGACATGCAAGTACTCTCGCTGAATTCTCCTGGTGTAGAACAAGCGGACGTGGCGGATCAGGTCACGATATCCCGCGAGTCGAATGATTTCCTCGCCGAGGTGGTGAAGAAGAACGCAAAGCGCTTTGCGGGCTTTGCCGCCTTGCCGGTCTCGGCCCCTGAGATTGCGGCCGATGAACTCGAGCACAGGGTCCGGCAGCAGGGCTTTAAAGGAGCGCTTATCAATGGTCATTCGCGCGGGCGCTATCTGGACGACAAGTTCTTCTGGCCAATCCTGGAACGCGCCGAATCTCTCAATGTCCCAATCTATCTCCATCCAACGGAGCCGACAAAAGCGGTCGCCGACGCGCTTTATGGGGGCTTTTCTCCAGGTGTCAGCGGCATGTTCACCACGGCTGGCTGGGGCTGGCACATTGAGACGGGGATTCATCTCATTCGCATGATCCTCGGAGGGGTATTCGACCAATACCCCAAGTTACAAGTCGTAATCGGGCACTTGGGTGAAGGAATTCCTTTTATGCTGCCGAGGCTCAACAGGAACCTGCCAACTGAGATGACCAAGCTCGCGCGCCCGCTTGGCGCCTATCTCCGCGAAAAT
>CAISJZ010000419.1 GCA_903885755.1 uncultured Hyphomicrobiales bacterium | reverse complement strand
TTGGAGCCGCAGGCGAGAAATCCCTTCTGCTTGACCTGATCGAGCGTGGCGGCTTGCGCAATTGGCGCGGCCAGGACCAGCGCGGCGCAGGCCGTCGCGGCGGTGAGAATTCTTTTCATGTCGTGCGTCTCCCGAATTTGTTCGCGGCGGTTCCCCCCACCCGGAGCCGATCCGCGAAAAATATCCCGCAACCATCTCATTCGCATTGGCCATCGCGGTCAAGCATCCATTCGACTTGACGGGGCGCGGTCCTTGCGACCACCCTGTTGTCGCACAAACCGGACCTTCAAGATGAGCAAATTGACGCCAGAAACCCGCGAGAAAATAGGCAGCCGGACGCGTCTCGTCCATGCCGGGCGAGACCCCGAGGAGACCCATGGGTTCATCAATACCCCGGCCTGGCGTGGCTCCACCGTGCTGTTTCCAACCTATGACTCGCTCAAGAGCCGCAATCGTCGTTTCACCTACGGGACAAAGGGCACGCCTTCGAGCGAGGCGCTGGAGAATGCCTGGACCGAGATTTCCGGCGCGGCGCAAACGGTTTTGGCGCCGACGGGCCTCGCCGCCATCGCGCTCGCGCTGCTGACCGCGGTCAAGGCGGGCGATCATGTCCTGATCACCGATTCCGCCTACGGCCCGACCCGACATTTCTGCGACACTATCCTGAAGCGGATGGGCGTCGAGACGACCTATTACGATCCCTGCGTCGCCAGCGGAATCGGCGACCTCATGAGGGTCAATACAAGCGTCGTTCTTGTCGAGGCGCCGGGCTCGCAGAGCTTCGAGATGCAGGATGTGCCGGCCATCGCGGGTGTCGCCCATGCGCGCGGCGCCTGCGTCATTATGGACAACACATGGGCGACGCCGCTGTTCTTCCCCCCGCATGCGCGTGGCGTCGATCTGGCCATCGAGGCGGGCACCAAATATCTGTCTGGCCATTCTGATCTTATGCTCGGATTGGTTTCCTCCAACGAAGCCTGGCGAAAACACCTGCGCGAGACCTACGACAGTTTCGCCATGTGCGCCGGCCCGGAGGACATCTTTCTGGCGCTGCGCGGCTTGCGAACGATGGAGTTGCGCCTGCGAGAGGCGGAGCGTCAGGGTCTCGCGCTCGCGACCTGGTTTTCGACGCGGCCCGAGGTCAAGGACGTGCTGCATCCCGCCCTGCCCTCGCATCCCGGTCACTCAATCTGGAAGCGCGATTTTTCCGGCTCATCGGGCCTGTTTTCCATCATCCTGCATCCCGTTCCGGAAACAGCGGTCGCGGCGATGCTCGACGGTCTGGAACTGTTCGGCATGGGCTATTCCTGGGGTGGATTTGAAAGCCTCGTCATTCCCTTCGACTGTTCGAGCTATCGCACCGCGACGAAATGGGCGCCGGGCGGGCCGGCCCTTCGCTTTCAGGTCGGACTTGAAAACATGGAAGATCTGACCGCCGATCTCGCGCGAGGGTTTGAGCGGATGAAAGCGGCGGCCCGATAGCGCTCCGGCCCCGCGTCAGAGCGAAAATATCTCGCGCATACGCTGGAATAAGCCTGGCGTCGGTTCCGCGGCTTCTGTCGCGCTCGACACCTTGTCCTGCGTGATAAAACATCCGCGGCGCCGAATTACCGCCCAAGCCATGGGATGGGCGCGACGCCAGACCTCGGCCGCCTCGTCCGCGAGCAGGCCGGACACGACCTGCGGCGCCGCGCGCCCGAAATACTCCGGCATGGCGCGGGACATTTCGTCGTCGCCGAGAATGTTCCATTTGGTGGAGCCGCCCATCATGGGCGAGCCGATCGCATAGACGATCCGGCTGATGCGGGTCTCGCGGATGGCGAACGAGCACATCGGACAGGGCTCGACGGTCGAATAGAGCGTCAGGCCGGACAGGTGCTTGGTTTTCAGCAACCTTTGCGCTTCGGATACCGCGATGAGCTCAGCGTGTCGGGTGATGTCGCGCTGCCGCGCGACGGCGTTGATGGTCTCGACGATGACCTCCTCGCCACGGGCGATCAGGCTGGCGAATGGAAACTCCCCGTGCTTTCTCGCCGTTCTCGACAGTTCGACGCACCGGGCCATCATCCGCGCGTCGACTTTACCTTGATCCGTCGTTGTCACCCGGTTCTCCGCGCCAGCCTCTTGCCGCGCCAATCAGCATACGCGAAAAATCGCGCGTGGGGTCAACGCGGTTCGCGCGAGCACTGCACGCCGATCAGCGCCGCGCGTGTTTGAGTGTCCTGGGAGGCCGCGACCAGTTGGCTGTCCTTGTCCGCCGATGAGACATCGAACAGGCCGGATGCGAAACAGGGACAGAAAGTCTCGCGGCCGACCGGGATTTTCGCGGTCCATGGTTCGCTGGCTGCGAAACTCGCCAAGCACTGGCTGGTCAGTCGCGCGATGAATGACGACTTAATGTCAGCGATGCGCTGATCCGTCATCGCGACGGCTTGCGCTGGCGCGTCGGACGGCGCGAAGAAAGCGAAATAGGGCCATGCGAAGGCTCGGGCGGTCGCGCGCAGATGGCCGGCGGCGCCGAGTTCCGCATACCGCGGCGATCTCAGATACTCCCAGTTGTAATAGGGAATGAACAGCGCGATTGCCGGAATGGCGTAAAGAAGCAGCACGAGGATCGCGCCGGTTTGCAGCGATTGTTTGCGGGAATATTTTCTGACCTCGGGCTTGCCGGGTTTCGCTCGCTCCTTCGCCGGCTGCCGCCCGGCCTTTATCCGCCGCGCCATCTCGCAACCATTTTCAGCGCTGGCCCGATCAAACTCCGACCGCGCAATTTCGTTCCGTCCGGGGCATTCTCGAAAACAATCCTCCGCGCCGCGAATTCCCGCCGCAGGAGCAGCGCGGAACCGACGCCCAGCGCCGCCCCCGCGACGGCGTCGCTGACATAATGCGCTCCGATGGCGACGCGTGACATGCCGACCAGAAACGCAATGGGCGCGAGAGCCAGCCCGACGCGGGGCGACAGAAAGGCGATCGCCGTCGCCATGGCGAACACGGTCACCGTATGGCCGGAGGGAAAGCTCGCGTAGGTCGCGTAAATCGAGAAGACGTCGAAATGCAGGGCGCCGACTTCGTCGAACAGTTTCGGGCGCGCCCGCCCGAACAGATGCTTGATGACCTGCGAGGCGATGCCGGACACCGCGGCGACATCGAACAGGAACATCGCGCGCGCCGCCAGTTGGGTCAGGCCCGCGTCTATTCGCCGTCCAAGGCCTCGGCCACGCGCCAGGATCGCGGCGACGCCGACCAGCGCGGTCAGCGCGAAGACATATCCGGATTCGCCGAGCCGCGTGATCTTCTGGAAAACCTCGATGACGGGTGGCGAAAGGCTCCGTCCCCACCACACGCCATCGACGTCGAACCAGTATCCCGTCGCGATGATCGAACCGATCAGGACGAGCGTCGCCAGACCCGCGAACTGCCGCGTCGTTCTCGTCGCCGAGGGCGCGTGCTTGCGCTTCCAGGCGGCGAAAAATTCGCCGAGGGCCGCGCGCAGCCTGTCTGCCGTGGTCCCGGCCATCATTCGTACATCGGTCATGGCCCCTCTTACCGCGTTCGGCCGGGGGAGGCGACAGCCCGTTTCAAAGTGTTATCATCGGCGCAAGGCGTCGGACGCCATTGGGAGGATGGACCATGTCGAGAATCTTTCTGGCCGCGGCGATGCTCGGCGCGGTCCTGATCTCGCCGGTCCAGGCGCAGACATGGCCGGATCGCCCCGTTACTTTCATCGTCTCGCAGGCGGCGGGCTCCAGCCCCGATGTGATGGCGCGGCTGCTCGCAGGCAAGCTCGAACCCTTCCTCGGCAAGTCCGTGATCGTCGAGGACAAGCCGGGCGGCGGCAATGTGATCGGCGCGTCCGCGGCGGCGGCGGCCCAGCCCGACGGCTATACGTTCTTTTTCGGAACGTCCGCGGCGCTCACCTACAACAAGTTTCTCCTCAAGAAACTGCCCTACGACGTGGCCCGGGATTTCGCGCCGGTCGCCCTGATCACGCGCAGCTACCAGTTGCTGGTCGTGAACAGGAATGTTCCAGCCAAAAGCCTGCAAGAGCTGATCGCGCTCGACAAGGCCAGTCCCGGCAAGTACTCGCTCGCGGTCGATGGACCGCGCAATCTGACGGGCGTCACCGCCGCTGCCCTGAACGACATGGCCGGAACGAAATTCCTGCTGGTGCCCTACCCCAACATCAACAACGGCATTCAGGATGTCATCGCCGGGCGGGTCGAGGGCGGCGTCTTCTCGATATCGGTGATCGAGCCGCAGGTGCGCGAGGGAACGGTGCGCGCGCTGGCGACGACATCGATCAAGCGGATGAATGGCGCGCCGGATACGCCCGCCGCCGCCGAGGCCATTCCGGGGTTTGATTTCAGCGGCTGGTTCCTGCTTGTCGCGCCGAAGAATACGCCGCCCGACATCATCGCGAAGATGAACGCCGCCGTCGACAAGGCGATCCGCGATCCACAGGTTCGGGAAATGGCGCCCAAACTCGGTTTCGAACTCGATCCGGCAGGGGTCGGCTCGCCAGCGGACGCGGCGGCCTTCCTGAGCGGCCAGCTCGACTACTGGGACAAGATCACCAAGCGGCTCGGCATCGAGCCGGAATAACGCGCCGCGCCACAGGGAGACAAGGCTTCATGACGCGAGTGAGAATAACCCGCCGGGCGGCGATCACGGGCGCCGCCGCGCTCGCGCTCCGGCCCGCGCAAGCCGCCGAGAAAATCCGGGTTGGCAAGGCGGTCACGTCGTCATTTCCATTTTCAGGTCTCGAACTCGGCAAGGAACAGGGACTCTGGGCCGCCGAGGGGCTCGAAATTGAAATCATCGCCTTCGCCGGCGACGGACGCATGCAACAGGCCTTTGGCGCGGGGGGCCTTGATTTCGGGCTCGGCTCGGGACCCGGCATGGGTTATGCGGTCAAGGGCGTGCCGGCGCGCGCGGTCGCCGCGCTGGCCGGCCCGCCGCGCAACATGGCGCTGCTCGTCACCAACAATTCGCGCGTCAAAACGCTGGACGATCTCAAGGGTCGCAGTGTCGGCGTGACGACGGCGGGCTCTTTGACCGACTGGCTGACGCGCCAGCTTTCCCAGGAAAAGGGCTGGGGCCCGGACGGCATCGAGGTTCTACCGCTAGGCGAGCCGCGGGCGCGCTTCGCCGCGATGAAATCCGGCGAACTCGACGCCAGCGTCAATTCGCTGGAGGAAACGCTTTCGGTCCAGCTCCGCGGCGAGGGCAGGCTGCTCGCGACATTCGGCGATATCGCGCCGGATTTCCACACGCATGTCATCTTCGCGTCCGACGCTATGATCCAGAAATCCCCCGAAACGGTGCGGCGCTTCCTTCGCGCATGGTTCCGGATCGCGGCCTTCATGCGTGACAATCGCGAAGCCACCGTCAAATCCGTCGCCAGAACCATGAGCGTCCCCGAAAGCGTCGTCGAGGGCGCCTATGCCGAAGAAATATCCATGCTGTCGTTCGACGGCGTATTTTCGCTGAAGGCGGTCGAGGTGATCCGCCGCTCGCTCAAGGATATGGGAATCGTGGAGACCGTTCCCGACATCAAGGCGATGTTCACGACCGAGTTCTCGCCGCTGAAATGAGCGATGTTAACAGGGCATTTTCGCTCGCGGGCCGCGAGCTATTCCAGGAGAAGGCATGTCTTTCGCCAGTCGAATAATCCTTCGCGTCGCATTGGCGCTCGCGCTGGCCGGGCCATTGACATTGGTCGCTCGCGCCGACCCGGTCGAGGAATTCTATCGCGGCAAATCAATCGACATGATCATCCCGACCTCGCCCGGCGGGGATTACGACATCCGCGCGCGGCTGCTGGCGCGGCGGCTGTCGAAATTCATCCCCGGCCATCCCAATTTCATGGCGCGCAACATGCCGGGCGGGCTTGGCGTGGCGGCCGCGAACCACATGATGAAAGTGGCGCCAAGGGACGGCACGGCGCTGATGGCGATTTTCCAGAACATGCCTTCGTTGCAGGCGACTGGCGGCGCGGGCGTCGATTTCGACGTGCGAAGATTCGGCTGGATCGGCAACACCACGAACTCGCCCAACGTGATCAACTCGTGGTACACCACCGGCATAAAGACCATTCAGGACGTCATGGAGCGCGAACTGGTTGTCGGCGCGCCCGGCGTCGCCTCGACTTCCTATACATATCCGGCCGCCCTCAACGCCATGATCGGTACGAAATTCAAGATTGTCGCCGGCTATCCCGGCGGCAACGACGTCAATCTGGCGATGGAAAAAGGCGAGGTCGGCGGCCGCGGCTCCAATTCGCTGGCGTCGTGGAAAAGCGGCCACCCCCAGTGGATCGCGGAAAAGAAGATTTATTTTCTCGTCCAGATCGCGCCGGAAAAATCGCCTGAGCTACCGGACGTTCCGCTGATGTCCGACCTCGCGCGCAACGACGAGGACAGGCAGGTGCTCAAGTTCATCTCGGCGGATATCGGCATTTCCCGGGCCTTCGTGACGACGCCGGACGTTCCCGCCGAACGGCTGGCGGCGCTGCGCCGCGCGTTCGACCAGTTGATGGCGGACCCCGAGTTTCTGGCCGACGCGGAGCAGACGCGCATGGATATCTCGCCAACCTCCGGCGAAGACGCGCAGAAACTCGCCGCGTCCATGCTCGCAACGCCTCCAGGCGTGATAGCGCGCGCCAAGGCCCTGATGGAAGGCGGCGGGAAATAGATTTACAGCCGCGCCGTGGGCGCTAGACTCCCCACGGTCTCCTGACCAGCGGGATTGCCATGCGCGCGCGCCTTCGACTGTTTCTTGCCTCGGCGGCTGTAATCGCGCTCGGCCTGTCAGCGCGCGCGCAGGACTCCGCGCAGCCGGACGAAGCGCTGTTCCGCGCGATCTACCGGGAACTTATCGAGATCAACACGACGGAATCGGTTGGCGATACGCTGATCGCGGCCAAAGCCATGAGCAAGCGGTTCACGGACGCCGGGTTTCCCGAAAGCGATGTTCAGGTTCTCTCCTCCGGCCCGCGCAAGGGCGACATGGTGGCGCGCCTGCGCGGAACCGGCGCGAAAAAGCCGATGCTGCTCGTCGCGCACATGGACGTGGTCGAGGCCAAACGCGAGGACTGGGATTTCGATCCATTCAAATTGCAGGAACAGGACGGATTCTTCCGCGCCCGAGGCGCGATCGACGACAAGGCCATGGCGGCGATCTTCGTGGCGACGCTGATCCGCCTGAAAAACGAGGGCGCGCGACCCGAACGGGACATCATTCTGGCGCTGACAACCGACGAGGAACTTGCGGATTCCCCGCACGATGGAACCCACTGGCTGCTGGAAAACCATCGGGAGCTCATCGACTCTGAATTCTCGTTGAATGAAGGCGGCGGCGGCACGCTGCGCGACGGCAAGCCCGTCAGCTCCAACATCCAGCTGTCGGAAAAGGTCTATCGCAGCTTTCGGCTGGAGGTGAAGGACCCCGGCGGCCACAGCGCCCTGCCCCGCCGCGACAACGCCATCACCAGGCTCGCCGAAGGTCTTATCCGCATCGCGGATTACGAATTTCCCGCGCGGTTGAACGCAGTGACCGGCGCCTACTTGCAAATTGTCACGCGGCTCGACACGCCTGAGGTCAAGGCCGCCTTCGCGGCGCTGGCGGCTGGCGACAACCGGCCGGAGGTTCTCGCGCCCCTGTCGAAAAAGCCCGGCTATAACGCGCAGATCCGCACCACCTGCGTCGCCACGATGCTGGAAGCAGGCCACGCGGAAAACGCGCTGGCGCAGACCGCGCGCGCCACGATCAACTGCCGCCTGCTGCCAGATGAAAATCCCGACGATGTCGAACGCGCGCTGAAAAAGGTTGTCGCCGACGACCGGATCGCCGTCATTCCACTTGGCACGGTGGTCGACAGCCCGGCCTCGCCGATGTCCCCGGAAATCATCAAGGCGGTGGAGGAGATCAGCGCGGACCTATGGCCGGGCGTGCCCGTCATTCCCACGCAATCGGGCGGCTATACCGACAGCCGCTGGCTCAGGAAATACGGCGTGCCCGCCTATGGCGTCTCCGGCATTTTCTCGGAGGAAGGCAAAAGCGGCGTTCACGGCCTGAACGAGCAGGTCGGCGTCAGGCAATTATTCGACGCCAAGCTGTTTTTGTACCGGCTGGTGAAACGGTTGTCGGGCGTCGACAGGCCGGGTTAGCGGAATTGGCGCTCCCCCCGAGATTGCAAGCGTCATTTGACACGCAAGTCATTCCACCCTCTCATCGACGGGCTGACGCGAATGGGAATCACATCATGAATGGCATTCACATTTTACGCTCGATGGCGGCGGCTCTCGCGTTGTCGGTGGCCAGCGTCGGTTCCGCCATCGCGGACGGCGGATCGATCACGATCAACATCCTCAAGGCGGGCTTCGTGATTGGCGGATCGGTCGGCGACGGAACGCTGGTCTTCCATGGCCGCCGCTATCCCCTCTCGATCGGCGGTCTGAGCTATGGTCTGACATTTGGCGGCTCCCAAACCACCTTGCGCGGCCGCGTCCGCAACATCAGCCGGCCATCGGATGTCGAGGGCGTCTATGGCGCGGGCAGCGCTGGCGCGGCCGTCGTGCGCGGTCCCGAGGCCGTGGTCCTCGCCAACCAGAAAGGCGCCGTGCTCGAATTGTCTGGAGTTCAGAAGGGCCTGATCCTGAACCTCGATCTCCGCGGCATGGGCCTCTCGTTGAAGTGAGGCGGTCAACCTGTCGATACGATTCATGGGAAAGCCGGCGACGGAAGCCTTTTCGGTCGGTTTTTCTCAAGAACGACGCGACGCCCTCGGAATCGGACGCCCCGAGCGGGCTCCCGATTGGCCGTTAAATGTCGCAAAGCGCGAAATTCAGCCAAAGCTTTTTTATGATCTTCACGATTGATAACGCGAGAATTCGCTTGTTCGGCCGGAGAATGCGCGACAGCGCAGCGAACTCGACAAAGCGTCGAGCCTAGGGGCCCGCAGCTAGTGCCCCGATTCACTGGAACTGCGGGTAAAGCTGTTTGAGCTTAACGCGGGCGTCTGCGGTTGTGAATTGCCAGTCGGCTTTGGCATGGTGTTTGTTGCGATTGTCTTGCCATGCGGCGACCTCCGCGATCAATTTCT
>CAISJZ010000418.1 GCA_903885755.1 uncultured Hyphomicrobiales bacterium | reverse complement strand
GCCTGCATCCGGCTATGGATGCGCTACTTTGTCAACGAGACCTAGTTCGAGTTCAGCCATCGCCGAATATTGCCGGGGCCAGCTATAAACTGTCAACCTAGCCAGATTTCATGCTGACCTTCACAAGCCACGAGACGCCATCATTTTACGTTCGCCTTGAATCGCTGTCCGAATGGAAAGCACCAAAGCGCCGGGCGCTGGCTCGGAGCTACCCCTCCAGCGCCTTCTCCAGCGCGGCGAGTTCCGGCGGCAATTCGCTTTCGAACATCAGTTCCTCGCCCGTGGCGGGATGCTCGAAGCCGAGCGAGGCCGCGTGCAACGCCTGCCGGTGCAAGCCCTCGACCAGCGCCCGCGCGCCTTCCGGCAACAGCGCGATCTTGGTCTTGAACCCCTGCCCGTAAAGCGGATCGCCAACCACGGGACAACCCAGATGCGCCATGTGAACGCGGATCTGGTGCGTGCGCCCGGTTTCCAGATGACAGCGCACCCGCGACGCGATGGCCTTGCCGGCGTGTTTATAGACCTTCTCGACCGAGAAATGGGTGATGGCGAAGCGGCCCTTCTTCTCGTCGCTGACGATGGCCTGCTTTTCCCGGTGCCAGGGATGCCGGCCAATCGGCGCGTCGACGGCGCCCGCTGGACGATCCGGCGTGCCCCAGACGAAGGCGACATATTCGCGCGTCAGCGACAGTTCGCGGCCATGGTCGGCGAACAGCGCGGAGAGGCCCTGATGCGCCGCGTCGGTCTTGGCGACAACCAGCAGGCCAGAAGTGTCCTTGTCGAGCCTGTGAACGATGCCCGGCCGCTTGACCCCGCCGACGCCCGAAAGACTATCGCCGCAATGAGCGATGAGCGCGTTGACCAGCGTGCCCGTCTCGTGGCCCGCCGCCGGATGCACCACGAGCCCGGCGGGCTTGTTGATGACAATGAGATGATCGTCCTCGAAGACGACATTGAGCGGAATATCCTCGCCCGTCGGCGTCGCCGCCACTGGCTCGGGCACATGGATTTCGACGGTCTGGCCGGCGCGGACCTTGGCGCCCGCGTCGGTCGCCGCCTTGCCGTCGATGGTCACGTGGCCGCTCTCGACCAGCGCCTTGATGCGCGTGCGCGACAGGCCGTCCCCCGCCCCGGCGAGAAAGCGGTCCATCCGGCCCGGCTCCTCGACCACGAAGGCGTGGACGCCCGGCGACAGGCCGGGGCCGGTACGGGCCGGCGCCTTGGCCTCCTCGTCCTCGGTCTCGACAGGCTTGGGCCGGGCCTTGGAGCCGAAAACTTCGTGCTGATAGCGGCGTTTGGCGTGCTGGTTCATGGCCGCGTCGTATCACGGAGCGCGGCCCGGCGCGACTTGAGCGCGAGAGCGCCGAAAGGGGCCCTGCCTATAAATCCCATAATATTGGATTTGAGATCATAAAATAGCTTTTGAAACTTGCCAATAAATGGCTAGATTCGCGGCAAATCAGCCGGATTGCCCATGAAAAGCCTCGACAAGATGTTTGGCCTGCTCGACCTGTTCGACGACGGGCGGGCCGAATGGACGCCCGACGCCATGGCGGACAGGCTCGATCTGACCCGCTCGACGCTCTACCGCTATCTCAAGGCGCTGACCGACGCCGGCCTGCTGACCTCCCTGCCCGGCGCCGGCTACACGCTGGGACCGCGCATCGCCGAACTCGACTACCGCATGCGCCTTGGCGATCCCCTGATCGTCGCCGCGCGACCGGTCATGGCCGAGCTTGTCGCCGACATTCCCGGCATCGCGCTGCTGTGTCGGCGTTATCGCGATCGCGTCCTGTGCGTGCATCAGGAGCGCGGCGGCGCGCCCATCCGGACCAATTACGAGCGCGGCCGCGCCCGCCCGCTGCTGCGTGGCGCCGCCTCGCGGATCATCCTGGCCAACATGCCCGCAGCCGCCCTGCGCCGCCTCCACGCAGCGGCGCCCCGGGATTTCGCCCGTGCGGGTCTGGGCGAGGATCTGGCGGCGGTGCGCGCCACCCTGCGCGACATCCGCCAGCAAGGCCATGACGTAACCGCCGGCGATCTCACCCCTGGCGTCACCGGCGTCGCCGCGCCGATTTTCGACGCGCGCGGCGCGGTGCTGGGCTCGCTCAGCGTCACGCTTGGCGAGGCCCGCGCCGAGACCGCGCGGGTCGCCTATGTGGCCGATCGCGTCGATCTGTGCGCCCGCATCCTCTCCAAGACGCTGGCGGGAGCCGCGCGGGCGACGCCAGTGGATGAAAAGACTGGCGTGGTCGAAAATATATAAATCTCATATTATGGGATTTTGATAGAAATCAATTGACGCCCTTAATCCTGGCTTCTAGAAAGTCGCGACCCGGCGACATCCGCCGTTCAGCGCATCGGGAGAAGGCGTTCATGGACACGCAAGTATTGATCATCGGGGCCGGGCCGGCCGGCTTGACCCTGGCGCTTGACCTTGGCCGGCGCGGCGTCAAGACGACGATCATCGAGCAGAAGGACCATCCCGCCTTCCTGCCCAAGATGGAGCGCGCCAACGCGCGCACCATGGAACTTTATCGCCGCATGGGCCTCGCCGACAAAATCCGCAAGGCCGGCCTGCGATCGGACGTTCCCATGGACGTGTTCGTCGTTCTCGACCTCGTTCAGCCGCCGCTGCTGCGCCTGTCCTATCCCTCGGTCGACGAGGCCCGCGCCGACATTCGCGCCACGATCGACGGGAGCGTGCCACTCGAGCCCTATCAACTGATTTCGCAATACACGCTGGAGCCCCTGCTCAAGGCGGAACTCGACAAGCAAGCAAGCGTCACCCAGAAGTGGAGTACCCAATTCCTCTCCGTCGAGCAGGACGAAGCCGGCGTCACCGCGACGATCCGCGCCAAGGATGGCGCGGTGTCGACCATCCGCGCGGCCTACATGGTGGGCTGTGACGGCGGCGCGAGCCCGGTGCGTCACGCCATCGGCGTCAGGCTGCGCGGCGAGCCCAATTCGCTGGCGCTGCGTCAGGCGCTCTATCGCTGCGATGATCTGTACGAGAAACTGCCGATGGGCAATGGCCCCGGCCATGGCCGCCACTATCACGTCGCCGACAACAAATCGACGTTCCTCATCATGCAGGACTCCACGAAACACTGGACCCTGCATTCGGAAGCCGAATCCGACGACGAAATGAAATCCCAGTTCGAAAAAACCGTCGGCGTTCCCGTCAAGTACGAGATGCTGTCCTGCAATCCCTGGCGGCAGAACCTGATGGTCGCCGACAAGTACCAGAAGGGCCGGGTCTTCCTCGCGGGCGACGCCGTGCATCTCGTTATCCCGACCGGCGGCCTCGGCATGAATTCCGGCATGGGCGATGTCGTCGATCTCGCCTGGAAGCTCGAAGCCGTGCTCAAAGGCTGGGGCGGCCCGAACCTGCTGCCGTCCTATGAATTCGAGCGTCGGCAGATCGGCGACCGCAACGTTGGCGCCTCGCGCTACGCCACCATCGGCCGACGCAAGTGGCGTTCCATGTGGCGTCCGAACATTAGCGACAACACCCGCGAGGGCAAGCAGAACCGCGAAATGCTCGCCGCGGTCGCCGACGTCGAGCAGCGCAAGACCAACGAAATGATCGGCGCGGAACTCGGCTATCGCTATGTCGATTCGCCCATCATTTGCGACATTCCCGGCGGGCCGGAGCATCTGTTCCGGGTTTACGAGCCAACCACCTGGCCCGGCGCGCGTCTGCCGCACGTCTGGCTGAACGACGGCACGGCGGTGCAGGACCGCTTGCCAGCCTTCGGCTACACCATCCTCAAGCTTGGCAAGACCAGCGTCGATACGGGCCCACTGGAGAAAGCCATCGCCAACCGCGGCGCGCCGGTGGCGACGCTGGAAATCGGCGACGACATCGCCCGCGACATCTATGGTTATGACGTGCTGCTGCTGCGGCCCGACATGCACGTGGTCTGGCGCGGCAACGCGGCGCCGGAAGACGCGGGCGAAGTCGCGGCCATCGCGACCGGACATTAAGCCTCGCGACGTGCTAGACGCCCGGGATGACATCATCATCCCGGACAATCGCGATCATCGGCGGCGGCCCCGCCGGCCTCATGGCGGCGGAAGCCGCCGCGGCGGCTGGCGCTCTTGTTACCATCTTTGACCGCATGCCGTCGCTCGGCCGCAAGTTCCTGCTGGCCGGGCGCGGCGGCCTCAATCTCACGCATAGCGAACCGATCGAGGCGTTTCTCGCGCGCTACGGCGCCGCGCGCGAGCGCCTGACGCCGATCATCGAAGCATTCCCCCCGAAAGCGCTGCGCGACTGGGCACTAGAACTCGGCGAAGAGACCTTCGTCGGCACCAGCGAGCGCGTCTTCCCCAGGCGGTTCAAGGCCTCGCCCCTGCTTCGCGCATGGTTGCGGCGGCTGGCCGCCCAGGGCGTCGAGGTCAGGCTTCGCCACGCCTTCGCGGGCCGGGACGCGACGGGGCTGCTGAATTTCACGACCCCGGAGGGCGAGACAACCTTCAAGGCCGACGCGACCGTGCTGGCCATGGGCGGCGCATCCTGGCCGCGCCTTGGCTCCGATGGCGGCTGGGCCAGAACGCTTGCCGAGGCCGGAGTCGAGATCGCGGCCCTGCGTCCGGCCAACTGCGGTTTCGAGACGCCATGGACCGCCCATATCCGCGAAAAATTCGCGGGCGCGCCATTAAAGCCCGTCGCCATCCGGTTTGGCGAAACCATCGCGCGCGGCGAATGCATTGTCACCGAACATGGGCTTGAAGGCGGCGCGATCTATGCGCTATCGGCGCGCCTGCGCGATGAAATCGAACGCGCGGGCGAGGCGCGCATCGACATCGATCTGCGGCCGGACGTAACGGTCGAGGCGCTCGCGACGCGCCTCGGGGCGCCGCGCGCCAAACAGTCCGCCTCGACCTTTCTGCGCAAGGCGGCGGGCCTGTCCCCCGTCGCCATCGCGCTGCTCCGCGAACCCGGTCCCCTGCCCGCCTCCGCGCAAGAGCTCGCGGCGCGCATCAAGGCGCTGCCGATCCGGCTTGTCGCCACGCGCCCCGTCGAGCGCGCCATTTCAACCGCGGGCGGCGTGCGCTTCAACGATCTCGACGAACGACTGATGATCAGGAAATTGCCCGGAGTCTTCGCCGCGGGCGAGATGATCGATTGGGAAGCGCCGACCGGCGGCTATTTGTTGCAGGCCTGTTTCGCCACCGGGCGCTGGGCGGGGAAGAACGCGACCGAGGATCGTCCGCTCATTTGAACCCCAGCGCCTTGCTCGCCAACGCAGCGCCGTCCACCATGGACTTCAGTTTCGCCCAGGCGATCTGCGGATGCGAGCGCCAGCCAAAGCCGCAGTCGGTCCCGGCCATGACATTCTCCCGCCCGACGATCCGCGCATAACGTTGCAGGCGCTGCGAAACGAGTTCGGGATGCTCGACCGTGTCGGTCGAATGGGTGACGACGCCGGGGACGAGAATCTTGCCCGCCGGCAGCTTGACCTTCTCCCACACCGCCCATTCGTGTTCGTGCCGCGCGTTGGCGCCCTCGATGAGATAGGCTTGCGCCTTCACCTTCAGCATGATGTCGGCGAGGTGATCGAGTTCAAGATCGTAGGCGTGCGGGCCGTGCCAGCTTCCCCAGCACAGGTGATAACGCACCCGGTCCTCGGGAATGTTCTTCAGCGCGTGGTTGAGCGCCTCGACGCGCATTTCGCAGCGCGCGCGAAACGCGCCAAGACCCATCTTCATGCCGATGCGATCCCACAGCGCCGGCAGCCAGGCGTCGTCGACCTGCAGCAGCAGGCCGGCGGCGACGATGGCCTCGTATTCGACCTTCATCGCCTCGGCGATGGCGAAGACATATTCCTCGTCGCTCTTGTAGAACCGATTGCGGCGATAGACCTCCAGCGACGCCGGCGCCGTTGATGTCAGGAACACATTGTCCTTGCCCGCGCTCGCCAGCGTGACGTCGATTTCGGTCTTCAGTTCGGCGAGGCCGGTATAGGTGATCGGCCCCGTGCAGGCCTGCACGGGCCGCTTCTTCACGCCCTGCATCTTGGGCAGGAAGAACAACGTGCCACGCCTGGTCGCGAAGTCGTAGAACTCGGCGAAGTCTTCGCGGTCCTTGCCCTGTTCGATCAACGGCTTTTCCGCCGGGGCCTCGATATCCTCGAAACCGCCAAAACGATTCTGCATGTAACGGAGCCAGTCGCCGCCCTTGGAATATTCGCCCTCGTTGACGACATCAATGCCAATGGCGCGTTGTTTGGCCACGACGGCGGCGACATCCGCCGCGAGATGCGATTCATCGCCAATCGCGAGCCCCGTATCTTCCGACAGAAACGGCAGGCTGCCGACATGGGTGGTGAGAATTTTTCCTTCGCTGCGCTTCACGGACGTCTCTCCCGAAATTTGACCGCCACAGACTGCCATCAAACAACGCGCTTGTCGCGGGTTACGCGGCTTGCCTCCCGCCTCGCCATCGTGTCACATCCCGGGAAATGATCCCATGTGAGGAATGCCGGGATGAAATTCCGCGAATATCTGATTCTGATGGCCGGTCTTGCCATTGCGACGGCCTCGCCTCGCGTCTCGTGGGCACAGGACGCAACGCCAATCCCCCTCAAGGTGGGCACGCTGAAACAAGGTTCGCTCACCAATGTGTGGGTCGCCAAACAGGCCGGCATTTTCGCCAAAAATGGTCTCGACGTGGAGCTTGTCGAATTCCGCAATGGGAACGAGGCGATCGGCGCACAACGCGCCGGCGCGGTGGATGTCGTGCTGACCATTCCCGGCACGGCGATGGCGGCGGTCGAGCGTGGCTTTGATCTCGTACTCGTCTCCGGCACGGAGACCTCGCAAGCCAGCGCGCCCGACACCGGCTCCATTGTTGTGCGCAAGGATTCCACGATCAAGTCGCTGGCCGATCTCAAGGGAAAGACCATCGCCATATCTGGCACGCACACGCAGAAGACCGTCGCGATCCAGACCATTCTCAAGCGCTCTGGCGTCAAGCCCGACGAATTCACATTCCTCGAAATGCCCTACGCCAGTCAGGTCGACGCCCTGCGCGGCAAGCAGATCGAGGTAGTCGCCTCGCTCGATCCCTGGACGACGATTTTCCGCAATTCGGATTTCGCCAAGGTGCTTGCCTACGACTATCTTGAATCCCTGCCCGAACAGCCAATCGGCGGCTGGTACGCGCGGCGCGAATTCGCCGGCAAGAACGCGGAGGCAATGACGCGCTTCGCCAAATCCATGTGCGATGTCGCCGACTATCTCGGCGCCGACAAGGATCGCGCCCGCGCCGCCATCGCCGCCTATACCGGGCTCGATATCGCCCTCGTCAAGGAAGTACCGGTCAACAAATGGACCTGCAAGATCGATCTGAAGACATGGAACAAGGTCGCGGACATGATGTTCGAGGGCGGCGAATTGCCAAAGCCGTTCCGCATCGAGGACTGGATGTTTGACTCCGCGCGGCCGAATGTCGTCAACTGACGATCGATCCATGACCGATACGTTCGACACCTCCGTTCTCATTGCTGGCGCGGGCCCCGTGGGCCTC
>CAISJZ010000417.1 GCA_903885755.1 uncultured Hyphomicrobiales bacterium | reverse complement strand
TGATTTCCCAAACCAGCACCGCATTACGCGGCGAGGGCCTCGGGAGCATAGTTGTCATTGGCAACTATAGGTTTGACCCGATAACGGCGGGATCATGCCGGGCAAAAGCACACCCTTTACACCCCTCGTCGATCCTATTTCGCCCCCGCCGGAGCCCACCGCTGGGGATGGGCTCTGGTGGAGGCGCCGGGTACCGCCCCCGGGTCCGAAAGGCTTATTCCGATGACCATTTATCGCCATATCTCCCTTGCGGGAGCGCCATCAATATAGGGCCGCGGACCGCGCATTGAAAGGGCAATCGCGCGGCGCCGCCCCTTGACCCATCGCGATGGTTACAAATCCCGTAGCTTCGGCATGACCTCGCCGGCGAAAAGCTGTTGCGAGCGCAGGGCTTGCGGCAAGCTGAGCGTGCCGAAGAATAGATAGGCCAGGAGGTAATTGAAGCCGAGTTCGCCGGCCTGCGCCTCGATCTTCTTGCGCACGGTGTCGGGCGACCCGGCGATTACCATGCCATTCTCCTCGCAGGCCTCGAAATTGATGCCGCGATGCACGTTGAGGCGCCCGGTGAACTCCGTCGAGCCATTCAGATCGCGAATCCAGTTCAGGGACTTCAGGTGGTGTTCGAAGGCGGGCTTCATGATGCGCCGGGCCTCCGCGTCGGTATCGGCGACGCAAATGTGCCGGAGAATCCCGATGGCGCCGCCGCCCTTGAAGTCCGCCTTGGCCTGCGCCACGCCGCCGCGCTTGGCAAGCGCCGCGCGATAGGCGTTGATGTTGCCCTTGGCGTGCTGCGTGCCGCCGTTGGCGGTGAAGTGCATGCCCTCCTCGCCCGCGAAGGTCGCGCCGATCTCGTTCGACGAGCCGTACCAGAAGGCGGGGTGCGGCCCCTGCAACGGGCGCAGCGGCATCGGCACATCCTTGTAGGTGTAGTATTTGCCCTCGTAGTTCAGCGTGTCCGACGTGAGGCCCTTCTTGATGCAGGCATAGGCGTCGAGAAAGATTTCGCGCGAATCCTCGTGCGCGACCTTGTGGTAGTTCAGCTCGAACGGCGACACGCCGCGCCCGACGCCGACCTCGAGCCGCCCCCGGCTCAGATGGTCGAGCATGGCGATTTCCTCGATCAGCCGCAGCGGCGAATAGAGCGGCAGCAGATAGACCAGCGGCCCGAAGCGCAGGTTCTTCGTCAGACGCGCCAGCGCGCCCATGTAGACGCCGGGCACGGGCACGGTGTTGAGCGGCGTGCAGTGATGCTCGGCCAGATGCAACCCGTAAAAGCCCATGGTGTCGGCGGCGACGGCGAACTCCAGCCGCTCGTCGAAAATGGTCGCGATGGGCCGGTCGGATTGTTCGATATGATCGAAAAGACCAAACTTCATGATTTCCTCCTGAATTCTGGCGTGCGTCCCTGACAAGACCCTAGCGCGATTTCAAGAGCGGCGCGCCGCGACACTTTCACTCCGCCTTGACGCCCGTCGCCCGGATGACGTCGCCCCATTTTTTCGCCTCTCCCACGGTGTAGGCGTCCGCCTCCGCCTGACTGAGCGTCACCGGCGAGACGCCCGCGGCCGCGAAAGCCTTGTCGAGCGCGCCGCTTTTGATGAGGTCGTTCACGTCGGCGTTGAATTTCTCGATGATCGCCATCGGTGTTTTCGCCGGCATCAGGAAGTAGATATCCGTCGCCGCCTCGACCTTGCCGACGCCGGTCTCGTTGACCGTCGGCACGTCGGGGAACGCCGCGACGCGTTTGGCTGTCGTGATGGCGACCGGCTTGATCGAGCCGGCCTTGATGAACTCGCCCGCGCTCGAGAGGGTCAGCATGGCGAGTTGTACCTGCCCGGCCATCAGCGCGTTGGCCGCCGGCGCCGCGCCGGTGAAGGGCACGTGGCGCACGTCAACCTTCGCCTCGATGCGAAAGATGAGTTCGCCCGCGAGTTGCGTCGTCGTGCCAACACCGGCGGAGCTGTAGGAAAAATTCTCCGTCCGAGCCGCCGCGACAATCTCCGGCAAGGTCGTCTGCTTCAACGACGGCGTGCGAACCAGAATATTCGGCGTCGTGGCGGCGATGGCCGCGGCGTGGAAATCGGCCAACGCATAGCCCGGCTTTTCGTAGAGCGTCAGATTGACGGGAAAGGCGCTGGTGGTGACAAGCACGTTGTAGCCATCGGGCTCGGCCCGCGCCACGACGGAGGCGCCAATGTTGCCGCCCCCGCCGCCGCGGTTGTCGATGACGACGGTCTGCTTCCACTTGTCCTGCAACGCCTGCCCGACGATGCGGCCGATAACGTCCGCTGGCCCGGCCGGCGCAAAGGCGACGACGAAATGCACGGGACGATCAGGCCAAGCCTGCGCGCGCGCGGCGGGCGCCGCGCAAACAAGCGACAAAAAAATCGTGAATGACGATAGCGTTTTCATCGTTCCTCCCGTCGCGACCTATTCCGCCTTGACGCCGGCCGCCTTGATCACGTCGCCCCATTTTTTCGCCTCGCCCTCGACGAAGGCGTCGGCTTCCCGTTGATTGAGTTGCATCGGAAACGCGCCAGCAGCGGCGAAGCCCTTGTCGAGCACGCCGCTCTTGATGATGGCGTTGACGTCGGCGTTGAACTTCTCGACCACGTCCATCGGCGTTTTCGCGGGCATGTAAAAGGCCACGACGCTCACCGCCTCGATATCGCCAATTCCGGATTCGTTGACCGTGGGCACGTCGGGCAGTTCGGGAATGCGCCTGGCCGTCGCGATGGCGATGCCCTTCACCGTCTTGCTCTTGACCTGCTCGAAGGCGCCCGGCAGCGCCACCCAGGCGAGCGGCACCTGCCCGCCCATGGTCGCCGTCACCGCCGGCGCCGCGCCCGTGAACGGCACATGGCGCACATCCACCTTGTTCATGATGCGAAAGATCAACTCGCCCGTCAGGTGCGGCGTCGTACCGATGCCCGCTGATCCGTAGGAAAGGTTCTGCGTTTTCGCGGATTCGATATAGTCGCGCAGGGTATTTTCCTGGCGGTCGAGCGAACCCACGAGAATATTCGGCGAGGACGTCGCCACCGCCGCGGTGTGAAAATCGCTGAGCGCATAGCCCGGCTTGTCGTAAAGCGTCAGATTGACGGAAAAAGCGCTGGTCGAGACGAGCACCGTATAGCCGTCTGGATCGGCGCGCGAGACGACCTGCGCGCCGACATTGCCGCCGCCGCCCGCGCGGTTTTCGACAATGACATTCTGGCCCCACTTTTCCTGCAATTGCGAGGCGAGCAACCGCGCGACAATGTCCGCCGGGCCGGCCGGCGCGAAGGCCACGACAAGGCGCACGGGGCGCTGCGGCCACGCGGGCTGCGCCCGCGCCGGCCCCAGGGAGCAGAGCGCGAGAGCCGCGATCGCGATCGCCGGAAGACCTATTCGCGACATATTCACATGTCCTGTTCAATGCGCCGCCGACGGCGAAAATTCGGGATCATTCAGCTTTCAGACCGGTGGCCTTGATGACCCCCGCCCATTGATTCATCTCATCCACCACATAGGCTTGCGCTCGCGGACGGTCTTGCGTCAATGCCGTGAATCCCGCGTCCGCCAGCGCCTTGTCGAGCCCGCCGCTGGCGACGATCCCGTTGATGTCGGCGTTGATCCGGTCGAGGATCGCCGCGGGCGTCCGCGACGGCAGGTAAAAGCCGATGCTTGTGAGCGCCACGACATCGCCGACGCCTGTTTCCTTGACCGTCGGCGTGTCGGGCAGCTCTGGCAGCCGCCTCGCCGACGTGATCGCCAGCGCCCTGAGCCCGCCGGACTTGACCTGTTCGAGCGCGGTGGGAAGCGCGACAACGCCGATCTGCACCTGCCCGCCCAACGCCGCGAGCACGGCGGGAGGCCCGCCGCCAAACGGAACGTGGCGCACATCGAGCTTGTTGAGGATTCGAAAAATCAATTCGCCGGACAGATGCGACGTCGTGCCAATGCCGGGCGATGAATAGGAAAAATTCTCGGACCTCGCCGCCGCGATCACTTCGCCAAGCGTGCGTTGTTTCAACGCGGGCGCGACAACCAGCAGATTTGGACTGACGACGGGAACAGCCGCCGTCGCGAAGTCCGCGAGCGTGTAGCCCGGATGCTCAAAGAGCGTGAGATTGACCGCGAGCGCGCTGGACGTCACCAGAATCGTGTAGCCATCCGGCTCGGCGCGCGCCACGGCGTTCGCCCCGATATTGCCCGCGCCGCCGGGACGGTTTTCGACAACGACCGACTGGCCCCATTTTTCCTGCAGCTTTTGACCAAAAAGTCTCGCCGTGATGTCTGGCGGACCGCCCGGCGTAAAGGGCACGATCAGCCGAACATTGCGCGAGGGAAAGGCGTCCTCGGCCCGCGCGCCAAAAATTCCCGCGACGAACGCGAGCGCGAGGATCGAGGCGCGCGAAATGGCCGGCATCGCCTCCCCCCTATACAATCATTCCGTTCGGCGCGTTCAGCGCGTAATCGGCGATCTCGCGCCGCGTCGCGATCCAGACGTCCTTGCGCTCCAGCGCGATTTTCATCATCGCGTCGAATGTCCAGGCGCCCGACGCCCGCCCATAGGCGTGGCAATGGGCGGTCACGTCCATCATGAAGGGCTGCGCGTCGGCGCGCGCCGTGCCATCGAGAATGTCGCGGAAGCTTTGCACCAGCGTCCCCGGGGTGTTGCCGTAGCGCACGGAATGAGGAAGATCGTTGATGTCCATCGTGAGTGGAATATTGACGATGCGATGACCGCTCTCGAATTCGGTGATGGCGGGCAGATCGTCATCGTTGCAGTCGCCCTGCCAGGTATAGCCGGCCCGCGCCAGCAACGACGAGGAAATCAGGCTGCCCGTGCCGCGCGGCGAAATCCAGCCAACGGGCGTCACGCCGCAGGCGGCCATGATCGCCTCGTTGTTGCGCTCGATGTTGGCGCGCTCGCCGGCTTCGTCGAGATAAAGATGAATGACATCCATGCCCCACGAATGGCCGACGATTTCATGGCCGCCATCGCGGATGTCAACGAAGGTCGCGGGATTGTCGCGCGCCAGAATTCCGTTCGCCATGACGCTGGTCTTGACGCCATTGGCGTTGGAGATCCTGAGCAGGCGCTGGATGCCGCGCACCGCGCCAAAACTCGCCCAGGAATGGGCGTTGGTATCGAAATAACCGGGCTTGAGCACGTTGCCCATCGGCCCGATGCCCGGCGCCTCGCCATCCGACCACGCCTCATAGGCGATGTTGAAGACGAGCGCGACCCGCTTGCCCTCCGGCCACCGGAAGGCCGGCGTCGCGCGTCGCACGCGATGGGGCGGGGCGGGAATAGGCGTGGCGACCATCGGCGTTCCTCTCATTCGCGGCGTCGCGCGCCGCGATCCCAGACGTAACGCCTGTGCGCGAAGGGGTCAAACGCGTTGCAATCAGGCCATTGGAATCGCGTTGTCGCCGATGGTGACGCGCTTCATCAGGCGTCGTTCCGTCTCCGAAAAGTCGGTGCGCGCATGGCAGGTGCAGCGATTGTCCCAGATCAGAATATCGCCGACGCGCCATTTGTGCTGGTAGATGAATTTCGGGCTTTCGATGTGATCGCAGAGTTCGTCGATCAGAGCGTCGCTCTCCGCCTCGGGGAGACCCTCGATGCGATCGGTCATCAGACGGCAGAGATAGAGAGCCTTCTTGCCGGTCTCCGGAATCGTCCGCACGACCGGATGCGTGGCGCGCGGCCCATCGGCGTCCTTCTGGTCGCGCGCGGTCGCGGTGTAGCTGAATGTGTTCAGCGCGACCTTGCCCTCCAGCCTTTTTTTCGTCGCCTCGGGCAACGTCTCGTAGGCCATGATCATGTTGGAAAAACAGGTGTCGCCACCCTCGCGCGGCGTCTCGATGCAATGCAGCGCCGCGCCGCGACAGGGTTTGGCCTGATGGATGCGATCGAAGTGGAACGACATCTCGCCATCGGGAAGCTGTCCCAGTGGCTTGCCGTCTTCGCGAATGTTGGAAATGACCATGA
>CAISJZ010000416.1 GCA_903885755.1 uncultured Hyphomicrobiales bacterium | reverse complement strand
GACCGAACCCGATATCGCCAACGAACAGGCGCGCATCGTGCCGTTTTCCGCGCAGACCCGGATGTCCGGCGTTGATGTTGGAGATCGCTCCCTGCGCAAGGGCGCCGTCGACGCCATCCTCGCTCTGACAGGCACGACGCAGGATCAGTCGCCAGCCGAATTCCGCCAGGCCGTCGATCGCATCGCCCGCACGGGCGGCACGCCGCTCGCGGTGGCGGAAAATGGCCGCCTGCTCGGCGTTATCCACCTCAAGGACGTTGTGAAGCCGGACATCAAGGAGCGTTTCGCCGCCCTTCGCGCCATGGGCATCAAGACGGTCATGGTCACGGGAGACAATCCCGTCACGGCGGCCGCGATCGCCTCGGAAGCCGGGGTCGATGACTTTCTGGCGCAGGCGACGCCGGAGGACAAACTCGCCTTCATCCGCAAGGAGCAGCAGGGTGGCCGGCTGATCGCCATGTGCGGCGATGGCACCAACGACGCGCCGGCCCTCGCGCAGGCCGACGTTGGCGTCGCCATGCAGACGGGAACGCAGGCCGCGCGGGAAGCCGGCAACATGGTCGACCTCGATTCCGATCCAACCAAGCTCATCGAAATCGTCGAGATCGGCAAACAACTGCTCATGACGCGCGGTTCGCTGACCACCTTCTCCATCGCCAACGATGTCGCGAAATATTTCGCGATCATCCCGGCGCTGTTCATTTCCGCCTATCCCGAATTGCAGGCGCTCAATGTCATGCATCTGTCGTCGTCGAATTCGGCGATCCTCTCGGCGGTCATCTTCAACGCACTGATCATCATCGCGTTGATCCCGCTGGCGCTACGGGGCGTCGCCTATCGTCCCATCGGGGCGGCGGCGCTGCTGCGCCGAAACCTGCTGATCTATGGCCTCGGCGGCATCATCGTGCCGTTTGTCGGCATCAAGATCATCGATGTGATCGTCTCCCTTCTCCACCTCGCGTGAGGCTCGCCATGTTTTCCCAGATTCGTCCCGCTATCGTCATGATCCTCCTGTTTTCGGCGCTCACGGGCGTCATCTATCCCCTCGCGATCACGGGAATAGCGCAAGCCGTGATGGCCAGGACCGCCAACGGCAGCCTCGTGGTCAATAATGGCGCCGTCGTTGGCTCGACCCTGATCGGTCAGGCCTTTGGCGGCGAGACCTATTTTCACGGCCGGCCCTCCGCCACCAACACGGCCGATCCGAATGACGCGACCAAGACCATCGACGCGCCCTACAACGCCGCGAATTCCTCGGGATCGAATTTCGGCCCGACATCCCAGAAGCTGCATGACCGGGTCAAGACAGACGTCGAGGCCCTCGGCGGCAGTCCGGACAAGCCCGTTCCCGCCGACGCGGTGACGACATCGGCCTCGGGCCTCGACCCGGATATTTCGCCCGCGTTCGCCCGTCTGCAGGCCAGTCGCGTCGCCGCCGCCCGCAAGCTTCCAGAAGACCGGTTGCAGGCGTTGGTAACGAGCGCGATCCAGCATCCGGTCCTTGGTCTGTTCGGCGAACCGCGCGTCAATGTTCTGGCGCTGAATCTGGAGCTGGATCGCCTCGCCGCGAAATGACCCTGGACATTTCCCGGCGATGACGACCGGAAACAGCGCGGGATAACCGACATTACGGTTGCAACGTTGGGTGGGACGTCACACTGTGGGCGCTGACGCGGGCGCGCCAGCGTCTTGACCGCGCGCGCTCCGCGACCGGAATTCGAGCTGGACAATGGCGAAACTCGATACCGAAGAAGCCAGACCAGATCCGATGGCGCTGCTCAACGCCGCCGCCGCCGAGGGACGCGGGCGCCTCAAGATTTTTCTCGGCGCGGCGCCCGGCGTTGGGAAAACCTTCGCGATGCTTTCGGCTGCGCGTCAACTGATCCGCGACGGTGGTTCAGTCCTCGTTGGCGTCGTTGAAACCCATGGCCGCCCCGATACGCTCACGGTGCTTGAGGGACTTGAGGTGTTGCCGCGGGCGAGGATCGACTACCGCGGCCATGTGCTGGAAGAGTTCGATCTTGACGCCGCGCTCGCGCGCCGTCCCGGACTGATCATCGTCGACGAACTCGCCCATACCAATGCGCCCGGCAGCCGGCATCCCAAGCGATACCAGGACGTCGAGGAATTGCTTCGCGCGGGCATCGATGTCTGGACCGCCGTCAACATCCAGCATCTGGAAAGCCTCGGGGATGTCGTGGCAAGGATCACTGGCGCGCGAATTCGCGAGACCATTCCCGACACCGTGATCGAAAAGGCCGACGAAGTCGTCGTCGTCGACATCACGCCATCCGAACTGCTGCAGCGCCTGAAGGAGGGAAAGGTTTACCTGCCCGACAACGCGCGACGCGCGGCCGACAACTTCTTCAAGCCCGGCAACCTCACCGCCCTTCGGGAACTCGCGCTGCGCCGAACCGCCGAACGGGTGGACGATCAGATGGTCGACTATCTCAGGCGCAACGCCATTCAAGGCGCCTGGCCCAGCGCGGAGCGCATTCTCGTGTGCATTGGCGCCGATGCGACATCGGAATATGTCGTGCGAGCGGCCAGCCGACTGGCGAGCGCATTGAACGCGAGCTGGATCGCGGCGACCGTTGCTCCCGACAACAGCGATATCGCGAACCCCGAAGCGGCCAGGCGGGTGGATGAAACCCTGCGGCTCGCCGAACGTCTGGGCGCGGAGCCAGCCCGACTGGCGGGGCGCGATCTTGTCGCCGAACTCTTGCGTCTTGCCAAGCGCGAGAACATCACACAGATCGTCATCGGCCGTTCGCGCGCGGGACTCTGGGCGCGTCTGCGCGGACGATCGCTGACAAGCGCGCTCGTGCGCCAGGCGCGCGACATGTCGATTCATGTCGTCATCGGGCAGGATGATGCGCCACGCAGACAAGCCTTCAAATGGCCGCGGCCGCGAGCCGCGGTTCTGGACGTTCTCGCGGCGCTCCTGTCCGTGGCGTTCGCGGTTGGCGCGGGCATGGTGGCGACGCGCTATCTCCAGTTGCCAAACCTGTCGATGATTTTTCTCGCGGCGGTTCTTGTCTGCGCGGTGTCCCGCGGCGTGGGCGCGGCCATTTCAGCCGCGCTCATTTCGTTTCTGGCCTACAATTTCTTTTTCATTCCGCCGATCTATACGTTCACCATTGCCGAGCCGCATGAGCTTTTCGCGCTTCTGATTTTTCTGTTGGTCGCGGTATTCACCGGTGGTCTCGCGGGCAGGGTCCGGGATCAAACCGACGCCGCTCGCCGGCGCATCGCGACCATTCAATCACTCATCGACATCGCTCGAAAATTGTCGGCGACCGCCAGCCTCGAGGACGCGCTTTATGTCGTCGCCTACCAGAGCGCCTCGTCCGTCAAGGGACAGGCCGTTGTTCTGTTGCCGAGAGATGACGATCTTGAAATTCGTTCGGCCTATCCACCCGAGGACGAACTCGCGCTGGCCGACCGCGCTGCCGCCCACTGGGCGCTCCGCAATGGAGAAATCGCCGGACGCCACTCGGGCACGATGCCCAACGCGATGTTTCAGTTCTGGCCGATGCGCACATCGCGCGGCATTGTCGGCGTTATTGGCATTGCCCAGGCGTCCGGCGAACCATTGACCGCGGAAAGCGACAGGGCCTTTTCCGCCCTGGTCGATCAGGCTTCCGTGGCCATCGAACGCATTCTGCTCGCTGAAAGCGCGGCGCGATCCGAAGCGATCGCCGCTCGCGAGAAACTCAATGGCGCGCTGTTGTCGTCGATTTCACATGACTTGCGAACGCCTCTGTCATCAATCCTCGGCGCCGTCACGAGTCTGCGGCGTTATGGCGCGAAAATGCCGGAAGACGCACAGCAGGATTTGCTCGCGGCGATCGAGGAGGAAGCCGGACGGCTTGCCCGCTTTGTCTCTAATCTGTTGGGCATGACGCGACTTGAGGCGGGAACGATCGATCTGCGCCGTGACTGGGTTGACCTGAATGAAGTGATCGCCGGCGCCGTCGCGCGCGCGCGCCGAACATTCCCGTCGCGCGCCATCGAGGTGTCCACGCCGGCGCGGACGCCGCTGATACGCGGCGATCCGATCCTGCTGGAGCAGGTCATATTCAATCTGCTGGACAACGCTGAAAAATATGTTCCGAAGGGACCGCCGACCCGGGTCACCGTAAAGGCGGAGCGCTCGGAAATCGTCATCGAGGTCGAGGATGAGGGTCCAGGAATTCCGACTGACGAATTGAAATCGGTCTTCGACAAGTTTCATCGCTTGCATGGGGGCGACGGACGCCCGCCGGGCACCGGACTTGGGCTAGCCATCGCCAAGGGCGTCGTCGAGGCCATGGGCGGGTCGATCGTCGCGCAGAGTCCCATCACGAATGGCTGCGGCGCGCGCATCGTGCTTCGTCTTCCGGTGGATGCGCAAACGCCCGACGGGTCAACAGGCGAATAGGATGAATTGATGTCTGTACGCGCCAGGGTTCTTATCGTGGACGACGAACCGCAGATGCGCCGCATCCTGCAGCCGAGTCTGGTCGCGGAGGGTTATGACGTCGTCAGCGCGGCCACCGGCAAGGAGGCGCTTGAGCGATTCCGGTCGCGACCGCCGGATGTCGTTGTTCTCGATCTCGGTTTGCCGGATATGGACGGAAAGGACATCATCACGGCCATACGCAAAACCTCATCCGTGCCAATCATCATCCTTTCGGCGCGCGAACTCGAGGATGAAAAAATCAACGCGCTGGATCTTGGCGCCGATGATTATGTCAACAAACCCGCAGCGATCGGCGAATTGATGGCGCGTATTCGCGCGGCGCTGCGCCACGCCGGAAAATCCGAGGGGCTCAAGACGAGCTACCAATGCGGCCCAATTAAAATCGATATTCCGACGCACGCCGCGACCTTGAATGGCAAACCGCTGAAGCTCACCCCAAAGGAATTCGACCTGCTCCATTTTCTTGTCCGGTTCGCCGGCAGGGTGATCACGCATCAACAGATCCTCGCCACTGTCTGGGGCCCCGCGCATACCGAAGACGCGCAATATCTTCGCGTGCTGATTCGCCGGTTGCGGGAAAAGGTGGAAGACAATCCAGGCGACCCGAGGATCATCCTGACGGAGGCCGGAATTGGCTACCGATTGGTCGAACCCGCCGACGGCATGTGAATCAATCGCCGAACCCACGCCCGATTCGATCGCGCATGGCCGGGTTTTATGGTTTCGACCCGAATTGAATATCGAAATTTAATGTCGGATCCCCCTAGGCTGGCGTTCGTCGAAGGCGTTCGCCACGCGGAGGGACCCATGAAGGCGCCAGCGGAATGGTTGATACGCGCGGCGGTGGTTGAAACGCCGTGGGCCGTTCCGAACGTCACCCGTCAGTACGGCACATTGCTCGACGCCGCGATCAATGCTGGCTCGGACGGCGAGGATTTCGACCGCTGGATCGTTCTCGAGAACGGTCGCATGTTGAATCCCTGGCAAGTCGCCGCATTGCGCTCCGCGATCCACGAGGGCTCGCTGGCGCTACCGGCCGGGCTTCTGGATGATTGACCCGCTATGCCAGAGACGCAGCGTCCCCACCCGAAACGCCAAGACGTCGTGAAGTCGTGGCTTGTTGCCCGGCGCGCGTGATCGGGATAAAAGCCCGCTCGTGGCGGCCGATGGGCCCGCTCGCGATTTCCTTCGGCCCGGTGAATGACTGACATGCGCCCAGGCGACCTGATCTCACCGACGGATGTCATTGCTCGGCTGAGGATATCGACCAAGGCGCAACTCCTCAAGGAACTCGCGCGCCGTGCAAGCGCCCTTGTGGAGTTGGACGAAAACATCATCCACAAAGCGCTCCTGGACAGGGAGAACCTCGGTTCGACGGGCGTCGGAGGCGGCGTCGCCCTGCCGCACGCGCGCTTGCGCGGACTGACCCATGTTGCCGGAATGCTGATCACGCTCGATCGGCCAATCGACTATGGTTCGATTGATGAATCGCCAGTTGATATCGTGTTCATGTTGTTGTTGCCCGACAATCCCGACGGGGCCGCGAACGCCGCGCTGGCCTGTGTCGCGCGACGGCTGCGCGAATCGGGCGTCGCCAATCAATTAAGAAAATCAAAAACGGCGGACGAGGCGTTCCGACATTTCGCGGCGTAATCTTCGGAGCCGCTCATTCCAGCATGTGGATGAACCGGCATAGCCGGGCCACTCGCCCAAGCTGATCAGGCCGCGGATTTCTGGAATTTCAGCAGAAAGCGGTCGCTCTCGCCGATCGCCGCGTACTTTTCGCGGTCCTGTTCCTTGAGGCGAAATGTCGGTGGCAAAGCCCAGACGCCGACGGAATAATCCTTGCTGTCCCGCGGATTCGCGTTGATTTCCGAACTTGCGAGAAGCCTGAATCCCGCCGCTTCCGCGAAGGCAATCGCTACGTCCTGCCGCACATAGCCAGATTTCGCCAAAGGGTCCTGCGGTTGATCCGGACTTCCGCGATGTTCCTCTATCCCCAGGATGCCGCCTGGCTTCAAGGCCTTGTGGAACGCGGCAAAACACTGGCTGGTCTCGCCGGCGGCCATCCAATTGTGAATATTGCGGAAGGTCAGGACGAAATCAGCGCTTCCCACGGGCGCGATGGCATAGCGGTCGGCCTTGAATTCGCTCACCTGAACCTTGTCATAGAGCGCTGGGGCGCCGGCCATTTTCGCGAGAAACGCGGCATTCTCGCGTTGCATCTCGCCTGAGTCAGTCTCTTTCGGCGCGTTCGCCGCGATGTAGCGGCCCTTGTCTCGCAGGTAAGGCCCGAGAATCTCCGTCCAATAGCCGCTGCCGCCCGGCAGGATTTCGACCACGCTGCTCGTTTCCTTCACGCCGAGGAATGTCAGCGTCTCCAGGGGGTGGCGATAGGGGTCGCGGGCGCGATTGCCGGCGCTCCTGTCGGAACTCTCCACAAGCCGACGCAACCGATCGTCATCGGCCAACGCTAGTCTTGACAGGAAGGGCGTGGCGAGCGCTCCGCCAACCAGCCGGCGACGGGTCAGGCGCCCACCTTCGTTTTTGCGCGCCACCGCCATGTTCATTGCTCCACTCGCGATCTCGCGATCAATCTAAAGCCCCATTGACGCCCGCACAACAGATGGCTTGCGTGGTCTCGCTTTTGATCTTGCTCAAGGCGACGCGCCCCGGAAGCATGGTCATATTCACTGAACAATTGATCTGGAGGGGTTTATGAGCTCCGTTTCCCCGGCCCCACACGAAGGGGTCATTCACAAACTGGCGTCGCGGCTCGAAGAATGGCGTCGTTGGCGGGCCGAACGCGATGAACTGAATGCGCTGGGTTGCGAGACGGCCAGCCGGTTGCTGGCCGATTGCGGCCTGACCATTGACGACCTCGATCGCATGATAAATCCGAAGGCGCATGAGTTGCTTCCGGAGATGATGGCCACGCTCGGCGTTCCCGACGACGCGCGATCCCTTGCCTCCCGTCACGATCTTGAGCGAACATGCGGCGTCTGCGGGGAGTGGAAGCGATGCGAGGCGGCGCTGGCCGTTGGAACCGCGATCGACACCTGGCGCGATTTCTGCGGCAACGCGACGACTCTGGACGCCCTCGCCGCCCCACAGGGCGCGAAATCAAGCAAAAAAGGCTGAGACCATGGCCATCAAGGATCTGCTCGTCCACCTCGACACGACCGAACGCGGCGAGAACGTCGCGGATTACGCGATGTCGCTTGCAACGAGCGTGAACGCCCACCTGACGGCCGCCGGCGTCGCGCTCCAGATGATCCCGCCCGCGTCCTTCATGGGCGAATACCCCTATGACCTGATGATGGAAGCCACGGAGTCCGCGCGCAAGGCCGCCGAGGAAGCCTACCAGAAAATGCGTCAGGGCGCGCCCGCCGGCGTCGAGACCGATCTTGTTATGATCAAGGCGGTTCCGGGCGAAGCGCGCAACGAGTTCGGTCGTCTGGCGCGCCATTTTGACATGGCGATCGTCGGTCAGGGCGGGACCGAATATGGCGGCGATGATGAACTGATGGCGGAAGGCGCCCTGTTCCGTTCCGGTCGCCCCGTCCTTGTGGTGCCGCGAATTCACAAGGGCGCCGCGAAACTGGGCAAGGCCAT
>CAISJZ010000415.1 GCA_903885755.1 uncultured Hyphomicrobiales bacterium | reverse complement strand
GTCGTCGCGATGCGCGAATGGGACGCGGTGAAGGCGGCGCGCGACCTCAAGGTCGTCTGGCAGGAGGGGCCGGCGCTTGGCGATCATGAAACGGTCTTCGAGCGCATGCGCAAGGACAAGACCGTCGACACGGTCATCGCCGACAAGGGCGACGCGGGCGCGGCGATGCGCAAGGCGGCCATCACGCGCGGCGCGGCCTATCATTGCCCCTATCAATTGCACGCGCCCTTCGCGCCCAATTGCGCGCTCGCCGATCCCACCGGCGATCAACTCGCGATCAAGTCGTCTACCCAGGACGTCTACAGTTCGCGCAAGCAGGTGGCGGAGATACTCGGTATTCCAGAGGCGAAAATCCGTCTGCAATATTTCGAGGGTTCGGGGACGTTCGGTCGGTCCTGCTACGAGGACGCGACACAGGCCGCGGCCATCATGGCGACGGCGACCGGCAAGCCGGTGCGCGTGCAATACATGCGCTGGGACGAACTGGGCTGGGACAACTATGGCCCCGCGCACCTGGCCGAGGTGCGGGCCGGCGTCGATGAAAATGGCATGATCACGGCCTATGAATATGACGGCTGGCAACATGGCTGGACCATCACCTCGACGGTGTCGGACAGCGCGCGCGGCAAATCGGGCGCGGAGCGCGCCGGCGGGTCGGCGTCGATCACGGTGAACCCGATCAGCACGGGCTCCATCTACAAGATCGCCAATCGCCGGGTGACGAGCCACGCCGTGCCGATGGTGAATTATCTGCGCGGCGCGGCGCTGCGATCGCCGCTCGATCTGTCCTTCGCGTTCGGGTCGGAGCAGACCATGGACGAACTCGCCACGGCGCTGGCAATGGACCCACTGGAGTTTCGCCGTCGCAATATCGGCGATGAACGCTGGCTCGGCGTTCTGGACGCCGCCGCGAAGGCCGCGAACTGGCGGCCGAAGGTGATGGGTTCGGATCTGGCGAGCGCCGACATCGTGACGGGTCGCGGGATCGCGCTTGGTACGCACCATGTGTCCTATGGCGCCGCCGCGGCCGAAATCGAGGTCAACCGGAAAACTGGCGTCATCGTCGCCAAGCGCCTGTTTGGCGCGATGGATTGCGGCCTCGCGGTCAATCCGGCGCTCGTCGAGAACCAGATGATCGGTCAGATGATCCAGTCGGTCAGCCGCGTCTTGAAGGAGGAGGTGACATACAACGACAAGGGCGTCACCAGCCTCGACTGGAATGGCTACCCCGTGTTGCGCTTCGCCGAACATCCCGAGGTGACGCCGGTGGTCGTCCAGCGGATCGAGGAGCCGTCGACTGGCGCCGGCGAGGAAGTGATGGGGGCTACCGCGGCGGCGATCGCCAACGCCTTTTTCGATGCGACCGGCGCGCGCATGCGGCAGTTTCCGATGACGCCCGAACGCGTTCTGAAGGCGCTCGAACATCAACACACCTGACATGCGGCTGTCTTTGCCTTCCCCGGATATCGATATCGGGATAGCGTCGACGGCGGGGAGAACCGCCGCATGAAACTTCATCGCCGTCGCTGTCTGCAACTCGCCGGGGCCGCCGTTGGGGCCTCGTTGACGCCGCGCGTCGCCCTGGCGCTCGATTATCCCACGCGTCCCGTGCGTCTGGTCGTCGGCTTTACCGCCGGCAGCACGGGAGATGTGTTCGCGCGGCTGATGGGCGAGTGGCTGTCGCAACGGCTGGGGCAATCGATCGTGGTCGACAACCGGCCGGGCGCCGGCGGCAACATCGGCACGGCGGAAGTCGTTCGCGCCGCGCCCGATGGTTACACATTGCTGGCGGTCGCGACGCCAAACGCGATCAACGCGACGCTTTACGAGAAACTTGAATTCAACTTCATCCGCGACATCGCGCCGGTCGCGAGCATCTGCCAGTCGCCGCTGGTGATGGCGGTTCTTCCCAGCTTTCCCGCGCGGAGCGTTCCCGAGTTCATCGCCTATGCAAAGGCCAATCCCGGCAAGGTGAGCTATGCCTCCGCGGGGATCGGCACGCCGCTCCACATTGCCGGGGAGATGTTCAGGATGGCGGCGGGAATCGAGATGGTTCACGTGCCCTATCGCGGCGGACCACAGGCGCAGACCGATCTGCTTGGCGGGCAGGTTCAGGTGATGTTTGATCCCCTGCCGGAAGCGATCAAGTTTGTCCGCAGCGGCAATCTGCGCGCGCTCGGCGTCACCACGGCCAAGCGGTCGGAGGCTCTGCCCGATACGCCCGCCATTGGCGAATTCTTGCCGGGTTACGCGGCAAGCGCCTGGTACGGGATGGGAGCGCCGAGGGGAACGCCCGCCGAGATCATCGACAGGCTCAACGGGGCCATCAACGCCGGCCTCGCCGATCCGACCATCAAGGCGCGGCTCGCCGATTTCGGCGCCGCGGCTCTCGTGGGGTCGCCCGTGGACGTCGCGACATTCATCGCCGACGAAACCGACAAGTGGGGCAAGGTCATCAGGTTCGCGGGCGTCAAGGCGGAATGAACGCCGTCTTGTTCGTTCAGGGCATGAATACGCCGCCATTGGCGTGAATGGTCTGGCCGGTGACATAGCGCGCGTCTGGCCCCGCGAGATAGCGCACGAGCTTGGCCACCTCCTCGGGGCGTCCGCGCCGGCCAACGAGCGGCGCGTGGCCCTTGTGATGATCCGGATTGGCGGCGGACGTGCCGCCGCGCACCGTGTCGATCATGCCGGGCACGACGCAGTTCACCGTGACATTGTCGCGCGCCAGATCATGCGCCAGCGCGCGGGTAAGACCGACGACGCCAGTCTTGGCGGCGACGACATGGGCGCGATTGCGCGCGCCAGTGTGCGCCGACATGCCGCCCATGTTGACGATGGCGCCGGCGCCCGAGGCCAGCAGATGCGGGAGCGCCGCGTGGGCGCAGAGATAGGCGGAATCGAGGATCGCGGCCATTACCTCGCGCCATTGCGCGTAATCGAGATCGGCGAAGGGACTCTCGCGCCGCACCGCGGCGTTGTTGACGAGAATGTCGAGGCGGCCGAACGTCGTGCATGCCGTGTCGATCAGGCGCGCGACGTCGTCCTCGTTGGTGACATCCCGGATCGCGACGGTCGCGCGGCCGCCGAATGCCTCGATTTCCGCCACGACCGCGGCGCAGGCGTCGGGCGATGACCGCGCGTTGACGACAACCGCGGCGCCAGCGCGCGCGAGTTCGACCGCGATGGCCCGGCCGATGTTGCGGGCGCTGCCGGTGACAATGGCGACGCGCCCTTCGAGTTCTTGTGCGGCGCTCATGCGCGAAACTCCATCAGGGCGGCGAGATCTGGCGCGGCGAAAACAGTCGCGGACAATGCGCGCAGGCGTTCGGCGGTGGCACGGCTCCAGCCGCCATACAGCGTGTTATCGACGCATTTGGTTTCGATCTCACCTGTCGTCAAAGGCGCCTGCGCGCCGCCGCGCATGCAGGGCTGATGGATTTCGCGCGTCTCGCCATTGCGCAGCGTGGCGACGAGATGGCCGATGAACGCCCTGGGGTAGGGATCGTTCGGATTGATCTCGAATCTGATCCGCGCCGCGAGCGCGCGGACGGCGGGATCGGCGATGCGCGCCTCGGTGAACTGCGCGAGGCCCGCCTTGCCGTCGAGAAAGCCGATGGCCATGCAGAACGGCGTCGAGAACTTGGCGTGATAGGGCGTGCGCGGATTGTGCTTGACCGCGAGCGGCTCCCACAATCGATGCACGGTGCCCTCGCCGACATGGCAAAGGATATC
>CAISJZ010000414.1 GCA_903885755.1 uncultured Hyphomicrobiales bacterium | reverse complement strand
GGCGCGCCATTCAAATCACGCTTTTTATCTTTCGTTGAGCGCGCGGCGGTCGCGCGAAACCATCCGACATTGATCGAGATCGTCCCGCTTGCCCGATGGAGCAGGTCGCGACCCGGCTTGACCGATCACAGATAGCCAAGCCGCCCCGCGAGAACGCCGATCACGATGGCGGCGAACAGGGGCACGAGGGGATTGGTTTTCGTCAACGTCATGTGCGCGGCGACCGCGAAGGCCAGCGCCACGCCGACATAGCTTGAAATGGCCGCCCGCGCGGTGACCGCCGCGCTGGCGACGATCAGCCCGACGACGATCGGCGGCAGGCTGCGCCGAGTCACCGCGTACCAGTTCGCGCGCGACAGGCGCGTTTCGGCGCGATGCGCCGCGAGCGCGACAAGACTGGTTGGCAGCACGGTCGCGAGCGTCGCGACGAGGAGACCGGCCAGACCGGCGACGCGCCAGCCCACCAGGCTCATCAACAGGATGTTCGGCCCCGGCGCGATCTGCGAAATCGCGAAAGTGGTCGCGAATTGGCCGTCGTCCATCCAGCCGTAAACGCCAACCGCCTGACGATGAATCTCGGGGATCATCGTGGCGATGCCGCCGACCGAAACCAGCGCCGTCGTGGCGAAGGTGATCGCCATGGTCAAAAGGACATGTCTCGTCATGGGCGCTGCTTTCGGAACTCGACGGCGACGGCGAGAGGCGCCAGCACGGCGATGACCGCGAACATGGGAAACCGCAGCAGCCCGATGGCGACGAAACTGGCGAGCGCGAAAAGCGCCGCCGATGGCGATTTCAGGATATTGCGCGCGAGCTTGAAGCCCGTGCCCATCGTCAGCCCCACCGCGCCCGCCGCCGCCGCGAGCGTCGCGGACTTCACGTCCGGCAGGTCGGCGAAGCGGTCATACAGCGACGCCAGCGCGACGAGCGTCAGCAACGGCGTCGACATCAATCCCGCGAGGGCGAGAAACGCGCCGACAAAGCCCTGAAACCGGTCGCCGACCATCGTCGCCATGTTGATCAGATTCGCGCCGGGCAACACCTGCCCCAGCCCCAGCAGCGAAGTGTATTCGCTCGCGGTCAACCAGCGGCGGCGCTCGACGACGACATGGAATAACGCCGCGGCGATCCCGCCAAAGCCAAACAGCCCCACGAGCACAAAACCCGTGTAGAGGCTCCAGCGCGTGACAACCACGCGCCCCGGCGCGTCCCGAAGGGCGTCCGGCGTCAAGGGTTCGGACAAGCGGGGATACTCCGGCAAGAGGGATCGCGGCGACAACCGTAGCGTGCTGTATCGTGGAACGCCGCCGTCAATTCAAGGGACGGCGCCATCGATCGCCCGGCCCGATCGCAGGGCCCTTTGCCACGTTGGCGCGCATGAGCGATACCGTGGCGAACGGACGAAGGCGGACAAGCGAATGCTCGAGGCGGCTTACGGGAATGTTTATGGGGCGCCACCGGCGGAGATCGTGGAGATCGCGCCGGACGCGATCCAGTTCTCGCCGCTGTTTCCCGGCGCGCGCGATCTGGCGGACGTCCCGCCTGGCTCGCTCGACGGCCTCGTGATGCTCGCGCCGCCGGGCACGGTGGAGCGCCGCCACGAAATCGCGCTGGCGCTGCGCGCGCTACGGCCGGGCGCGCCGCTCGTGGCGCTCGCGCCCAAGGACAAGGGCGGCGCGCGCATCGCCGGCGACCTGCGGGCGCTCGGCCTCGATTGCGAGGAATCCGCCCGCAAGCATCACCGCATCTGCGTGGCGTCGGGCCCCGGCGACGCGGCCGCCATCGAGGCGGCGATCGCCGAAGGCCGGCCGCGCCTGTCGCCGGAACTCGGCCTGTGGACGCAACCGGGCGTTTTCAGCTGGAACAGGGTCGACCCCGGCACCGCGCTGCTGATCGAGCATCTGCCGCCGCTGGCGGGCAAGGGCGCGGACTTCGGTTGCGGCATCGGTCTATTGGCGCGCGCGGCGCTGCGTTCGCCCAAGGTCGCGTTGCTGGCCCTGATCGACATAGACCGCCGCGCGATCGAACTGGCGCGCCACAATGTCGACGACCCCCGCGTGACATTTGTCTGGGGCGACGCGCGAACCGCCGCGGGTCTCGCGGGGCTGGACTTCGTGGTGATGAACCCGCCTTTCCACGAGGGCGGCGTCGAAAACCAGTCGCTCGGCCAGAACTTCATTCAACGCGCCGCCGCGATGCTGCGCGTGGGCGGAACATGCTGGCTGACGGCCAATCGCCACTTGCCCTATGAAGCGATTCTGAAGCCGCTGTTCCGGCAGGCGACGCCCGTCGCGGAAGCGGGAGGCTACAAGATTTATCAGGCGCGCAAATGAGCAAGCCGCCCTCGATCCGTCTGGATCGCCTGCTGGCCAACCTCGGTTACGGGTCGCGACGCGAGGTGCAGGCCATGGCGAAGCGCGGCCGCGTTCGCCTCGACGGCGAGCCCATCGCCGACATCGAGGCGCGCGTCACGGCGGACGCCGCATTCGCGACCCGTCTGACGATCAACGGCGAACCGCTCGATCCCCTGCCCGGTGTCGTGCTGATGATGAACAAGCCGCTGGGCGTCACCTGCTCCCAGCGCGAGGCGGGGCCGCTGGTCTACAATCTGCTGCCGGAGCGCTGGCGCTTTCGCGACCCGGCCATTTCATCCGTGGGACGCCTCGACAAGGAAACGTCCGGCCTGTTGCTGCTGACCGACGACGGCGATTTCCTGCACAAGGTCATTTCGCCGCGCCGGCATGTCGCCAAGCGCTACGTCGCGACCCTCGACCGGCCGCTGCGCGGCGACGAGGCGGCCATTTTCGCCTCTGGCGCGCTGATGCTGGAAGGCGAGGACAAGCCGCTCCTGCCCGCGGCGCTTGAAGCGCTGGCCCCGCGCGAGGCGGCGCTGACGATCATGGAGGGACGCTACCATCAGGTGCGCCGCATGTTCGCCGCCGTGGGCAACCACGTGACGGCGCTGCGTCGCGCCTCGATGGGCGGGCTCCAACTGCCAGATGACCTCGCGCCCGGCGACTATCGCC
>CAISJZ010000413.1 GCA_903885755.1 uncultured Hyphomicrobiales bacterium | reverse complement strand
TTCATCTTCATCAATCGCAATTCGGGCATCAGGACACCGAAAGACCTCGAGGGCAAGCGCATCGGCGTCGGCCTGTACACACAGACCGCGGCGGTGGTGATCCGCGGTCATTTGCAGAATGATTTCGGCGTTGATTTCTCCGGAGTGAAATGGGTTCAGGGCGCCATCGAGAAGCCCGGCGCTCATGGCCAGCCGGTGACGCGGCCGCTGCTGAAGCCCGTCGACATCGTCGACAACACATCGCCCCATTCGCTGGCCGACCTATTGGCGCGCGGCGAAATCGACGCGATGATTCCGGCGCGCCGACCGCCGGGATTTGGCAAGAACCCCGATATCGTCAGGCTGTTCCCGAACTATCGCGAAGTCGAGCGCGAGATGTATCAACGGGCCAAAATCCACCCGATTATGCATCTGCTTGGCATTCGCCGCGAGGTTTACGAGCGCAATCCGTGGGTCGCGGCGAGCCTCTACAAGGCCTTCGTCGAGGCCAAGGATTTCGCGCTCGATCTCATGCGCGTATCGATCACGCAGTCCACCATGTTCCCCTGGCATTCCGCCGAATACGACGAGATTGAATCCCTCATGGGCGGCGATCCCTGGCCCTGCGGCGTCGAGCCGAGCCGGCCGACGCTGGAGGCGACGATCAAGTTTCTCCACCAGCAGCATATGATCGCGCGCGAGGTGAAGGTCGAGGAGCTCTTCGTGCCGCTGCCGGGGGTGTTCGAATAGAGGTCAGTGATTTTCGGCGTTGGCCAGAGCGCCCGCGCGAAAATCCGCGATCAACGTGTCGAGGTTGGACCGCGGCAAATCACTCACCGCCCAATAGACAAAACCGCCGTCGCTCCAGGTCCGCGTTTCATAACCATTGACCACGCCAATGTCGGCGCCGGCGTGGAACCGCGTGGATGGCAGGGCAGTGATGCTGACGAGATGTTCGCGCAGGCGATAGACGATGGTGGGGACAGGCGCGCCATCGACGACGTCCGCGCGTCCGCCCACCAGCGTGAAGCCATGCGCGGCGAGATCGACCACCGGCGGCGACAGGGCCAGCCGCGCGTCGAACCACGGCTTGACCGTGTGCCGGTCGGAGGAGGCGACGTCGATTGGTTCATGCGCCAGCAGCGCGCGGCGGTGGTCATCGACCATCAGCATGGCGATGCGATCCGGCGGCTTTTGCAGGAATCCGCCGATAACATCCATCGCCACCGCGCCGCACACAAAGGCGAAAGCGATGGCGGCGGCGAGCGACAGCCATGACGATTTCCTGTTCGCGTTGGCCGGCGGCGCGGGCGCTTCGCTAGCCATGGCGGCGATCCGGGCGCGTAGCGCTTCGGGCGCGCGCTGGCTGTCAGCGGCGCCGCGCAGCGCGCCGCGCAGGGCGATCAGTTGCTCGTGGCGCGCGGCAAGCGCCGGGTCGGCGGCCAGCGCGCGCTCGAAATCCGCCATGCCCATGGCGTCGAGTTCGCCATCGACGGAGGCGTTGAGCATCATGGTGGCGCGGTCGTCGGTCATGACGCGGTCTTTCCCAGTCGGTCGGGCGCGAGCGCGCGCAGCAGCATCGCGCTGGCGCGGGCGAGGCGCGACATGACCGTGCCGATGGGCAGGCGGGTCATCCCGGCGATCTCGCGATAGGAGAGGTCGTTGAATTCGCGCAGGATCACGATCTCCCGGAATGGCGTTGGCAGCGCGTCGAGCGCGCGTTCGAGGCTTGATGCGTCGGCGCGCGCGATGAGGCTGGCTTCCGGCGTCGCGCCGGGATCGGCGATTGCATCAAGCGCGCGCATGTCTTCATCCGTATTGGCGCTCATCACCACGCTTCCCGGCCTGTTGCGGGCCATGTAGGTGAAGGCGGAGTTGCGCGTGATGGCCAACAGCCAGGCCCGCGCGTTGCCGCCGGCAAAACCATCAATCCCCTTCAGCGCGCGCAGGCAGGCGTCCTGAACCACGTCATCGGCGTCGGCGGCGTTGCCTGTCAGTCCGCGCGCGAGCCGGTACGCGCTGTCGAGATGCGGCAGCACGATGTCCGTGAAGGCATTGCTTCCGGCGTTGTTCACGCGCGTCCTGTTTGACTTATGGCGCCACGACGATCTTGCCAGTCATATGCGGATGTAAGCCACAAAAATAGTCGAACGTCCCCTCGCTCGTGAAAGTGAAGCTGAACTTGTCGTCGGTGTCGAGCGGTTTCGAGCGGAACGCGCCCTGCTTCTTCGAAACAATGGAATGGGGGATATCATCGACGTTCACCCACGTCACGACGTCGCCGGATTTAATGGTGACATCATTGGGCGTGAAGACGAAATTGTCGATCTTGATCGTGATCTCGGCGGCGGGCGCTGGCGCGGCGAAGCAAGCCAGCGCCAATGCGAGCGGAAGGGCGCGCGCGAAAGCGGCGCGCGAAAAGGCTTTCGACATCGTGGGAAACTCCGGTGGGTGAAGCGGGGCCGGAGCCCCGCTGTTTTGTCAGGCCAGTGGCGCGTCGGTAATGGCGAGCGGCTGGGTTCCCTGCTTGACGGTGATGCTGGCGACTCCGAGCACCGTGCGCAGCTTGTCCGCGGGCATCAGCATCGGGCCGGCGGAGGGCGCCTTACCGGGTTCGCCCTGGGGAAAAGCGGTCGAGCGCGCGGTGTGAAAGGCCATGTTGCCCTCGACCTTCTGGGTGATCTGGTGGATGTGGCCGTTGAGCACCGTGACCGAACCAAAACGCTTCAGCAGCGCCAGCGCCTGCATGCCGTCGTCGGTGCCCCAACCCCATTCCTTATAGACGGTCCAGAGCGGAATGTGGGCGAAGACCACGACCGGCGTTGAATCCGTCTTGCCCTTGAGGTCGTCGGCGAGCCACGCGAGTTGCTCGGCGCCGAGATTGCCCATGCCGCCGGCCTTGAGGTCAAACACGTTGACGAGGCCGACAAAGTGGACGCCCTGATGGTCGAAGGCGTACCAGCCCTTGCCCTTGGCTTTCATCTTGGAGCCGTAACGCTCCATGTAGGCCTTGCCATTGTCCTCGTCGATGACGTCATGCTCGCCGGGCACATAGTGAACATCGAGCTTCGAGGCGCCGATGATCTTGTCCGCGTCGTCGAATTCCTTGGCCTTCGACAGGTGAGAGATGTCGCCTGTGTGAATCATGAAGGCCGGCTTTTGTGGCGCCGCGATTACCTTGCCGATCGCCTCCTCGAGCGTGGCCGTCGTGTTGGGATTGGCGGGCTTGTCAAAGCCAATGTGGCTGTCGGAAATCTGCGCGAAAGTAAATCCGGTCGCCTGCGCGTTCGCTGGCGCCGCGCCGAGGATTTGCGAAACCTTCGGCACTCCGCCGGCCATGGTCCAGAGAAGGCCGGTTCCCGCCCAAACCATGCATTCCAGCGCGCCGCGCCGGCTTGGTCCATTTTCATCGCGTTGATCGGCCATGATCGTCTCCCTCGCCGCGAAAGCGCGGCACAAGGAGGAGACTCGGGCTATGCCCGGTTTATTCCAGGTCGGGCGGATTTATTTTCAGGTCGGGCTGGCCGGCGGCGTCAATCCAGGGGTGTCGTTCATCGCTCGGTCACCTTCATCGTGGTCTGATGGATTTGTCAGAGGCAGGAGTCGTTCCATGTCGGCGCCGCATCCGTTGCTCGTCGCGCTCAATCGTTTCGGCCTTGGCGGTCGGGGCGCGGCCTCGGTTTATCTCGCCAGCGCCGCGGCCGACCCGCGCGCCTTCGTGAGGGCGGAGATCGATAAATACCAGCCAAAATTGCCGCAGGACGCCGCGCTTGGACCGAGCGCCACGATCCTCAAGAATCTTTACGACGCCCAGGAACAGACGCGCCTGGCGAGGTTGGCGAGCGCCGCTCCGCCAACGTCGCCAGCCGCCTCCGACGCCATGCAACCGGCCACGCCCGCGGTCCCGCCTCCTCCGGCTCCCGATGGCAAGTTCGTTCAGACGATGTTCCGGGCCGAGGCGCTGGCGCGGATCCGCGCCGCGACGCTGGCCCCGGTCGGGCTTGGCGAGCGCCTCGTCGCCTTCTGGTCGAACCATTTCGCGGTGTCGGCCAACAAGAGCGGCTTTGTCCGCGCCAGCGTCGGCGCTTTCGAGCGCGAGGCAGTTCGACCTTATGTGCTGGGCCGCTTTGGCGACATGCTGAAGGCGGTCGAGCAGCACCCGACGATGCTGCATTACCTCGACAACCAGCAATCGATGGGCCCGAATTCGCGCGGCGGCCAGAACCAGAAGAAGGGTCTCAACGAAAACCTCGCGCGCGAAATCCTTGAGTTGCACACCCTCGGCGTCGGCTCCGGCTATACGCAGGGAGATGTCACCAATCTCGCGCGGATCATCACTGGCTGGACCTATGCCGGGCGCGATGGCCGTATCGGACCGCCCGGGTCCTTCGCGTTCTTCGCGAACTGGCATGAGCCGGGCGCATTTCCGCTTCTGGGCACGTCCTATCCCGACGGCGGACGCGAGCAGGGCGAGGCGGCGCTGGCCGATCTGGCGCGCCATCCCGCGACGGCGACCCATATCGCAACAAAGCTCGCGCGCCATTTCGTATCAGACGATCCGCCGCCAGCGCTGGTGACCCGGCTGGCGGATACGTTCAAGAAGACCGATGGCGACCTCAAGGCGGTGACGCTGGCGCTGATCGGCTCGGAAGAGGCGTGGACCACGCCGCTGTCCAAGGTGCGCAGCCCCTGGGAGTTCATGATGGCGGGCCTGCGCCTGTTCGGGCGCGCGCCCGAGGACCCGGGCGCTGTCCTCAACCCGCTGAACCAGTTGGGCGAGCCGCTGTGGACGCCGCCAGGGCCAAATGGTTTTCCCGACTCGGCCGCGGCATGGGCCTCGGCCGAGGGCATGAAGCTGCGGCTTGATCTGTCGGCGCAATTCGCGCGGCAGGTGCGCGATCCGCCCAACCCGGCTGATCTTCTGAACGACGCGCTTGGCGCGGCGGCGTCCGATGCGACGAAGCAGGCGGTGTCGCGGGCCGAGACCAAGCCGCAAGGCCTTGCGCTGCTTCTGATGTCGCCGGAAATGCAGAGGAGATGACCATGGACCACGCGATCGCTTTTCCACGCGCGTCCCGTCGTTCGGTTCTGCTGGCGGGCGGAGCAGCCTTCGGCGCTGCCTACCTCCCCAAAATCGCGCGGGCGGCCGGCGGGCGTGACCCGCGTCTTGTCGTCATCGTGCTGCGCGGCGCGCTGGACGGTCTGTCCGCCGTCGCGCCGGTTGGCGATCCCGACTATGCCGGACTGCATGGCGCCATCGCGCTTTCGAGCGCGGGCCCTAACGCAGCCCTGCCGCTCGACGGCTTTTTCGCGCTCAATCCGGGCATGCCGGTCTTCGCGCGGATGTATCGCGACAAGTCAGCGGCGATCGTCCACGCGACCGCGACGGCCTATCGCGACCGGTCGCATTTCGACGGGCAGGACGTGCTGGAGAGCGGCTTTGCCGGGCCCGGCCATACGGCTTCGGGCTGGCTGAACCGGGCCGTCGCGGAGTTGCCCAAAGGCGAGCGGGCCGCCATCAAGGGTGGGCTTGGCGTTGGCGCGGTGACGCCGTTGATCATGCGCGGCTCCGCGTCGGTCGTTGGCTGGGCGCCGACGGGCCTGCCGCAGGCCGACGACGATCTCGCCCTTCGCCTGATGGACCTCTACCAGCATGCGGACCCCGCGCTGGCGGCCTCGCTGGCGCAGGGTCTGGGCATAGAGAAGATCGCCGCGCGCGAAATGGGCGGCCAGAAGCCTCAGGGCGGCAACGAGGCGCAACTGATGCGACGGGTGGGCGAAGGCGTCGCCCGGCTGATCGCGCCCGACGACGGGCCTCGCATCGCCGCGCTTGCCTTTGACGGTTGGGACACCCACGCCAACGAAGGTGGCGGGACCGGACGCCTTGCCATGCTGCTGGGCGGACTCGACGGGACCTTCGAGGCCTTCGAACAGACGCTTGGGCCGGTCTGGAAGGATACCGCGATCGTCGCCATCACCGAGTTCGGTCGCACGGCGCGGGTCAATGGCACGACGGGCACGGACCATGGCACGGGAACAGTGGCCTTTCTGGCCGGCGGAGCGATCAAGGGCGGCCGTGTCATCGCGGACTGGCCGGGCCTCAAGGACGCGCAGCTCTATCAGAACCGCGACCTCAAGCCGACGACCGACCTGAGGGGGGTGCTGAAGGGCCTGCTTGCTGATCAGTTCGGCCTGTCGGCGACGGCGTTGGGCTCAAAAGTGTTTCCCGACTCCATTGGCGTCGCACCGATGAAGGGGCTGGCGGCATAGCGACCTGACCGGGCGCGGAAATGATGCTCGCCGCTCGCCGACAGTTGCCGGCGGGCACGCGCGGGCGTTAGGTTGGCTAGGTCGCGGCCAGGGGGCGCGAGGCCGATTTTCACGCAAAACCCGGAATTCCATGAACATGAATGCCGCGCCCGCGATTTTCTATTTTCACACGAGATCCCTGCCCAAATATCTGCTGAACGCCCTTGAAAGCGCGCGGATTTTCAACCCTCGTTCAAGAATATTTCTCGTCACCGACCAGCAGAGGCGGGACCTTTCGCACCTGGGGGTCGAGACCCGCGTGACCGGAGATCTCGAAAGTCCTCTGCTCCGGCAATTTCGGGACAGCTATGTCACGGTGTCGAACAACAAGGTCGAAACCCTGTGTTACGAGCGATGGTTCTTTCTGGAGGAATTGCGCGCGCGCGAAAACATCGCTTCCGCCCTGTGCATCGATAGCGACTACATGCTGTTTTCCGATGTTTCGGAACTCTTCGCACACGCTCCGGCTGGCGCCGATCTCTCCGTGGATTGTTCCGCCTGCGTTTTCATCAACACAAGTCTGGAATCATTGCTGAACTTCATTCTCGAAAAATTCCGCGACGGGCCATTCATCGAGGAATGGCGGCACCGTTATCTCGCGGCGGATGCGGCGGGCCAGATGGACAATCTCACGGATATGAATTTTTTCGAATGGGCGCTCGACCGGAACGCGCCGAGGGGCACGATCGCGAACCAGTTCCCAAGAGTTCTGCCATGCGGATATCTTGACGAATGTCTACTTGGGGCCTCGCAAATCGTCGAAACGCGCCCAGACCGTCGCCATAACGGGCGCAAGCGCGTTTTCTGGAGCGATCGGGATGGCGCGATCCGCCCGTATTTCCGCGCCTTGCGTGATGGCGGAGACGTGCCGGCCCTCGGTATTCATTTCCAGAACGGCGCGAAACGCGTGATGTTCCGCTTCAACCGGATCGAGGGTCGAAGCGACAGACTGCGGGCCCTTCGATTGCGTTATTACAACCACCGCATGAACTGAGATCTGGGTTTCAGCGAAAACTCGACGCCGAGGGTAGCCCGCCGAATGGCGACGAAGTCTCCGATGGCGCGAAGGGAGCTGGCGTGACGTCCACGGGCGGATCGGCGTAGGCCGGCGCGGGGTCGGCGGCCGACGCCGGACGCTGGCTCGGACGAAGCAGCGCGAGTTCGGAGTCAGGAGCCGCATCGGCGTTCTTGTCGGCCGGTTCGTCGGTGGATTTGGCGATCTTTGCAACGTGATTGACGCCGGGATGGTAGAATTTCAGGTTCGCCGCCTTCGAGGCGCAGACGCCGAGCGAGACCCTGTAAATCTGACCGGACGGGCAGGTTTTCGCCAGGGCCGCATCAGTCAACGGAAGAAGGGCCAGCAGGCCAAGAGGCGCGATCGCCTTGATCATGTCGAACTCCAATGACTTACGCCAACTCAATCGTGCAATTGAGGCGCGCGTGTCATGTTGAGCCCCCAAGCCCGCCCCTGCGGTCATGTGGTCCCGCGAACCGGGCGATAATGTGACAAGGATTTGACGATGGCGCGGGCATCTTGCGGCGCGGCGCCCAAGAAAAAGGCCCGGCGTCGCCGCCGGGCCGCACCCGGCGTGGGGGGCGCCGGGCTCTTCAGAGGGATCGGTTGAGATACGCGCGGGAGCGCCCGGAAGGGTGGGAAAGGCGCGACCGCAAAGACAACCGTTAGAGCAATATCCGCCTGGTTCGGCCGCCCGACAAACGTTGCTTGTGCATAGGAGCCATGCGTCCACCGCAGGATCACCACCTTCCGTCAGTAGTCCCAGCGCTGGGCGGTGGCGACGAGAAAATCCCTGAAGACTTGCACACGCGCGACGTTTTTCAGCTCCTCCGCGAATACGAGATAGCAGTCAAGTTCGGGCATGTCGGCCTCGGGCAGGATACGCACGAGGTCGGAGCCCTCCGCCATGAGGTAGTCCGGCAGAACGGCGATACCAACGCCGCTCTGCACGGCGCGCCAGACGGCGGTCAGGCTGTTGATGGTCATGGCGGGGACGCGCGGCGACTTGGGGTCCCGCCCCGCGGTCTGCAGCGAGTTAATGTTCTGGAGGTAGCTGCCGGCGGAGACGCCATAAACGAGAATGCGGTGACGCTCGAGGTCATTGAGGTCGCGCGGCTGGCCATTGCGCTTGAGATAGCCGGGCGAGGCGTAGGCGTGGAAATGCATTATGAAAAGACGCCGCCGGATGAGGTCCGGCTGCACCGGTTCGCGGACACGGATGGCGAGGTCGGCCTCGCGCATGCCAAGGTCAAGCTCGTCGTCGGAGAGAATCACGTTGACCGTGATGTCGGGGTAGAGCTCCAGAAATTCGCCAAGGCGCGGCGCCAGCCAATTGGTGCCGATGCCCATGGTGGTCGTGATGCGCAACTCTCCATGGGGCCGGTCCCGGCTGTCGGACAGGCGCACGCGGGTCGCCTCGAGCTTCTGCGCGACATCGCGGACCGTGCGGAAGAGGGTCTCGCCCTGTTCGGTCAGGATCAGGCCGCGCGCGTGGCGATGAAACAGCGGCGCCTGGAGATCCAGCTCCAGCGCGCCGACCTGTCGGCTGACCGCGGACTGGCTGAGCCCCAGCACGTCGCCGGCATGGGTAAAGGACCCGGCGTTGGCGACGGCCTGAAAGATGCGCAGCTTGTCCCAGTCCACAGCCCCCTCCTCGCCGAACCCGGGCTTGAGCGCCCGGTTGATGTCCGGCCCGTTATTCGGCCGCCGCCCGTTCGCTCGCGATCGAGGCGAGGAACCGCTCCGCCTCCAGCGCCGCCATGCAGCCCATGCCGGCCGCGGTCACCGCCTGCCGGTAAACCTCGTCGGTGACATCGCCCGCCGCGAAGACGCCGGGCACGTTGGTCGCCGTCGAATCGCCAGCCGTGCGGATATAGCCGTTGGGTTTGATGTCGAGTTGCCCCGCGAAAAGCTCCGAGGCCGGCGAATGGCCGATGGCGACAAAGACGCCATCGACGGATTTTTCAGTGATCGCGCCGGTTTTCGTGTCCTTCAGCCGCACGGCGTTGACCGAGGGCGGCGACTGAGTCCCCGTGATTTGGTCGATGGCGGCGTTCCAGACCACATTGATTTTCGGATTGCGGGCCAGCCTGTCCTGCAGGATTTTCTCGGCGCGGAAGCTGTCGCGGCGATGCACGATCGTGACCTTGGAGGCGAGATGCCCTAGATACAGCGCTTCCTCGACGGCGGTGTTGCCGCCGCCGACGACCACCACTTCCTTGCCGCGATAGAAGAAGCCGTCGCAGGTGGCGCAGGCGCTTACGCCGTAGCCCTTGAACGCCTCCTCCGAGGGGATGCCGAGCCAGCGCGCCTTGGCGCCGGTTGCAATGATCATGGCGTCGCAGGTCCAGACCGCGCCGCTGTCGCAGTCCAGCCGGAACGGGCGGCGCGAGAGGTCCACCTTCGTGACGTGGTCGGAGACCATGACCGTCCCGACATGCTCGGCCTGCGCCTTCATCTGCTCCATCAGCCAGGGGCCCTGGATGACATCCTTGAAACCGGGGTAGTTCTCGACATCGGTGGTGATCATCAACTGGCCGCCAGGCTCGAAGCCCGAGATCATCACCGGCTCCAGCATGGCGCGGGCGGCGTAGATCGCCGCCGTATAGCCAGCGGGGCCTGACCCGACGATGATCAATCGGGCGTGCCGGGGGGACTCGGGGTTGGACATCGCGGCCTCGTGTCGCGGGGGCTGGAATCTGTCTGCTCGATGGAGCAGATATGTAATGGGCGCAAGGCTCATCCCGCAAGATGCGGGATGCAATGTGATCGACGCACGTCGGCGCCTGTGGACAGCCGGCGGGGGAGCGAATGCGGGGTGTGGTTCTGGCGGTGGCTTTGGCCATGGCGGGCGCGGCATGGGCCCAGACCGCCGGGCTGGCTCCCGGCCCTGTCGCCAGCGTTGGCGGGCATTTCCGCGTCATTGCCCAAAGCGCGGTTCAGCCCGTCGTCATCAACAAAATCCATTCCTGGACGCTCACGCTAACGGATGCCGCGGGCGCGCCGGTCGACGGGGCGAGCCTGGCCATAGACGCCAGCGTGCCGATCATCGAACGCGTGACGCCGACCGCGCCGCGGGTCACGCGTGCGCTGGGCGAGGGGCGCTATCTCGTCGAGGGCATGAAATTCGACATGGCCGGTCGCTGGCGGCTACAAATCGCCATCCGGTCCGGCAACGACAGCGACCATGTTGTCATGAACGTCGATGTGAAATGAAGCATCTCGCCCGCCTTCTCGTCGGTCTCGCGCTGCTCTGCGCGCCGGGCGCGCGCGCCGACGACTGGACGCCCGCGCAACTCGAATTGCTGCGTGCGCTGTGGATCGGGAATCTGCCCGCTTTGCCGCCGGACCCTACGAACAGGTACGGCGACGATCCGCGTGCGGCGGAATTCGGCCGCCTGCTGTTCTATGACCGGCGACTGAGTTCCAACGGCAAGACGGCCTGCGCGACGTGTCACGATCCCGCGAAGGCCTTCACCGACGGGCGCGCGCTGGCGCGCGGCGTTGGCGTCACCGATCGCAACGCGCCAACCATCATCGGCGCGGCGTGGAACACTTGGTTCTTCTGGGATGGGCGCAAGGACAGCCAGTGGTCGCAGGCGCTGGCGTCGACTGAAAATCCGTTGGAAATGAATTTTCCGCGCGCCGGGGTCGTCGATCTCCTGCGCCGGGATCGCGATTACACGCGGCGCTATCGCGCGATTTTTGGCGATCTGCCAGCGCGCGGCGACGCCGAGGGCGTGACACGCGCCTTTGTCAATTATGGCAAGGCGATCGAGGCCTTCGAGCGACGCGTGCTGCCGCAACCCTCTCGCTTCGATCGTTACGTCGCGGCGAAGCTCGAAGGTCGCGAGCCAAAGGCGTCCAACGAGAAGCTGAGCCTCGACGAGGAGATGGGGCTGCGCTCCTTCCTGTCCGTCGAGCAAAGCCAATGCCTGCGGTGTCACAACGGGCCCTTGTTCACCAACGGGACGTTCCACAACATTGGCAGTCAGAACCGCAAGGCTGCGTCCTCCGAGGAAGGGCGCGCCGCCGGCGTGAAAAAGGCGCTCGTGGACGAATTCAACTGCCGTGGCAAATACAGCGACGCGGCGCCCGACCAGTGCGCGGAGCTCGACTTCGCGCGCGTGGATGGCGCGCAACTCGTCGGCGCGTTCAAGGCGCCGTCGTTGCGCAACGTCGCGCGCACGGGACCGTATTTTCACGACGGGCACGTCAAGTCGCTCGATGACGTGATCTGGCACTATCGAACCACGCAAGGCGCGCCACTTGGCCAGAGCGAACTCGAGGCCGCGACCATGACAGGCACGGAGTTCGATCAATTGCGGATATTCCTGGGATCGCTCGACAGCCCGGCGCCAGCGGATACAGGGCCGCCACGACGTCGGTGAGGCGCGGATTTCGTCAGGCGCCGAACGGCGTCATCGCGAACATGATCGCCACGGCTAGCGTCATGGCGGCGGTGCAGAGCCAGCCCATGATCTTCAGCGGACGCGGCAGCACGAATTCGCCCATGATGCTTTTTTCACAGGCCATGAGCATGATGACGATCATCAGCGGCACGGCGACGACGCCATTCAGCACCGCCGCCCAGATCAGCGCCTTGATGGGATCGACGTCGAGAAAGTTGATGAAGACGCCGACCAGCGTCGAGGCGGCGATCGCGCCATAAAAAGCGCGGGCCTCGAGTGGTTGGCGATCGAGGCCCGTCGGCCATTCCAGCGCCTCGCCGAGCGCATAGGCAGCCGACCCGGCGAGCACCGGCACGGCGAGCAGGCCGATGCCGATGATGCCGCAGGCGAAAATCACGAAGGTGAAGGGCCCGGCGATGGGCCGCAGCGCCTCGGCGGCCTGGGCCGACGTCTGGATATCCGTCACGCCATGGGCGTGCAGCGTCGCGGCGGTGGTGATGATGATGAACAGACTGACGAGGTTCGAATAGCCCATGCCGAACCATGTATCGACGCGCATGCGCCGCAGTTCGAATTTGGCGCTCCCGGGGTCCTCGATCAGCGTACGCGCGTCGGGATCGAGGCGTTCGTCCTCGGCCTCCTGCGAGGATTGCCAGAAGAAGCAATAGGGCGTGATGGTGGTGCCGAGCACCGCGACCAGCAGCGTGACATATTCGGCGCTGGCGCTGAATTGCGGCACGAGAGTGGCGCGCAGAACCTCGCGCCAGGGCGTGTCGACGGCGAAGGCCGTGGCGACATAGGCGAGCAGTGAGATCGACGTCCATTTGAGGATGTTGTTGTAGCGATCGTACCGCGAAAAAATTTCGAGCAATACGCAGCCGACGGCGAAGGCGACGACGTAAACCTTGGTGGAGCCGCCGACCAGCAGTCGCAAAGCGTCGCCCATTGCGCCGAGATCGGCGCCGAGATTGAGCGTATTGGCGGCCAGCAGCAGCGCCACCATGGCTCGCAGCAGCCATTTCGAGTGATGGGCGCGAATGTTGCCGGCGATGCCCTGGCCGGTGACGCGGCCGATGCGCGCGCAGATTTCCTGAATGGCGGCCATGAGCGGAAAGGTGAACAGCATCACCCAGCACATGGCGAAGCCGAATTGCGCGCCGGACTGCGAATAGGTGGCGATGCCGCTCGGGTCGTCGTCGGACGCGCCGGTGATCAGCCCGGGGCCGAGCGTGTAACGACGTGTCTTGCCCTCGGGCGTATCCGTCATGTCATTTCGGCGGGTTGAAGTGGCCTTCGACATAGCTCAGATCGAGCGTCGTCGCGGGATCAACCTTTTCGCCGACGAGTTGTTCCATCTTCATCCAGGCGATCTGCTTGTAGATGTCGCCGATGTCGAGCCGCGCGCGCGCGTCGGCGGGGAAGGCGGAGGCCTTGACCAGCGCGACGCCCTTGTCCTCGGGCTCGGAGGGATAGACGTATTTCGTGATGATCCTGGCCGCCGCGTCGGACCGCGCGTCGAACACGCGCGCGCCGGCCTCGTCCTTCTGCATGAAGGCCTCGGCGTAGTCGGCGCAGCCCTTCTGATAGGCGCGCACGAAGCGCTGGGTGATGTCGCGCTTGTCGGCGGCGGTCTTCGTCGCGGTGAACAGGCCGCCGAACTGGTATTCGTCATAGTCGGAGTACCAGCCGAGCAGATGCGCCTCGCCGGCGGAGACGAGCGGGCGGGCCAGATGCGGCGCGATGATGATGGCGTCGACCTGATTGCCCTTGAGCGCGGCGACCATGTTGGGCAGCGACTGCAGCGGGCGCAGCGTCACGCTCTTGAGGTCGAAGCTCGTCACGCGCGCGAGCTGGCCGATCTGGTAATGGAACGACGAGCCCATCTGCGAGATGCCAAGGCTCTTGCCGGGAAAATCCTTGAGCTCGTGAAACCCCTTGTCCCACGCCGCGTTGGACACGAGGATGGCGTTGCCTTCAAAACCCTTCGCTTCTTTCGACTGGGCGGCGATGATCTTGAGTTCGCCGGCGCCGGCCAGGTTGAAGAAGCCGCCGGTGAAGGCCGTCGCGCCATAGTCGATGTCGCCCGACACGACGGCGACGGCGATCGGCTGCGCCGCCTCGAAGAACCTGGGCTCGACCTCGATGCCCTGCTCCCGGAAGTAACCGCGCTCCATGGCGAGGAACAGCGGCCCCGAGGAGACGAAGCGCAACATGCCGACGCTGACCTTGTCGGCGGCGCGGGCGGCGTTGACGCCGACCAGCAGGGCCGCGGCCAGCGCGAGCGTCAGCAGGGCGTCGGCGCGGAAAACGGCGCGGATGAGTTTGGCGATGGCTGGCATGGGCTGTCCCGGCGGCGACCGCGCCGCGCCTCATCCATAGGCAAATCCGCCCCGACCGGCAAATGGGCTGGCGAAGCGGGCGGGGCGGGTTCCGTCGCGCCCTGTGCGCTCCCGCACCGCATTGGGCGGCGAATGCCCTAGACCGTGCTCGCCAAGCATCAACCGGGAGCGTGTCATGGCCCTCAAATTCGTCGCGGCGATCATCCTGTCCGCCGCCATCGCCGCGACGCCCGCGCTGGCGGGCGGGCGCGTGACGCATGTCTCCATCGTAGCGCCTGTCGATGGCGTGGCCTCCATGGGGCCCTACTCGACGCTGCGCAGCGATTGCACCGTGTCGTCCTTCGCGCGGGTCACGTTGCTGTCAACGCCGCGCAAGGGCGCGATCATGATCAGCCAGGATCGCGGCGATCCCAACTTCTCGAAATCCACGTCGTTTTCCGGTTGCAACAACGGCAACGTCGAGGGGCCGATGGTGCAATACCAGCCCTATGGCCACGCGCGCGGCGTCGATCGCTTCCGCTTTCAAGCGCTCTTCGAGGATGGCGAACGGCGGATCATCGATGTGCGGATGCTGATTAGGTAGGGGGCCTTGCGATTTTGCGGGCTTTACCGGCAGATTGAAACATAGACAAAACTACTGCAAAGCCGTACTTGATGTATTCGGATGATTTTCAGTGGGATGACCGCAAGGCCGTAGAGAACGACGCCGAGCACGGTGTCTCGTTCGACAATCATCGGCATGGTCGACGGTCGGCTGCTGTTTGTCGCCTGCACGATGCGTGGCGACTGTATTCACATTATTTCCGCGCGGCGGGCGGAACCCTTCGAGCAGAGCTGGCTTCGGAAATCTGAACAGCGGGATAAGTGGATTTTCCGCCTGACAGCGGCAAGAATTGCCGCGAATCAGGAGAGATCATGAGCAGACGACCGCGTCGCAATCACACACCGGCTTTCAAGGCCAAGGTGGCTTT
>CAISJZ010000412.1 GCA_903885755.1 uncultured Hyphomicrobiales bacterium | reverse complement strand
CTTGTTCTTCCCCTTGGCGGACTTGGCCTTGGCCATTTCAATGGCCTTCTTCGCGGCGGCGGCCTTGGCGGCGGCCACTTTCCGGGCGTCCGCTTCCTTCGATGTTTTCTTGGCGGACGACTTCTTCACGCTGCTCGTCTTCGCCGACGCTGCGGCAGCCTTGGACTTGGTCTTTTCCACCGCGCGCTTGCCGACCGCGACCCTTGAGGCGCTCGTCTTGGAGGCGCTCGTCTTGGAGGCGACTTTGGACCGGGCCTTCGCCGCGCTCGTCGCCGTTTTCTTCTTTGAAGCCATACTCAAGGACTCCTGATCTAGCTCCGCCCGGATGTCGGAGCTGATGGCCGGCAAGGAACGCGCCGGATGTTTGCGAGACAAAAGAGACGCCTCGCGGCGTCCCCAATTGTCTCGTCCAGTCAATGGAACCTTTGCCGTGACGACCGCGCGAGTCGCCCTATCGCGCCCAAGCGAGCGCGACCGAAGTGCCCAGATGGGCTTCGTTCAACGGAATTCGGTAGATCGACTGTTAAGAATTTGTATAACACAAAAATCCGGGCAAATCAAAGGCTAGTAGGCGCCTGATCAAGGCGCGCCGCCATAAGGGTTAACGCCCGGTGGGCCAGATCGCGGCCATTCCGTAACAAACCGTTACAAACCCCAACTGGTTCGGCGCCCGCCCCGCGTCAATCGCCCTCGCCTGGCGCACTGGAGAAAAAGGCGTCGAATTTGCCTTGCTTCCCGTCGAAATCCTTGGCGTCGGACGGCGCCTCCCGCTTGACCGTGATATTTGGCCAGGACTTGGCCATATCGGCGTTCAGCGCCAGCCACTTTTCAAGGCCCGGCTCGGTGTCCGGCTTGATCGCCTCGGCGGGGCATTCCGGCTCGCAAACGCCGCAGTCGATGCATTCATCCGGCTGGATCACCAGCATGTTCTCGCCTTCGTAGAAACAATCCACGGGGCACACCTCGACGCAGTCCATGTATTTGCACTTGATGCAGTTTTCGACAACGACGTAAGTCATCAGGGGTCTCCTGGCGTTCGTTCCGGCCACGTGCTGGCCTCGGTGCGACGCCTGCCGCGAAATTCGGGACGGTTGCTAGCGCCTTTGATCTAATGGCGCAAGCTGGCGCCATCGGGCGCCGCCAATTCATCGCCTGCCGGGCTTGCAAGGTCCTCATAAAGCAGCTTCGCCTTGGAATAGGTTCCGCGACGCTCGGCCGAATCGAGCACTTTCAAAACGAGAACGCGACGATCGAGCGCAATGGTCAGCACGTCGCCGGTTTTCACGCCGCGCGATGCTGCGTTCGCTCGCTGGCCATTGATCCGGACATGGCCGCTGGCGGCGAGTTCCGCGGCCGCGGCGCGGGTGCGAACGATTCGCGCGAACCAAAGCCATTTGTCGAGTCGCTGCGGATTACCCGCGCCGGCGTCCCCCGCGTCGAACTCCCGCTTTCGGTTCATCGAACCCCGGTCCTCGAGAATTTCAGTCCTTGGCCTTGCCCTTGTTTTCAAGCTCGGCCTTGAGCGCCAGCAACTTGGCGAAGGGTGAATTGGGGTCGGGCGCGCGCTCGCGCCCCGCCGGCCTCTCCGTGCTGGCGAAGCTGCGATCGCCGCGCGGTTGATCGCGATTCGGTCGGTCTGGCCGCCCGCCGCCGCGGAATTTCTGGTCGGCCGGACGCGGGCCGCGCGGCCGGTCGTCCCGACCGCCGACGCCCTCGGGTCGCTTGAATTTATCGTATCGCTTCGTCCGATCGCCATGGCCGGCGTTGTCGCGCGGCGGTCGGTTCGATGCGTCGCCGGTTGGCGTCTCGGGGGAAGATGGCGCGGCGGCGCCCTCGGCGACCGCCGCAAGCGGCTGGGCCGGGCCGGGACGCCTCGGCGCCCTCGGGCGCGAGCGTCCGGGCTGATCGCGGCGACCCTGATGCTGCGGCTGGCGCCGACCGGGTCGCCAGACATCGATCATCGGTTCCTCGACGACGGCGGCATCAGGGGCTGGCTCGGCGCTTGAAATTGCTTCACTCTCGCCCGCGATCTCCGCCACACCTTCGACGGGAGTGACCTCAGCGGCTTCCACCGCCGCGGGTTCAACCACCAATTCGGCGACGGGCTCTGGCTCGGAAGCCAGGAGGGCTTCGTCGTGCGCTATAGCCTCCACTGGCGGGGATTCGATAGACCCTGACGCGCTCTCGGTCACTGCGACAGGCTCAATCGCCGCCTCGCCGGGCGTCTCAATCATTTCCGCCGGGGCTTCAACCTTGGCCTCGTCACTCACCGACTCGGGCTGCTTGATCGGCTCCATGGGCGCGGCGGCCAGCAACGGAACGGTGATCGCGGGCCCCTTGCGCTGTTCGGTCTGGTAGCCCAGCGATTTCAGAATGGACGCGAAAGCCTCGCCGGAGCAGCCGGCGAGCGACGTCATGCCCACGGTCACGACAAAGCCCTCGCCGTCGGCCGCGCCGGGCGGCGGAGCGCCCACGGACACGCCGGGACGATAAGCGATGGCGGGCCGGATAATGTCCGCCAGCCGCTCCAGAATATCCACGCGCACGGCGCGTTCGCCGCAGACGCGGAAACCGGCGGCGAGATAAAGCCCGCGAGGCGTCTCCTTGTCGGCGATGAAGGACGTGCGCCCCGTGGCCGCCAGATGCGCGGCCTCGTCGAGGCCCTTCACGCCGTCGATGCCGCCGTGCTTCAGCGCCCAGAGTTGCGCGGCCAGCGCGCGCGGCGCGGGCTTGAGCAGCAGCGGAAGATAGAGGTGATAGGCGCCGAAACGCACCCCGAGCTTGCGCAAAGCCGAGCGCGCGCCTTGATCGAGCGACTTGACGTCATTGGCGACCCGGGCCCGCTCGAGAACGCCAAGCGATTCAGCCACCTGAAAGGCGATCCCGCGGGCGATTCCCTCGACGCCCTCGGCGGTCTCCAGATCGACCAGGGTTCCCAAAAGTTTCTTGATGTGCTGCGCCAGCCAGAGATCCAGGCGCTTCTGCACCAGTTCGAGCGCCGCGCCGGTCAGTTGCTCGTCGGCGAGTACGTGGACGCGCGGTTGCAATACGTGCTCGCCAGCGGCGATCTTGCCGACGATTTCGCCAAGCCAGCGGATGGCGCCGTCACGCGACAGAACGAAAGCCTCGTCGACCGCGTCGTTGACCCGCGTCGCGCGGCTCTCGATCTCGCTTGCCAGCGCCTTCTGGGCCGCCGCGTTCAACGTGCGGGCCTCCTCGCCCGCCGCCTGTGGATCAAGCGTGAAGCGGAACCCCTGCAGGGCGCCAACATGCTGGCCCTCGACGACAACGTCTCCGGCGCTGGTGATTTCCGCTTCAAGCATTGCATTCTCTCTCAGGCGACGCATCAGCACGCTCGTGCGCCGGTCGATGAACCGGTGAGCGAGACGCTCGTGCAGGGCGTCGGACAGGCTGTCCTCTACCTGACGCGTGACGCCCTGCCAATGCTCGGGGTCAACGAGCCAGTCGGGCCGGTTGGCGATGTAATTGAAAGTCCGGGTCTGCGCGATCCGCGCGGACAGAGTGTCGATCTCGCCGTCGGTTCGGTCAAGCGTCGCGAGTTGGCGGGCGAACCAGTCGTCGGGAATCTTGCCGGCGCGCACGATGAAGCCAAACAGCGTCAAAACCAGGTCGGCGTGCGCGGAGGGCGAAACCTTGCGGTAGTCGGGCACCTGACAGGCGTCCCAGAGACGCGCGATATCGGCGTTTGTCTTGGCCTGACGACGCACATCGGCGTCATGCGCCATGATGTCCAGCACCAGCACGTCCTCGGCGAGCGGCGCCCGGGTCAATCCGTCGCGTCTGGGTTGACGATCGAGCGAGGCCTGCAGGGCGTCGATCGTCGCGAAATCGAGGCTGGTGTTCCGCCATTGCAGCATCTTGATCGGATCAAACCGGTGATTTTCGAGCGCCTCGACGAGGTCCTCGTCGAACGGCGCGCACCGCCCGGTGGTTCCAAACGTACCATCCTTGACGTGGCGTCCGGCGCGCCCCGCGATCTGGCCGAATTCGGCGGGCGTCAGGCGGCGATAGTGCCAGCCGTCGAATTTGCGATCGCCCGCGAAGGCGATGTGATCGACATCGAGATTGAGCCCCATGCCGATCGCGTCAGTCGCCACGATGTAATCGACTTCGCCCGATTGGTAGAGCGCCACCTGCGCGTTGCGGGTGCGCGGACTTAGCGCGCCCAGAACCACGGCAGCGCCGCCGCGTTGACGCCGGATGAACTCGGCGATGGCGTAAACCTCCTCGGCGGAGAAGGCGACAATCGCGCTGCGCGGCGGCAGGCGGGAAATCTTGCGTTCGCCCGAGAAGGTCAGCGTCGACAGACGCGGCCGGGTCACGATCGGCGCGTCCGGCAACAATCGTTCAATGATTTCCCGCATGGTCGAGGCGCCGATCACCAGCGTTTCCTCGCGGCCGCGCCGGTTCAGCAACCGATCGGTGAAGACGTGGCCCCGGTCGAGATCGGCGGCGACCTGAATTTCATCAACCGCGACGAAATCCACGTCGAGGTCCCGCGGCATCGCTTCAATCGTGGAAACCCAGTAGCGCGCGTCGCGCGGCTTGATCTTCTCCTCGCCGGTGATCAGCGCGACATGGTTAACGCCGACCTTCTCGACGGCGCGGTTGTAGACCTCGCGCGCCAGCAGACGCAGCGGCAACCCGATCAGGCCGCTGGGGTATTGCAGCATGCGCTCGATGGCCAGATGGGTCTTGCCGGTGTTTGTTGGACCAAGGACCGCCGTGATGCGCCGTCCCCGACCATCCGAACGCGCCGGATCCGTGTCCATTTGCCTGAAGGTCGTCAATACGGGATTCCGGTCGGCGGGATCATGGGCGGCCGTTCGTGTACCACAATGACACGATCTGTTGAGCATTCTTTCAGACTTCGAACGGGTTGGGAACGAATCGCGCCCGAATCGGTGACTCCGGGTGAGTCTTGTTTTGTTCCACACAAGATGTACGCATGCATCGTCCAAGAATATCCATGGATTGTATTTGGGTTCGACTCGGGGCCGGATTCGCAAAGCGCCCGCTCGACTCGCGACGGGACTCTCCGGCGAGTTTTTGTCAAGCGGCGTATTCGCGGAACCTGAGATCAGCGCTGGGCGGCCTTGCCGCTGGCCATGACATTGAAATCGGAGGCCTCGATGACGAGCATGCCTATCATCGTCTCGATACCCATGTAGACGGGCGTCGCCATGTGGTTTTCGCCGAGAGGCGCGAGCCAAACCTCCATCTTTTTATTGTCGGTCATGAACTTGACGGCGGGTCGGTCGCGGTGGCCCGAGATCGGCGTGTAGCGAACGCTACAGACCGCGACGGGTCCATTGTACCCCTTGATATGAATGTCTCGACTGCCGACGTAGGCGAGGCTGATATCGAAACGGGTCCAACCGTCGAAAATGGGAATGACCCTGTTGCAGGAGGCGGGTCCGATGGGATTATCTCCCGTCGCAACTGGCATGAGCATGGCGCTCAGGGGATCAATGACATTGCGCTTGTGAGCGTCCAGCACGGGAACGCGATCGGGCGGAGAGTCAAAGGGCGGCGTGATCTCGGACGCCTTCACATTGCCGGCCTGCATGGCGATCCGGATGGTGCGCGTCATCTGCGAATTGGCCGATGTCGTCGCAAACCCGTTCGGCGCGACCCGCCCCTGCAGGAACACACCCGTGGAGGTGGCCGCCCCCTTGGCGTTCGACACGACCGTGGCGACGCCGGTCAGCTTGGCGGTGGCGTCCACGCGGTAAGAGGTCGAATCAATTGATCCCGACAGTCCAGCCGTCCCGAGAGTCAGGCCTATCAGTTTGACATTATAACGAATTTGAAGATTGTCGGCGCGGGTTTGAGTCGCCGCGAGGCCAGACGCGAACACTATCGCGCGCAAGATGGTCAGCCATCCGGATAAGCTCATCGGCGTGTTTGACCAGATCATCGAATCAGACCGAATACAGGATGCGAATTCTCTACCGCCTTCACCTTGCAATGGGAAATCCGCCGGTTTGATGGCCGCGAAACGCCAACCTGTCGGCGGTCGCGCGCTTGACGCAAATGGCCCCCTCCCGTATAGACCGCCGGTCCAGACAAACGGCCTTGCTTGGGCGCGACCTTCGCGCGCTTGTTTCGCGGTCTCCGCGGCTGTTCTGGAAACCATTTTGTCCGGTATGTGGCCGGCGGTCTCGCCTCACGGGCGAGACGGATCGAACTTGAAAGGGTGCGTGTCATGTCCCGCAAATGCGAGCTGACCGGGAAGGCCGTACAAGTCGGCAACCTCGTGAGCCATTCCAACCGCAAGACCAAGACGCGGTTTCTGCCGAATCTTTGCAACGTCACGCTGATCTCCGACGCGCTCGGTCGATCCGTGCGCCTGCGCGTGGCGGCCGCCTCCATCCGCTCGGTCGAGCATCGCGGCGGCCTCGACGCCTTCCTGATGAAGGCGAAGGACGACGAACTGTCGCAGAACGCCCGCGAATTGAAGCGCGAAATCGCCAAGAAGCGCGCAGCGACGGCGACCGCCGCCTGATTCGCGCGCCTTCAGGCAATCATTGGACAATTGAAAAAGCGGACTCCAGGTCCGCTTTTTATTTTGGCGCTTTGATGGAGCGGCTCAGTTTGCCGCGGCGGACCTTTTCGGGCCCAAATCAAGGGCGTTCGTCAGATCGTTGACGCCTGCGTCGCGCGTTCCCAGCGGCTCCAGCCCCCAGCGCGTCTCGATCAGCTTCAGGATCGACGTTGTGTCGTACTGGGTGTGATCGACAAAGCCCTTTTTCGCGAAGGGCGAAATGACCAGCGTCGGCACGCGCGTGCCCGGACCCCATTTGTCGACTTTCGGCGGCGCGACGTGGTCCCACATGCCGCCATTCTCGTCATAGGTGACGATCACGACGGAATCCTTCCAGATATTACTCTTCTCGATCATCTTGATGAGATCGGCAGTATGGCGCTCGCCGGCGGAAACATTGGTGTAGCCAGGGTGCTCGTTGTCCTCGCCGACCGGCTTGAAGAACACCACCGGCGGCAGGTTGCCCGTCTGGATGCCGTGAATGAGATCAGCCTCATCCTTGAGATGCGCTTTCGCGCCCGGGGTCTCCAACGCGGTATTCTTGAAGAAGGCAAACGCCTGATGGTGAAACTGGAAGTAGGGATCGGGCTTGCCCGCGACCGCGTCATCCCAGCCGCCGGAATACCATGCCCAGTTGATCCCCTTTTTCGACAGGCGATCGCCGATATTGGGTAGATCGACAACCGGCATCAGGCGCTTGGGATCGGTGATGCTCGCCGCATGCGGTCCGTTGACCGGCTGCGCCGTATTCACGGCGTAACCGTCCGGCGTCACAACGCCATCCTTCGCAAGATTTCCCTTGTCGTCGATCCGCGCGACGTAATCGGACGGCGCGTCGGGCCATTTCGGCGCGCAGGCGCATACGAGAAAGAAGTGATTCAGAAATGAGCCGCCGAAAGCCGCGTGAAAAAAGTTGTCGGCGAGCGTGAACCGCTTGGCATAGTCCCAAAGCGGCATTTTCGAGCCATCGTAATAGCCCATGACGAGAGAGCTGGCGTCCGACCAGGAGACAAATTTGTCCATTTTGCCGCCGTCGATCTGCAACTGCTCCTGATAGTAGCGATGCCAGGCGTCGCCCGTCGTCTGGTTCAGGCCGGCGAATTTGTCGGCGCGATAGGGTCCGTTCGGAAGATCGGTGGGAAAGCGCGTGTCGATGACCGGCTTGCCGTCGGCGCCCTTCAGATTGCCATTGAGCACTGGCGGAAGGGTCTCATAGGGCTTGCCGTCCTTGTCGACCTGCCTGCTCGTGTCCCCCGCGTTGGCGATGCCGTTCGCGCCGGGGAACAGCCCGTAAAGGTGGTCGAAGCCACGGTTTTCAAGATAGATGACGATAACGTGCCTGATCTTGTTGAGACCTGGAACCGGCTTCGGCGGTTCGGCGGCGGCGACGCCAGCGAACAGCGGCAAGGCGAGTATCGTCGCGGCCAGCGTTGATTTGACGCGGATCATGGGGTTGCTCCGTTCGCGCGGGGAGCCTTGAGCTAACGTCCAGACGTGACGCATTTGCGACAAACCGCGCGACGGCCTTCAGTGGATCGTCGCGCGCACCGGCTTGGAAGCGGCCGGCCGGGCCGGACCACGCCGCCGCTCGGGCGCGGGGTTGTGTTCCGCCGGCCCGTTTTCATCGAACAGTTCCGCCAGTTTCTCGGTCATCGCACCGCCAAGTTCCTCGGCGTCGACGATGGTCACCGCGCGGCGATAGTAGCGCGTCACATCATGGCCAATGCCGATGGCGATCAGTTCGATCGGCGATCGGGTTTCGATTTCCTCGATGATGTGGCGCAGATGCCGCTCCAGGTAATTGCCTGGATTGACCGAAAGAGTGGAATCATCGACCGGCGCGCCATCAGAGATCATCATCAGAATCCGGCGCTGCTCGGTGCGCCCCAGCAGCCGCTTGTAGGCCCAGTCCAGCGCCTCGCCGTCGATGTTCTCCTTGAGCAGACCCTCGCGCATCATCAGGCCGAGATTTCGCCGCGCCCGCCGCCACGGCGCGTCAGCCGATTTGTAGATGATGTGACGCAGATCGTTGAGGCGGCCCGGCGCCGGCGGCTTGCCCGCCTGCAACCATGATTCGCGCGATTGCCCGCCCTTCCAGGCCTTCGTCGTGAACCCGAGTATCTCGACCTTGACCCCGCACCGCTCCAATGTGCGCGCCAGAATGTCGGCGCAGGTTGCGGCGACCGTGATCGGGCGACCGCGCATCGAGCCGGAATTGTCGAGCAGCAACGTCACGACAGTGTCGCGAAAATTCATGTCCTTCTCGCGCTTGAAGGACAGCGGCGCGAAGCGCCCGCGCATGTCGTCGATCACGACGCGCGTCAGACGCGAGGGATCGAGCATTCCCTCCTCGAGATCGAACTCCCAGGCGCGGTTCTGTTGCGCCATGAGGCGTCGCTGGAGCCGATTGGCCAGCCGCGCGACGATGCTCGACATATTTTGCAACTGCTTGTCGAGATAGGCGCGCAGACGCTCCAGTTCTTCCGGCTCGCAGAGATCCTCGGCGTGAACCGTCTCGTCGAATTTCTCGTTGAAAGCCTTGTAGTCCGGTCCGCGATGCTCCTGCGCGGCGGACACCGGGGGACGGCGGCTTTCGGACGCTTCCTCGGCCTCGCCCTCATCGGCATCGTCGGGAAATTCGCCGGACGGAGCGTCGGCGGCGTCCATGTCGCCATCCTCCATCTCGTCCTCGGAGCCATCGGCCTTTTCCATGTCGACGGGCTGGCCGTTTTCGTCCTGCTCGCCGTCGCTATCGGCTTCCTGATGCTCGTCGCTGGGCACCTCGTCGCCAGCCTCGTCGCCGGTATCGTCATGGTCGAGCGCCTCCTCGTCCATCATGTCGAGGGACTGGAGGAGCTTCTGGATGGCGCGGCCAAAGGCGCGCTGGTCCTCGATGGAGTCCGACAGCCTGTCGAGTTCCTCGCCAGCGCGATCCTCGATAATCGGGCGCCACAGTTCAACGATCTTTTGCGCGCCCTTCGGCGGCGCCTGCCCGGTCAGGCGTTCGCGCACCATCATCGCCACGGCGTCTTCAAGCGGCGCGTCGGCCTTGTCGGACACATCGCCAAGCGGACCGCGATGATATTTGTCTTCCAGCATGGCCGTCAGATTGTTCGACACGCCCAGCATCCGCCGCGAGCCGATCGCCTCGACCCGCGCCTGCTCGACAGCCTCGAAGACCGCGCGCGCCTCCTGCCCCTTGGGCGACAGGCGGCGATGCACATTGGCGTCATGGCAGGCGAGTTTGAGCGCCATGGAATCGGCATGGCCGCGCACGATCGCGGCCTCCGCGGCCGTCATTTTACGGGCCGGCTCAGGCAACCGCGCCTTGGCCGTGGCGCCGGCGCCAATCAGCGACGGCTTGTCCGAGGCGAAAGTGACTTCGAGCTCGGGCGTGCGAGCCATGGCCCGCATGCAGCCGGCGACTGCGCGCTTGATCGGCTCGGTTGGCGTTGCCGCCGGTTGACCCGGCTTGCGGTTCGATGTGCTCATGATGCCATCACACTAGCAAGTTCAAGAAGATCGCGCACGGCGAAATCAACCGGGCCGCCGGGTTTGGCTTCCCCGCGCCCCGGCCCGTTTTCGTTCGGTCGAGCGACATGGATTGTCTTGAGGCCGCGACCCGCCGCCGCCCGCAAATCCCCGGTATGGGCGGCGACCATGGCGCACTCGCCCGGCGGCAGATCAAAGGCCGCGCAAGCGGCGTCATAGACCGCCGCGTTGGTCTTGTAGTCATGGGCGATTTCCGCCCCCAGAATGGCGTCCCACGCAATTCCATTATATTTGGCGAGATCGGCCATCAGGCTGATGTTGCCGTTCGAGACCGGCGCGATCAGAACCTTCGTTCTGAGCTGGCGGAGCCCTTCGACAACATCCGGCCAGGCGTCGAGCCTGCGCCAGGCGCGGCGCGATAGTTCCTCGATCGTCGCCGGCTCTGGATCGCGAACGCCAAATTCCGGCAGGATTTTCCGTAGATTCTCGTGGTGCAGAACATCGAGCTTTACATAGGGCCGCGCGCCGGATCGCACATCCTCCATCGCTGGCTGATATCGCGCCCGCCATGCGTCGGCGAAGGCCAGCCAGTCAAGATCGAAGCCGAGCGGGCGAAGCGTCGCCGCGGACGCCCGCGCGACGCTGGTTCGCCAATCAACCAGCGTGCCGAACACGTCGAAGAACAAGGCCTTGATCATCGCGGCACGATCTCCGGCGCGGCGCCGGACTCCAGTCAGGAGAAGACGACGTTGACCGCGCTCTCCGGCAGTTCCTGCCCGAAACAGCGCTGATAGAATTCCGCCACCAGCGCGCGCTCAAGCTCATCGCACTTGTTGAGGAACGTCAGTCGGAACGAGAAGCCGACGTCGGTGAAGATGTCGGCGTTTTCGGCCCAGGTGATGACGGTGCGCGGGCTCATGACCGTCGACAGATCGCCGGCGATGAAGGCGTTACGCGTGAGATCGGCGACGCGCACCATCTTGTTGACGATGTCGCGGCCCTCCTTGTTGCGGTAGTGCGGCGCCTTGGCCAGCACGATGTCGACTTCCTTGTCGTGCGGCAGGTAGTTGAGCGTGGTGACAATGGACCAGCGATCCATCTGCGCCTGATTGATCTGCTGGGTGCCGTGGTAGAGGCCCGACGTGTCGCCAAGACCCACCGTGTTGGCGGTGGCGAACAGCCGGAAGGCGCCGTGCGGACGAATGACCCGGCTCTGGTCGAGCAAGGTCAGGCGGCCCGAGGATTCGAGCACCCGCTGGATCACGAACATCACGTCCGGGCGGCCCGCGTCGTATTCGTCGAACACCAGCGCGACGTTGTTCTGATAGGCCCAGGGCAGAATGCCGTCACGGAATTCGGTGACCTGCTTGCCATCCTTGAGCACGATCGCGTCCTTGCCGACCAGATCGATACGCGAGACATGGCTGTCGAGGTTGATTCGCACGCAGGGCCACTTCAGCCGGGCGGCCACCTGCTCAATATGGGTCGACTTGCCGGTGCCGTGATAGCCAGTGACGATGACCCGGCGATTGCGCGCGAACCCGGCGAGGATGGCGAGCGTCGTCTCCTTGTCGAAGAGGTAATCGGCGTCAAGATCAGGGACCGCCCCGTTTGTCGCTGAATAGGCCGGCACCTTCATGTCCGAATCGATGCCGAAAACCTCGCGGGCGGACACGATGATGTCGGGCATGCCAGGCGTAAGATCAGTCGCGGTTTGCATCATTCCTCCTGACCCGCGCCGCAAGAGGAACGGGCAATCCTTGGCCCCGTCCGGGGCGACCTACGAGCGGTTCGCGCCAATGATCCCCGGCGCCGGGACCCAAACCCGCCTCAGGCGAGTTTGGCCGATCTGAGATATTTATAGGCCTGAATGATTTCGCGCAATTTGTCTTCGCGCGATCGATCGCCCCCATTGGCGTCCGGATGCAAGCGCTTGACCAGTTCCTTGTACCGCGCGCTGATTGTCTCGGACGTGGCGCCTTCCTCAAGCCCGAGGGTGGCCAAAGCCTTGAGCGCGGCGACGCCATATCGGGGCTTTTGCGGTTCGGCCGCCGCGCGCCGGGCGCGATTGCGGAACAGATTGATCGGATCGATCGCGGGATCGCTGCCGTCCTCGCGGAAACTCTTGCCTCCGCGATTGACGCCCATAGCCCAGGTCGGGCGATGGCCGACGTTCGCATCCTTTTGATATTTCGCGATATCTTCATCCTTCATGCCGTTGAAGTAATTGTACGTGGCGTTGTATTCGCGCACGTGATCAAGGCAGAAGGTGAAATATTGGCCTTCGCGCATCCGACCCATGGGCGCGCGGAATTCCCCGGCGATCTGGCAGCCCGGATGGTCGCACCGCGCCTTGACTGGCGCGGCGGTGGCCGGCTGAAGGCGGGACTTGACCCGTATGCGGTCGAACAGCGGTGAATTCAGATCCATGATCCGGACATTAGGAGTGCGAGGGGGGCTCCGCAAGGAGCCAGCCGCGAAGCGGAGGAAGAATTGGCGGAATTGGCGCAAGCGGCGTAAGTCTGCCGCTCGCATCGGATGGAGGCTCCAGGATGAGCGTTAAGGATCGCATAACGGCCAAGCTGACCGAGGCGCTTGCCCCCGACGCGCTGACCGTCATTGACGAATCGCATCAGCACGCCGGCCATATCGGCCATCCCGGCTCCGGCCACCCGGGAGTCCTGTCGGCAAGTGAAACCCACTTCAGGGTCAAGGTGGTGTCGGCGGCCTTCGCCGGCAAGAGCCGGATCGAGCGTCACAGGGCCGTGAACGCAATTCTGGCGGACGAACTGGCCGGCGGCGTCCACGCGCTGGCGATCGAGGCGAAAGCCGCCGGGGAATAACCCCGCTACCGCAGCCTCTCCAGAATGCTGACGTAGTTGGCCACCGCCGCGCCGCCCATGTTGAAAATGCCGCCGATTCGCGCGCCGGGAATCTGCATGCCGCCAGCCTCGCCACACAGTTGCATGGCGGTCAGCGCATGCATCGACACGCCGGTCGCGCCGATCGGATGGCCCTTGGCCTTCAATCCGCCCGAGGGATTGACCGGCAGGCGACCATCCTTTTGCGTGACGCCATCGAGCGCCACGCGCGCGCCCTGACCCTTCGGCGCCAGACCCATCGCCTCGTATTCGATCAATTCGGCGATGGTGAAACAATCGTGCGTCTCGACGAACGACAAATCGTCGATTTTCAGTCGCGCCTCGTCGAGCGCCCTTTTCCAGGCAACCGCGCAACCCTCGAAATCGATGATTTCGCGCTTCGACATCGGCAGGAAATCCTGCGCGTGGGCGCGGGCGCGAAAAGCGACGGCGCGCCGCATTGTCAGCGCGGTATCGACGTCCGCGATGACCAGCGCCGCGGCGCCGTCCGACACAAGCGAACAATCCGTGCGTTTCAACGGCCCGGCGACGAAGGGATTCTTGTCGCTCTCGCGCCGGCAGAACTCGAAACCAAGGTCCTTGCGCATCTGCGCATAGGGGTTTTCCACGCCGTTTCGGTGGTTCTTCGCCGCGATCGTGGCGAGCGCGTCCGACTGGTCGCCATACGCCTGAAAATAGCGATCGGCGATCTTGCCGAAAACGCCAGCGAAACCCGCCGGCGTGTCGCCATCCTCGGGCAAATAGGAGGCGCGCAACAGATTGCGTCCAATTTCCGCTGGCGGCGTGCGCGTCATCTGCTCGACGCCGACCACCAGGGTCAGGCGCGCGCGTCTGGCCTCGACCGCCGTGATCGCCGCGTGAACGGCGGCCGATCCCGTGGCGCAAGCGTTTTCATAGCGCGTCGCGCGCTTGAACCTGAGCGCGTCGTCCGCCTGCAAAACGAGGGCGGCGGTGAAATCCT
>CAISJZ010000411.1 GCA_903885755.1 uncultured Hyphomicrobiales bacterium | reverse complement strand
GATATCGACGCCATATTTTTCGGTCAGGCGCTGCAGGATGTAGCGGGCGACCCACATTTCGTCGGCGGCCTTCTTCGACCCCTTTCCGAATATCTGGAATTCCCACTGGCCCTTGGCGACTTCGGCGTTGATACCTTCGTGGTTGATGCCAGCGTCGAGACAGATATCGAGGTGTTCCTCGACGATCTGTCGAGCGATGTCACCGACATTCTTGTAGCCAACGCCCGTGTAGTACGGGCCCTGCGGCGCGGGAAAGCCATGTTCCGGAAAGCCCAGCGGACGGCCGTCCTGATAGAAGAAATATTCCTGCTCGAACCCGAACCACGCGCCCGGATCGTCGAGAATGGTGGCGCGACCATTCGAGGGATGCGGGGTCTTGCCATCCGGCATCATGACTTCGCACATCACGAGCACGCCATTTTTGCGCGTGCTGTCGGGAAACACGGAAACCGGCTTCAGGACGCAGTCGGAGCTCTTGCCCTCGGCCTGCATCGTCGAACTGCCGTCAAAGCCCCACATCGGAAGTTGTTCGAGCGTCGGGAAACTGTCGAATTCCTTGATTTGGGTCTTTCCGCGAAGGTTTGGCACGGGAGTGTAACCATCGAGCCAGAGGTACTCGAGTTTGTATTTGGCCATCTTAATCTAGTCTCCGTCCTTTGTTGACGCGATTATCCCAATCAGTCGGCGCCTCCGGCGGGTAAACCACCGGTCGCACGGACATGGGGTCAAAAAAAGCATCATTCGTGCCAGTTAGCTTCGCTGCATCCGGCAATTAGCCGATGGGCAAGTCGCGGCGTGGATCGGTTTGAACGGAAAAAAACCGCGATGAAGCCTCATCGCGGGATGCTTTCTGGTCGAGATTAGCGATCGAGTGGCGCCGATTGTCTTTTTTTGGCGAGCCTATGCCGCCGAAAGCCCGGCCTCCGAGCCGGACAGGATAACCGGCGCGACCTCGCCGGCGCCGGCCTGCCGCAATTCCTCGATTGTCTCTGGCGTCGCCTCCGCCGCGCAGGCCAGCACCGCGCAATCGGCGTCGGGTGCGAGAATCAGCGCAAGTTCGTCGCGCTCAAGAGGAGGCGCGACGATGATGACGAAGTCATAGGTTCGCGACAGGGCGTCGAGAATAAGATCGCTATCCTCGACATGATCGATCGGTCCATTGCCTGGCGAGACGACATGCAGGCGCGAGGCGCGATCGCGATGAATGACCTCCTCGAAACTGGCCGCGCCCGACAACAGATCGCCGAACCCCGGCAAGCCGTCGTTGTCGGCTCCCTGCGTATCGAGTTCAACGAGCACCGCCCGTCGGTCCCGCGCCAACGCCTGGCCAAGGGTTCTGGCGACATCGCGAGCCGAGGCCTCGCCCGCTTCGCTGGTGACAAGGATGCGCTGGGCGTAGTCGCCCGCCGGCGCCGCCGCGAGACGCGCGGCAAGGCCGAGTATCGCGTCGGAGGTCGAGCGCGGCTCGCCCAGCGTGCGTGGCCGACGGCGAGATCGTGGACCGGCCGCCGCGAAGTTCGGTTCGTCCTCAAAACTGGGACGCCCGCCGCGCGTGGCGCCAACGAATGCCTCGCGTGATCCCATGGGCGTGGGGCCGGGGACATCGCCGCCACGGCCGCCCGCCGACACATAGGCCCGTCCGGACAGCAATTCCGCCGCGACGACGGAGCCAAACGACAGAATCAAGCCCGCGACGCCGCTGAAGGCGATGATTGGAACCTTCTTTGGGAAGGAAGGAAGCTGTGGAGCGACGGCGCGGGAAATGATTCGCGCATCGCCCGGCGTCGCCTCTGAATTCTCGCGCGCCATGGCTTCCTGATATTTGGCGACGCTGCCTTCCAGTTGCTCCTTCAGCAGTCGCGCGTCGCGATCAAGTTCGCGCGCCCGCGCCTCGTCGACGCTTGAGCCGCCAACGTCCTTCTTCTGCTGATTGATGGCGGTCTGGATATTGTCGACGCGGGCGCCAGCGACACGCGCGTCGTTTTCAAGCCCTCGCGCGGCCTGCTCGACGGCGACGCGAACTTCGCCATCAAGGCCGGACAGTTGGGCGTTCAACTCCTGAATGCGCGGATGGCCCGGCAGAAGCGTGCGCAATTCCGAGGCGATCTGGCTGCGCAAGGTGGCGCGCTGCTCGGACAAGCGGCGGATCAACTCGTTGTTGCCGACATCCGAGATGTCGCCGAGACGGCCCTGTTTCAACATGTCGCGCAACATGCGCGCCTTGGCCTGCGCCTCGGCTTGCGCCGAACGAGCCACGGTCAGTTGCGCGTTCATGTCGGACAGTTGCTGCCCGCTCATGGTGACATTATTGGCGCCCATGGTCAGCCCGGCGGTGGCGCGAAACTCCTCGGCCTTGCAAGGGAATCGACACTCTGATGGACGCGCTGCGCATTGTCGCGATGCGCGCGGGCCGCCGGCCGCGGGCGATACTCGTCGGGTCCGGTCCGGACGAGGCTGCGCTGCACGCCCACGCCCACGCAATCGGCCTAGATGACTGCATCGAAATGCCCGGTCCCATGCCCGCGCGTCAGGCCTTCGCGCTTGGCCGGATTCTGCTGGTGCCGTCACGCGCGGAATCGCTGCCCTACGTGGTGCTTGAGGCCGCGGGAGCGCACATGCCGATGATCGCCACGAATGTCGGCGGCATTCCCGAAATTTTCGGTCCCTACAAGGACCGGCTGATCCCCTGCGACGACGCGGATATTCTCGCGGGCACGATGATCGACGATCTCACGCGCGATGACGCCGACCTGCGACGGCGCGCCAATGACGTTGCCGGTTTCGTCGCCGAGCGATTCACGATCCCGAACATGGTCGACGCCGTTATCGCCGGCTATCACGAGGCCCTTTCCCTTCATCAGACAACGCCGACGACCGTTCCGGTCGCGGCCTCGTCCTGACCCGAACGCAAGAGATGACCCATGGCCGCCTTTAGCGCCGAAGACATGAAGCGATACGACGCCGAGAATCAGGCGTCCAAACCCGCCGTGACGCCGGGCGACGAGCGCAAGTGGATGATGTCGCTCGCCGAGGTGATGCCAAGTCAGTCGGCGGAGCCCGCCTATTCGCCGATCGTGCTGGCGGGCTTTGTCCGTCTCTGCGATTTCCTGATCGTGCTGGGAACCGGGTCGCTGGTTTACTGGCTTTACCTGTCGCAAAAGCTTGGCTTTGACTACGGTTATGCGGCCGCGCTGGCGGCCATTTCGGCGATCACAGTCCTTGTCTTTCAGGCCCTCGACATCAACCATGTTGGGGCGTTCCGGGCGCCGATCAATCAGGGCTTCCGGCTGGCCGGTGGGCTGGTGCTGGTGTTCCTCGGCGCGATGGCGATCGTGTTCTTCGCCAAGCTGGAAAACGCCTTCTCCCGCGTCTGGCTGTCAAGCTGGTTCGTGTTCGCGCTCATCTTTCTGATGGTCGAGCGCGGCGTCGTATCGATCATCACGCGCTACCTGACGCGCCTGGGGCGGCTCGACCGACGCGTTGTCGTTGTCGGCGGCGGGCCATCCTGCGAGCAGCTTCTATCGGAACTGTCACATCAGAAAGACACCGACCTTCGCATTTACGGCGTGTTCGACGATCGTCTTGACTCGCGCTCGCCCGACGTGGTGGCCGGATATCCCAAACTTGGGACCGTGGACGATCTCGTGGTTTTCGCTCGCCACGCGCGTCTTGACCTCGTGATTTTCGCCATGCCGATCACGGCCGAACAGCGTCTGCTGCAGATGCTGCGCAAGCTCTGGGTGCTGCCCGTCGATATCCGCCTTGCCGCGCACAGCAACAAGCTTCGTTTCCGGCCACGTTCCTATTCCTACATCGGCTCCGTCCCCGTCCTCGACGTCTTCGACAAGCCGATCGCCGACTGGGACGTGGTGATGAAAAGCATTTTCGACCGCGTCGCCGCGTCGTTGCTGCTTGTGCTTCTGTCGCCGGTTTTGCTGGCCGTCGCCGCGCTCATCAAGCTCGACTCAAAGGGACCGGTTCTGTTCCGCCAGAAGCACTACGGCTTCAACAACGAGCTGATCGATATCTACAAGTTCCGTTCGATGTACACCGAAGACGTCGACCCGACGGCGGCCAGACTCGTGACCAGGGACGACCCGCGCGTGACCCGCGTCGGACGCTTTATTCGCAAGACTTCGCTCGACGAGTTGCCGCAGCTCTTCAACGTGGCCTTCAAGGGCAATCTCTCGCTGGTCGGGCCGCGTCCCCACGCGGTCCACGCCAAGGCCGCCGACCGCAAATACGACGAGGTTGTCGATGGCTATTTCGCCCGCCACCGCGTTCGCCCGGGCATCACCGGCTGGGCGCAGATCAACGGCTGGCGCGGCGAGACCGATACGCAGGAAAAGCTGCAGGCCCGCGTCGAGCACGATCTCTACTACATCGAGAACTGGTCGATCCTGTTCGATCTTTACATCCTGCTGATGACGCCCTTCGCGCTGATCAAGGCCGAGAATGCCTATTGATGGGCGACATCGCGTTCCGCTTCGCGCCCTGCTCGCGGGCACCCTGACGCTTACCACTCCGGCGCTCGCCGCCGATGTCTCGGTGATGATCGCGAAAGGACTTCCACAGACCGTCTTTCGCTCCAGCGTCGATGGCTGCGCGCCGATTGACACGCCAGACATCAATCCTCGGGCCTTCCGCGACGCCGACGGCGGCGTAACCATGTTCACGCTCCACTATGTCAACCGCGCGCTGCGCGGGCCCGACCTGTCGCATCTGAAGATCGATTGCTCCATCGCGCTGAATTCCGCGCTCGACCCGGACCCGGCGCGCTATAACGACCGCCGCTACATGACCGCGACCTGGACCGACGACGGCAGGCATGTCGCGGCCATCGTGCATCAGGAATATCACGCGGAGGACCACGGTCGCTGCGCGATGACCGAAACGATCCGCTGCTGGTTCAATTCGGTCCTGTCGTTTTCGTCCAGCGATGGCGGACATTCCTTCGCGATGGACAAGCCGGCGGTCGTCGCCTCGGCGCCCTTCACGCAGGATGTTGGACAGGGGCGGCATCGCGGCTTTTTTAATCCCTCGAACATCGTTTCCGATGGTCGCTATAGATATTTCATGACCGCGACGACGGGCTGGGACGGACAGCCCTATGGAGTCTGCCTGTTCCGCTCGGCCAATCCGCTGGACAGCGCGAGCTGGCGCGCCTTCG
>CAISJZ010000410.1 GCA_903885755.1 uncultured Hyphomicrobiales bacterium | reverse complement strand
TCGCCGCCCGTGTTGAGGCTCCCGAGGCCTTTGTCGCCTCGGCCCTCGCCACGCTGGAGCGTCGTGGCCTTGTCCGCGCGCGCCCCGGGGCGCCCCATGAATGGACGCTGGGCCTCGGCTGGCTGCGCCTCGCGGCGGCCGGACGCCGCCAGATGGACCTGCGCGAAATCGCCCAACCGGTCATGCGCCGCATGCGAGACGATGTCGACGAAACCATCGTTCTGGCGGTTCGCCGCGGCAAATGGCGGGTCAATGTCGAATTCGCCGAAAGCACCCAGGACGTGCGGCGGATGACGCAGATCGGCACGGAAGTCCCGCTCTATGCCGGCGCGGCGGGGCGCGTTCTGCTCTCCGGATTTTCGCCGCGGGACCTCAAGGATTATCTTGTCTCCGTCGCGGCCTCCGACGGCAAGGTCATCGCGGGCTTCGATATCGAGGCCTACACACGCCAGGTCGAGGCGGTGAACGCACTCGGATACGCACGGGCGATCGGCGAATTCAGTCCGGATCTGTGCGCGGTCTCGACGCCCATTCGCGATCACAACGGCGGTGTCGTCGCCGCGTTGAGCATTTCCTGTCCGGCCGACCGTTTCACCGACGCCCTCGAAGAGCGGTGCGCGCGCTCGGTTCTCGCAGGCGCGCTCGAGGTCTCGCGTCTGATCGGCTACACCGGCAAGGGCGCCGAGAGCGCCGCCGACTGATGCCTCTGGACAGGGGCTCGCGTTCCGGCCAAGAAGGAATTGATTTCAGGGAGAGGACGGCGCGCCGACAATCGCGCGCCAGCAAACGGAAACGCACGACATGACCGATCAGGGCGGCGCCCGCCGCGCGAACCACAAGACTGGAACTCGTCTCGCCGCCGACATTGGGGGCACCTTCACGGACGTCGCCGCCTTCCGGGAAGAAACCGGCGAGCTGCTTTACGGCAAATCCCTTTCGACGCCGGCCCGGCTCGTCGAGGGCATTTCCCACGGCGTTGACAAGGCGACCGCGAGCTTCGCCGAAGCGGACATTTTCCTGCATGGCTCGACCATCGCCATCAACACCATGCTGGAGCGCTCGGGCGCGCGAACGGCGCTCATCGTCACCGACGGCTTCCGCGACATCTACGAGATTGGCCGCATCAACCGGCCCGACGCCTACAACCTTTATTTCCGCAAGCATCGCCCGCTGGTTCAGCGTTCGCTGCGCTTCGAGGTGACCGAGCGCCTGACCGCCGAGGGCGATATCGACACACCGCTCGACGAGGCGAGCGTCCATGCCGTCTGCGACAAGCTCGTCGCCCTCGACATCGAGGCGGTCGGCATCATGCTTCTGCATTCCTACCGCAATAACGATCACGAACGGCGGGTCAAGGCGATCGTGCGCGAGCGCCTGCCGCGCGCCTTCGTCTCCGCCTCTCATGAACTTTCGCAGGAATACCGCGAGTTCGAGCGGTGCTCGACGGTTGTCGCCAACGCCTATATCGGGCCGCGCGTCAGCGGCTACGTCGCCGGCATCGACGATCATCTCGCCGCGCATGGTTTCAACGGTTCGTTCCTGCTCGTGCAATCCTCCGGCGGGCTCTATGAATCCGCGCAGGCCAAGGAGCATTGCATCCGCATGCTTGAATCCGGCCCCGCCGCCGGCGTCATCGGCGCGCGCGCACTGTGCAACGAACTCGGCATGACCGAGGCCATTGCTTTCGACATGGGCGGCACCACCGCCAAGGCCGGCGTCATTCACAACGGCGACGCCCTGACCACCGGCGCGGCGCTCGTTGGCGGCTACAACGAGGCGCTGCCGGTCCAGATTTCCATGATCGACATCTTTGAAGTCGGCACCGGCGGCGGCAGCATCGCGCGGCTCGATTCCGGCGGCGGCCTTTGCGTCGGGCCGGTCAGCGCCGGCGCCGATCCGGGCCCGGCCTGTTATGGCCTTGGCGGGCAGGAGCCGACCGTCACCGACGCCAACCTGATCCTCGGCCGTCTCGATCCCGCGCGCTTTCTCGGCGGCGAAATGAAGCTCGACATCCCCGCGGCCGAGGGCGTGCTGCGCATCGCGGCGACCACCATGTCCTATGCCGTCAAGGGCGTCTCGACGGAGCGCGGCCTTGACGCCGCCGCCTTCCCGCTCATCGCCTATGGCGGCGCGGGTCCGCTGCACGCCAGCGCCGTGGCGCGGGAGATCGGCACGAGCCGCGTCATCATTCCCCGCGCGCCCGGCCACTTCTGCGCCTTTGGCATGCTGTTCTCCGACCTGCGCTACGACTACGTCCGCACCGCGCCCATGCGCCTCGCCGAAGCCTCCTTCGAGGATATCGAGAGGCTCTATGACGGCATGGTCGCCGAGGGCATGACGGCGCTCGGCGGCAGCGGCATCGCGAACGCCGAGGCCGCCATCGCGCGCGCCGCAGACATGCGCTACGTCGGGCAGGAACATTCGGTCACCATCGACCTGCCGACGGAGTTTTTCGCAAGCCAGGATCGCGGCGCCATCAAGAAGCGCTTCGACGACGTGCATCTGTCGCGTTACGGCACCTGCGCGCCCAATGAACCCGCCGAAATCGTCAGCCTGCGCGCCACCGTGTCGGGCCTCATGAAAAAGCCGACGCTGTCGCCGATCGAAGCCGGCGGCGCGAGCCCACCGGACGCCGCGCGCCTGCCCTCGCGCGACGTTTATTTCACCGAGATTGGTAAGGCCGTGATGACGCCGATCTTCATGCGCGAGCGCCTGCTCGCGGGCAACAGGATCGAGGGGCCGGCGCTGGTCGAGGAACACGCCTCGACCACGGTGGTCCTGCCCGGCGACCATCTCGAGGTCGACCGTTTCGGCAACCTCGTCATCGATATTGGACGGAGCCACTGATGAGCACGACCTCGCCCAAACGCGCCGACGCCGTTTTGACGGCCATCATCCGCAACGGCGTTCTGGCCGTGACGGAAGAGATGAAGACCAATCTGATGCGCACGGCCTACAACATGATCATCTACGAGGCGCTCGACTTCACCGTCGGGCTCTTCACGCCAGATGGCGACACGGTGTCGATCGGTCTCGGCCTGCCGATGTTCATCCGCGGCATGTCGCAGACGGTCAAGGAGAAGATCAAGTTCTTCGGCAGGGAGAACATGAAGCCGGGCGATATCTACATCACCAACGATTCCTATCTCACCGGCAGTCATCTCAACCATTTCACCCTGACCATGCCGGTCTTCCACAAGGGATCGCTGGCCGGCTTCACCTGCTGCATGGCCCATTGGCAGGATGTCGGCGGTAATCTTGGCGGCGTCACCACGGACATCTATTCCGAGGGCATCCAGATTCCGATCATGAAGGTGGAGAAGGAAGGCGTCCTCAACGAGGACCTCGTCGCCATCATCAAGATGAACGTGCGCATTCCCGAACGCGCCATGGGCGATCTGCGCGCGCAGATCACCGCCGTCAAATCGGGCGAGCGCCGCTATCGCGAGTTGCTCGACCGCTATGGCCGCGACGAGACGCTCGACGCCATCGCCCGCATCATGGACCAGTCGGAGGCGCGCGCGCGCGAACTCACGCGCTCCATTCCCGATGGCGTCTATGAGGCGGAAGCCTTCATGGACGATGATGGCGTCGACATCGGCCAGCGCGTGCCGATCAAGGTACGCATCATCATCGAGGGTGACGAGGCGACCATCGATCTGACCGACGTCAGCAAGCAGGTGCGCGGCTATTTCAACTCCGGCCCGACCACTGGCTACGCCTGCGCCGAGGTCGCCTACAAGTGCCTGACCTCGCCGACCGACTATCCCATCAACGCCGGGTCGTTCCGCTCGCTTAAGGTCATCCTGACGCCGGGCACTATCATCTCGGCGGTGCGCCCCGCGGCCATGCGTCAGTGGATGACCTATCCCATGACCATCGTCGACTCGCTGTTCCGCGCGCTGGCGCCGGCCATCTCCGACCGCGTCATCGCCGGCCATCACGCCGACCTCATGACCATCAACATGTGGGGCATCCACCCGAAGGACGGGCGCTTCTACTTCGGCAACTTTGGCCCGCTCGGGGGCGGCTGGGGCGCCAAGAAGACCGAGGATGGCGTTTCCGCCACGGTCTGCCTGAACGACGGCGACACCCACAACAGCCCGATGGAGCAATCGGAATCGAAGAACCCCGTGATCGTTCGCAAGGTCTCGCTGCGCGACGATTCCGGCGGGCCCGGCCGCTGGCGCGGCGGGCTCGGCATCCACCGCATTATCGAGGCGCGCGCGCCGATCACCGTCAACACCCAGATCGACCGCTCGCATTGCGCGCCGTGGGGTCTTGAGGGCGGCAAGGACGCGCTCGGCAATCGCATCAACCTGCGCATTGGCGGCAAGCTCATCGACGATCTGCCCAACGCCAAGGTGCTGACGCGCCGGCTGGAGATCGGCGACCAGATTCATCATCTGTCCGGCGGCGGCGGCGGCTTCGGCCCGCCGACCGATCGCGAACCCGAACGCGTCGCCTTCGACGTGGCGGAAGGCTATGTCAGCCGCGAGATCGCCGAGTCCCAGTATGGCGTCGTCATCGACGCCGCCGGCGCGCTCGACGCAGAGGCGACGCGCCGCAAGCGCGCCGCGATGGCGAAGGCCTCATAGTCATGGCGCTTATGCGGCGTCCCGGCGCCGCCGCGCCCGACGGATTCGGCGAACTCGCCAGCCTCTGGATCGAGGGACTCAACGCGCCACATGACGCTGGCTGCGGCTGTGGCGGCATGGCGCCGCCGCTGCTCGACGCCAGCGATCTGGAACACGATCTGCTGGATTATCTCCTGGGCAAATACGGCGCGGGCGCGCCGGAGGGCCTCGCTGACTTTGTCGGAGCGCGTCGCGAAAACGCCGGACGCGAGCGTTTCGAGGCGTGGCTGGCGAGCCTTGGCGCGACGCCCTTGTCGGAGGACGCCCGCGCGCGTCTTGTCGCCGATCTCCGGTTGTTTCTCGTGTCCTTCGCCGAACGCGCCCGCCCGCGCATTGGCGTGTGCTATTGACGCTGGTGTGCGACGCCTCCCTCTCCCCGCTCGCGGGGTGTGGGCCGGGGTGAGGGGCTTGGAGAGTTTGTTGCCTTTCGCCAGACTTGGTTTTTTATGAGAGCTGTCGAAGCAAGTCGCCCGGCCCCTCACCCTAACCCTCTCCCCGTTGAAACGGGGAGAGGGAACCACACTCGCCCATTCGGCCGGCTTCGCGTCGACGATATAACCGCCAAACGCCAGCGATAAACGGAGCCATACGATGACCTGGACCGCCCGCCGCAAGGCCTTCCGCGCCATTCTCGCGGGATCAAAGTGCATCTATCCCGCCTCGGTCTTCGATCCCCTGTCGGCGCGCTGCGCGCAGGACATCGGCTTCGAGGCCGGCATGTTCGCGGGCTCTGTCGGCTCGCTCGTGGCGCTCGGCGCGCCCGATCTCATCGTGCTGACCCTGACCGAATTCGCCGAGCAAGCCTTGCGCATCAACCGCGCCTGTTCGATCCCCGTCGTCGCGGACGCCGATCACGGCTATGGCAACGCGTTGAACGTCCGCCGCACGGTGGAGGAACTGGAAATCGCCGGCATCGCCGCGCTGACCATCGAGGACACGCTGCTGCCGCGCCCCTTCGCCGATGGCAAGACGCGCCCGACCTCGATCGAGGAGGGCGTCGGCAAGATGAAGGCCGCCGTCGCGGCGCGCACCGACCCCGAACTCGTCATTCTCGCGCGCACCGGCTCGATCATGATGACCGGGCTCGACGACACGCTGGCGCGCATCCGCGCCTATGAAAAATGCGGCGTTGACGGCATTTTCCTCGCCGGGGTACGCACGCGAGCGGAGATCGAGGCCATTCACGCCACGACAAAACTTCCCGTCCTGTTTGGCGCGCTCGTGCCCGAGATCGACGACAAGGACTTTCTCGCCGCGCACGGCGTGCGCTTCGCGTTGCAGGGGCATCTGCCCTTCATGGCGGCGGTGGAGGCGACGCGCGCCACCATGCAGGCGCTGCGCGATGGCGTGAAACCCGCCGACATCAAGGGCGTCGCGCCCGCCGCGCTCATCAAGCGCCTCAGCCGCCAGGACGACTACAACAAGGCCATCGCGGATTTTCTGGAGCTGTAGGCGATAAACAAATGGCAGCGCATGGACGTCTCTGGCGATGAGCGCCTCCCTCCCCTCTGGGGAGGGTCGATCGCGGAGGCGAAATGCGAAGCATTCGCCGGGAGCGATCGGGGTGGGGTCGGTGGCCCATTGCGACGATGGAACCTACCCCCATCGTCTCCGCTGCGCGTAGACACCTCCCCCTGAGGGGGAGGAGTTCGCGGCGCTGGTTCGATCTCGCGCATGACACTCGTTCGCGCCACGCCCACCAACCAATTCACCCCCGGAAATCCGGCGCGTTCTCCATCTGCCGGCCCTTGAGCCGCAAGACGCTCCAGGGGTCGGGCATGGCGCCGACGGGAACCTCGACCAGCGCCGGCGCCTTCGCGGCGACGAGTTCCTTCAACAAGCCGCCGAGCGCGACGGGATCGCTGACCCGCGCCGCGTTGACGCCAAAGGCCTTCGCCAGCGCGACGAAATCCGGATTGCCAAGTTCAGTCTGGTAGCTCGCGCCGAACTGCTGGTTGAGCAGGTTGCGCACATTGCCAAAATACCCGTCGGCGAACACCACTGTGACAAGCGGCAGATTGTACTTCTTCGCGGTGGAGAGCTCCTGCAGACACCAGCCAAAGCCGCCGTCGCCGGTGATGGCGATGACCGGACGACCCGGATTGCCCGCCGCGACGCCAAGCCCGGTGGGAAAACCATAGCCCAGCGTGCCCTGATGGCCCGGCGTGATCATCGTGTCGGGCTCGTACACGGGAAAGGCGACGCGCGCGAAATAGCCGACCTGCGTCAACTCGTTGACGAAGACGCCATTGTCCGGCAGCGCCGCGCGGATGGCGCGGACATAGGCCGCCTGCGGCTCGACCGCGTCGGTCTGCGCCTGGCGCCACGCGCGCAGGGCGATCGCCTTGCCACGATCAAGTTCATGCCGCCGCGCCTGCCGCGCGTCGAGTTCGTCGGCGAGCGCGTCCATCGACAGGCCCGCGTCGGCCGCTACGTGCACGCCTGGCGGACGCGGCGCCGCGGCGCCGTTCGGGTCGATGTTGACGTAGATGTAGTCCTGTCCCGCCTGGCTCCATGCGGGCTCGGGTCCGCTGTTCGACATGAAGCGGCTGCCGACAACGAGCATCACGTCGGCTTGCGGCGCCAGCACGCGCCCCTCGAGCGTGGTGAAGGCCAGCGGATGACGATCGGAGATGACGCCGCGGCCCTGCTCGCTCATGATGACCGGCGCGCCGAGCCGCTCGGCGAGGCGCACCAGCGCCTTGCTGGCCCGCGCCGCGAGCACGCCGCCGCCAGCGTAAATGACCGGAAATCGAGCCTTCGCCAGCATTTCCGCCGCGAAACGGATGGACATTTCGTCCGGCTTCGTTCGTCCGTCGAAATCCGTCCGCGGCGCGATCAAGTCCACGTCCGCCGTTGTCGCCAGAATGTCCTGCGGAATCTCCACCGCCACCGGCGCCGGCCGGCCCGACTGCATCTCCTCGTGCGCGCGGCGGATGAGGCCGGGAATTTCGGCGACGGAATGGGCCATCGCGTGCCACTTCGTCACGGAGTCAAAGACCGCATGGGAATGCTGGATTTCGTGCAGCAAGCCGTAGCCCTTGCCGACGCCGCCCGAATGAATCTGCCCGGCGACGCACAGAACACGCGATCCGCAGGCGTAGGCGGTGGACAGCCCGGCCAGCGCGTTGAGTACGCCCGGCCCCGGCACGACCATGCAGACGCCCGGCTTGCCCGTCGTGCGCGAGAATCCGTCGGCCATGTAGGACGTTGACTGTTCGTTGCGCGTCGTGCGGAAAGCGATGGACGAAGACTTCCGCAGCGCGTCCACGGCCCAGTCGAGCTGCACGCCGGGGATGCCGAAAATCTGGCTCGCGCCCTCCAGCTCCAACTGCTTGACGAGCGCCTCGCCCCCGGTGAGTTTCATGGTCGCCCCTTGCGCGCGATTAGGTTATGAACGCGTCGAAACGACGCGGCGGTTTCACGCCATCGTGGAACGCGGCGCGGCGATAAGTCAATCCGAACGCTTGACCCCGGTCCCGCCGCGGCGTCGAATATGCCAGCGCTCAACGTCGCTGAACGAAAGAGGAAACGAGACCATGGCCCAAGTCGCCCCGGAGGACTTCAACCGCGCCGGCAATATGGAAGACTTGCTGGGCCTGCTCGGCCGCGCCGGCATCGAGAACGGCTGGGCCAAGCGCGAACCGTCCATGTACGCCGTGCCGAAACAGAAATTCAAACCGGCGCACTGGACCTACGATGTCGCGCACGCCGCGCTCGACGCCGCCGGACGCTTCGTCAACACGGAACTGGCCGAGCGCCGCAATCTCATTCTGAACAACCCCGTTGACGGCAACCATTACCCCACCGTGACGACGCTGGTGACAGCCTACCAGATGGTCAAGGCGGGCGAGATCGCCCGCTCGCATCGTCACACGTCGAACGCGCTGCGCCTCGTGCTGCAATCCAAGCCCGGCATGTACACGATCGTCGATGGCAAGAAGATTCCCATGGTCGAAAACGACGTGCTGCTGACCCCGAACTGGTCCTGGCACGCACATTCCAATGAAACCAATGCGAGCGCCTACTGGCTCGACTTCCTCGACGTGCCGCTGACGCATCTGCTCGGGCCGATGTTCTTCGAGCATCACGAGGACATGATCGAGAAATCCGACATCATCGACGCGGCCTCGCCCTGCCGCTTTCCCTTCGAGGAGACCGTCGCGCGGCTGAATGCGGCGCCTGAAAAATCGCCGGGCGTGCGTGAAATCCAGTTGGGCGATCCGGCCATGCGCACCATCGCGCTGCATGTCCTGCGTCTTGGGCGCGGCGCGTCATTTCGCGTCGAGGCCTCGACGCTGAGCTGCGTTTACGCCGTCATGCAGGGGACCGGCGAGGCGAAGTTCGACGACGCCACTTTCGCGTGGAAGCGTGGCGATGTCGTCGCGGCGCCCAGCGGCTGCGGCTATACTTTCACCGCGCGCGAACCCACGTATCTCCTGCGCGTGTCCGACGAGCCGCTGATGAAGTTTCTGGACTGGCTGCGGCCGATCCCGGCCACCGCCTGAAACAGCAAAACAGACACAGCAAGGAAACGCCCATGTCGGATATCGACGCGCTGAAGAACGAACTCGTGCTCGCCAATCGCATTCTCGCCAGCCAGGGCGTCGTCGACGCCTTCGGCCATGTCAGCGTGCGCAACCCAGATAATCCCAAGCGGTTTTTCCTGTCGCGCTCGCGTAGTCCCGAACTCGTCGAAATGGCGGACATCATGGAGTTCGATTTCGAGGGCAATGTCACGGATGGGCGCACGGATCCCGGCTATCACGAGCGCTTCATCCATTGCGGCGCCTTCGAGGCCAACGACGAGGTCAACGCGGTCGTCCACAGCCACGCGCTTGAGGTTCTGCCCTTCAGCATTTCCTCGGTGCCGATGCGCGCATGTCTGCACACGGCGAGCGCGGCGGGCGCCGATATTCCGGTCTGGGACATTCGCGACAATTTTGGCGACACCGGCCTGCTCGTCGCCAACGTCGCGCAGGGCCGCGATCTCGCCAAGACGCTGGGAAACCACCGCGTCGCGCTGATGCGCGGGCATGGCTTCACCGCCGTCGGTCGCACGCTTGGGGAGGTACTCAAGATCTCGATCTACGTGCCGCAGAACGCCAGGGTCCAGAAGGAAGCCATCGCGCTCGGCGGCGATGTCAAATTTCTTTCGGAGGGTGAAATCGCCATCCGCGACGCCTATGGTCCCGGCGGCAAGGACCTCTTCCGCGCCATGCAGTACTGGGCCAGCAAGGCGGGCTGCTCGCACATGCTGGAATACGGGAAGAAGAAGCAGGCCTAGCTCATCCCAATTTCGGCAGCGGCGTCGCGCCATCGGGAATGGGGTGCCTGTCCACGTTCAGGATCATCGCGACCGTGATGTAATTGCCGATGAGCGCGATCAGGTCGAGCACGCCCTTGTCGCCGAAGCGACTCTTGACGCGATCGAAGGTCGCGTCATCGACCTCGCGCGTTTTCAGAAGCATGGACGCGAAGTCGTAAATCGCGCTTGCGTCGTCATCGAGCCCCGCCGGCCTCTGGCCCAGAGCGATGGCGTCGCACACGGATGTCGGCACGCCGACTTTCTCGGCGATCTGGCGATGCGCGTACCACTCGTACTGCGCGGTCCAGTGCCGCGCGACAACGAGGATCGCCATTTCCTTCAGGCGATCGGGCAGCGAATTCCTGTAACGCACATGCGCGCCGTACTGCTCGTGCACCCTGGCCAGTTCGACGTGGCGCATGAGCGCGGGATAGGGTCCGCGAACGCCAGCGCGGGGTCCCGTGGCGATGCGGTCGTGCATCTCGCGCTGTTCGTCGCTCATTTCCTCGCGCGTCAGCGGCGGAAACCGTGTCTGCGTCATCCAAAACTCCTATTCCGCCGCCGCGCGTTTCATGTCGATGTCGGGATCAAGATGCGCCAGTTTTGGCGCCACTTCGGTCATGAACAGCTCCATCGAACGCGCCAGCTTGTCCGGCGTCGCGTAGTCGCGTCCCGCGTGGAACTGCAACATGCCGAAACCGCCGACCTCTTGATAAAAATCCGCGATGCGCTTGCGCACCGTGTCGGGACTTCCCACGAAAATGTTGCCGGTGTCGACGAGGTAATCGTAGGTGATGTCCTGGAGCGTCCCGCCGGGGGGAATGCGTTCGGCCTGATGGTGCGGCGTATTGGCGATCTCCCACGCGATCGTCTTCTCGTAGGACTCGCGCATGTCCTCCCGCGCCTGTTTTTCATTCTCGGCGACATAGACCACCCGCGTCGCGTTGAGCATTTTGCGCGTGGCGCGATGGCCGGCCTTCGCCTGCGCCGCCATCAGCGTGTCGCCAAAGGTCCGCAGCCGCGACACCGGAATGAAGTCGCCTGTCAGAACCCTCAGATTGAGCCTTCCCGCCAGTTCAACCGATCCCAGCGTGTTGATGCAGGCGATCGCCACCGGCGGATGCGGCTTTTGCACCGGCGGGCATTGCAGGATCATCTGCTTGCCCGTCCAGAATGGCCCGTCATAATCGACGGGACCATCGGCGTTCCACAGCTTCAGGATCAGTTTGATCGAGGCCTCCACCATGGCGCGCGTATCCCCGGGATCGCGCCCGCGCCATTCCATCTGGCGGGGATGAAAACCATGGCCGATGCCGAGCATGTAGCGGCCATGGGTCAACTGGTCGGTCGCGTTGGCCTCGAGCGCGATCTGGATGGGGTGGTAATAGCCGAGCGGGCGCACGCCCGACCCCATGCGGATGCGGTTCGTCAGACCCGACGCCTTGGCGATGATGAGTTCGGCCGGCGTCTGGTGCTCGCTGATCCAGACCTCCTCGAAGCCGAGGCGTTCCGCCGTCACGATCTCGGCGATATCGAGGTCCCATGCCTCGCCAAGGCTGCGCTCGAACCGGCGGTTGTTGGAAAAGAGCCCGAACTTCATGCGTGTCCTCCGCGCGCGGCCGGGCCGCGGCCTCGATTGATTTTGATCGTCGCCGACATTACCCGCCAAGGCCAGCGGCGCAAAACCCGCCACATAGCACACCCTCGTGGTGAGGAGGCCCGGAACGGGCCGTCTCGAACCACGAGGGTAAGGAACGAAACGCTTACAGGTGCTTCCCTCGTCCTTCGAGACGCGCCTTTCAGGCGCTCCTCAGGATGAGGGAACCACGCCGCCCTCAATCCAGCGGCATCTCCGCCAGCAATTGGCCATAGCCCTCCACCCGCTGGCGGATGCTGAGCCGGCGCTGGATTTCCCACGACCGCGCGGTGATGGGATGGATGACGGGCACGCCGCAGTCCTGCTCCAGTTCCTCGATCATTTCCATCACGCGCCAGCCCGAGCCAAGCAGATAGATCGCCTCGGCCTTCGGCTGTTTCAGGAAGGCCCGCTTCACGTGGGCGTAAACCTCATAGGGCGAGAGTTGCCCGACATCCTGGAACGGCACGTCGAGCCCCTCCATGCCCAGCACGTCGAAACCCGCCTCGACGAAATATTTCGCGAAGACATCATTGATCGCGCCAGAAAAATACGTCGCGCCAACGAATTTTTTCACGCCGAGCGCGCGCAACACGCGCACGTGGTTGCTGCCGGAGGTGAACACGGGAATTCCGTATTTGTCTTCCCAGCGCTTGATGACGGCGGCTTCGCCATTGAAACCGAGCAGCATGAACGGCGGCGCGCCCTCGGGATGGATGAGATCGACGCCGGCCTCCGCGAGGCGCGCCAGCATGGGTTCATAGGGGTCGACGGCGCGCTTGAATTCGTCGACCGTACCCTTGCGGATGTCGAGGAAAAGCGGCAGCAGGCACACGCCGTCCGGCAGGATGCGGATCAGTTCCTCGATGCCGCCCGGCCGCATGGTCGGCTTGATGCAACCGACGACGCCGCGCCAGCTTGTGTAGGCCATGTCATCCTCCCGAAAAGATCGTCGCGCAAACTAGAGCCCGGGCGAGACCGCGGCAACCGATCGATTTTGGGGCTCCACAAATCGCCGCGGCCCGATATAGTCGGGCATGAAGCCGCGCGGCGGCGCCAACAAGAATTCGTGGAGGCAAAATGTATCGCGATCTTATCTGCCGGGAGATTCGCTTCAAAGGCCACGAGGGCGTCGAGAAGAACGCCTATTACGCGCGCCCCGATGGTCCCGGCCCCTTCCCGGGCGTGGCCTTCATTCATCACATTCCCGGCTGGAACGAGGTCTGCATCGAGACCGTGCGGCGTCTGGCCCACCACGGCTTCGCCGCCATCAGCAACAATCTTTACGCCGCCTATGGCGAGGGCGACGCCGACGACATCGGCGCGCGCGCCCGCGCCGAGGGCGGCGTCTCCGACGAGCAGATGCTTGGCGATGTGGCCGGCGCCATGGCCTATCTGCGCGCCCAGCCCCAGGCCAATGGCAAGGTCGGCATCATGGGCTACTGCTCCGGCGGACGGCAGACCTTCCTCGCCGGCGCGCGCCTGCCCAATGTCAACGCATTTGTTGATTGCTGGGGCGGCCGCGTGATGGTGAAGGACAGGAGCGCGCTCACAGCCAAGCAGCCCGTCGCGCCCATCGACTACGCCAAGGACATAAAATGTCCCGTGCTCGGCATTTTCGGCAATGACGACAAGGAGCCGGACGCCGAGCAGGTCAACAAGACCGAGGAAATTCTCAAGAACCTCGGCGTCAATTACGAATTCCATCGCTACGACGGCGCGGGCCACGCCTTCTTCGACTGGAGCCGCCCGGCCTACCGACCCGAACAGGCGATGGACGCGTGGCCGAAGGTCATCGCCTTCTTCAACAAGAATCTGGCGTGAGGCGCGAGATGTGCTCCTACATCACGGAAAAAACGGCGATCATGGGTAGCGCCAAGGGGCGCAAGGGCTGGATGTCGGTCGACACCGCGGTCATCTACTACGACCATCCGACCCATGCGCCGCTCGACCACGCGCTCAACATCGACTTCGTGGATTCGCGCAGCCATGAACGCGTCGCGGTGGAACTTTCCGCCGACAGCGCGCGCGAGCTCGTCGCGCGCATCACGGCCGCCCTCGACAGCGGCGACGCGATCCATCTCGGCTCGCGCGATCCCGACCCGACCCTCTCGCAAGGAGCCGCCGCATGAGCGTTCGCATGTATGATCTGGCCGGCGCCAATCCGGCGGTGCGTTTCAGCCCCTATTGTTGGCGCGCGCGCATGGCGCTCGCGCACAAGGGGCTTGATGTCGAGACCATGCCGTGGCGTTTCTCCGACAAGGAAGCCATCGCCTTTTCCGGACAGGGCCTCGTGCCGGTGGTCCGCGATGGCGACACGATCGTCCATGATTCCTGGGCCATCGCCGAATATCTCGACAAGACCTATCCCGACAGGCCGCGACTGATGGACGGCGAACAGGGCCACGCGCTGGCCAATTTCGCTCGCCATTACGCGCAGAACGTGCTGAGCCCGATCCTGTTCAAGTCCATCGTGCTCGATCTCTTCAATGCGATTGATCCCGGCGACCGGCCCTATTTTCGCGAGTCGCGGGAAAGCGCGTGGGCATGACGCTGGAGCAATTCCAGATCGCGCCCGACGCCGCGCTGGCGCAGATGGGGCTAGCGCTCTCGCCATTGCGCGCGGTTTTGAAGGATCAACCCTTCATCAATGGCCGCCATCCCGCCTTCGCCGACTATTGTGTCTTCGGCGCCTTCATGTGGGCGCGCAACGTCTCCAACGTGAACCTGATCGCCGAGGACGACCCGACCCATGCATGGCGCGAGCGGATGCTGGATCTTTTTGACGGGCTGGCGCGAAAATCGCCGCGGGCAACAGGCTGAACAGGGATATCGTACATGATCGAGCTGCATTACTGGCCGACATCGAATGGCCACAAGATCACCATGGCCCTCGAGGAAATGAGCCTGCCTTATGAAATCCACCCGGTGAACATCGGCAAGGGCGAGCAGTTCAAGCCCGCCTTCCTCGCGATCTCGCCCAACAACCGGATGCCGGCGATCATCGACCGCGCGCCGGCCGATGGCGGCGCGCCGCTGTCGATCTTCGAATCCGGCGCGATCCTGATCTATCTCGCGGAAAAATCCGGAAAGTTCCTGCCAAAAGACCTCCGCGGCCGCGCGGATGTTCTGCAATGGTTGTTCTGGCAGGTTGGCGGCCTCGGCCCCATGGCCGGGCAGAAAGGCCATTTCCTCCACGCCGCGCCCGAGAAAATCCCCTACGCCATCGATCGCTACAGCAAGGAGACCGATCGCCTGCTCGGCGTGCTAGACCGCCAGCTTGCTGGCCGGGACTTCATCTGCGGCGCCTATTCCATCGCCGACATGGCGTCCTATCCCTGGGTGGTGAGTTCGCAAAAGCGCGACCCCGCGGTTCTCGCCTCCTTCGCCAATATCCGGCGCTGGGCCGACGCCATCGCGGCCCGCCCGGCGACCGTCGCCGCCTTCGCCAAGGGCGACCCGCTACAGGCCCAGCAGGCGACCGACGCGGAGCGCCAGCGCAACCTGTTCGGCCAGACGGCGGCGAGCGTGGCGAGCCGGGTCGGGGGCTAGGGGCGGCTTTCGTCAACGGAATAGAAATGCGTATATATTTACGTAATAATTTGACCTGGTCGATTTTTGCGTATATATTTGCGCAGTATACAAGGCGGGATGACAAAGCCCGAGCTAAACCGCGACCGAATTGTCGCCCGCCTTGTCAGCGAAGGCTGGGTGTCCGAAGGCGGCGCCAAGCACGACAAGTTCGCTCACGCGGACAGGCTTGGCGTCAAGATCATGGTCCCGCGCCATCGCACGTTGACGCCTGGCGTCGCGCGTAACATCGCGAAGGCCGCGGGCTGGTAAAGGAGGTCGAATTGAAACGCTTCTTCGCGTTGCTCGATGGCGAGGCCGGGGCCTATGGCGTCGCCTTTCCCGACTGCCCCGGCTGCACCGCCATGGGGGCGGATGAAAACGAGGCTTACGCCAACGCCGTCGAGGCATTGGGCGAGTGGATGCACGACTCCATGGCGGACGGCGCGGCTCCCGAACCGCGCGCCATCGAGGCATTGCGACAGGACCCCGACGTCGCCGCCGCCATCTCCGAAGGAGCGGTCCTGCTCGCGGTTCCGCTCGTCATTGAAGCCGGGCGATCGGTCAAGGCGAACATCTCGCTTGATCGCGGGCTGCTCGACGCCATCGACAACGCCGCCAGACGCAGCGGGTTGACGCGCTCCGGGTTTCTGGCGAGCGCGGCGCGCGAAAAAATCGAAGCCGCTGGCTGATCCCGTTCGACCGCTTGCCCCAACACACAAGCTCGCCTAATTCTAGGGCATTGGCGGGATCTGGTCCCGCCAACCGCGAAGCGCCGACACAGGCGCGCGGGGAGGACGCGAGGGCATTGTGACCATCTATCTCCTGATTCTGCACGGCCTGTGCGCGGTGGCGCTGCTGGGCGCCATCACCCATCAGGCCGCCAGCGTGTGGGCTCCGGCGCGCAAGCCAGGCGCCGCGTTCCTGACGCGCTTTCGCGCGGTCAAGGCGGCCAGTTACGTCAACGCGATTGTCGTGCTGTTCGTCGTCACGTTCACGCTCGGCGCCATCGTCTATCCCGCCTATCGCATCGGCGCGCGGATTTACATGGAAGACCTGCGCATGAGCGGGCCGGTCGGCGCCTTCGAGGTGAAGGAGCATCTGATGACCTTCGCCCTAGCGCTGCTGCCGGCCTACTGGTTCTACTGGCGCCTGCCCCACGCGCCGGAACAGGAAACCAATCGCAAGGCGTTGGTGTTGCTCCTTGCCCTGTTTATCTGGGCGGCGTTCCTGATCGGCCATGTCCTCAATAACATCAAGGGGCTCTGACATGCGGCTGACGCGCGCCTTCCCCGCCTTTTCCTGCGCCTTCGCGGCGGCCTATCTTGTCTCCATGTATTTCCATCCGGCGTTCACGCTGTTCACCTACGCGCCGCGCCTCGGAGAATGGTTCGCTGGCGTGCCCGCCGCAACGGGCAAGATGGCGCCGGGCATGTACTGGTATTCCTGGCTGACGACCGGCGCGCTCGGGGGGCTCGTCGCGGGCGCCGTCGCGCTGCTGACGCCGGACAGTCTGCGCTCGCGCGTCTGGTCCGGCTTTGTCTGGGCCGTCCCGGTGGTTCTCACCGTGATCCTGCTCTATATCGAACGCCCATGGTTCGGGATCAAATGGTCCCTGTTCTGATCAATCGACGCGCCCGATCGAGGCGACACGCGGAGGAAAGCATGCGGCGACCCCTCGTCCGGACCGTTCTGGTCGCGTCTCTTGGCATCGCGTTGCTCGGTCTCGCCTCGCTTGGCGCGCGCGCGGGCGGCGGCTCGTTCGACTCGATGGACGACAGCGACGACGATTCCGGGCCGCCCTACGTCGGCAATGTGAAGGATCGCGACGGCAACGCGATCGCCGACGCCAAGGTGACAATCAAGGTCGCCGCCTTCAACTCCAGCCTCATCCTGCGCACCGACGACCAAGGCCATTTCAACGTCAAGGGATTCGACAAGAGCGTCGATCCCGATGGCGTGGATTTTTCCTGTAGCGCCGATGGCTTCAAGTTCTTCGCGCGCACCAAGGCGAAAACCGGCGACGGCCCCAAGGCGCCAGTCGCCGTGACCTGCCTCGTCGAGAAACAATAGCGCGAATACGGGCACCGCCATGCGCCTCATATCAATTTTCGCGGCGCTCCTGGCTCTGGCCACGGCGCCGGCCCACGCGCAAACGCCCGCGCTGTCGGGCGTCGTCTCCTCCATCGCCGAGGGCGCGATGGAAGGCGTGCTCGTGACCGCGCGGCGCGCGGGATCGCCGATCTCCGTCACCGTCGTCAGCGACGACAAGGGACGTTACCTCTTCCCCGCCGACCGCCTGCCGGCGGGCGATTACGCCCTCGCAATCCGCGCCGAGGGATATGAACTCGCCGACGGCAAAACCGCGCATGTCGATGCCGGCAAGATCGCGACGGCCGACCTCGCGCTTGCGCCGGTCAAGGACCTCACGACGCAACTCACCAACGCCGAATGGTTCGCCGCCATGCCCGGCACGGACGAGGACAAGCGGCCCCTGATCGAGTGCATGTCGTGCCACACGCTCGAACGCATCGTGAAATCGAAATACACGTCCGACGAATTCATCGGGCTGCTGAGCCGCATGGCGAACTACGCCAACAACAGCACGCAGGCGCGCATCCAGCCGCGCCACCAGCAACGGGACGTGCCCGAGAGCAAGTTGCGCAAGGTCGCCGACTACCTCGCGACCATCAACCAGTCGAAGGGGCCGTGGACCTGGCCGCTCAAGACCCTGCCGCGCCCGAAGGGCCGCGCGACGAAGGTCATCATCACCGAATACGACATGCCGCGAAAGACAATCGCGCCGCATGACGTGCGCGTCGATCCCGATGGCTATGTCTGGTACTCGAACTTCGTCGAGCCCTTTCTCGGCCGCCTCGATCCGCGCACGGGCGAACACAGGGAGTTTGAATATCCGCTGCTGAAGCCAGGCTTCCCCACCGGTAGTCTCGATCTCGAGCCTGACGCCGACGGCAATCTCTGGCTGGCGCTGATGTTCCAGGGCGGCATCGCGAAGTTCGACAAGAAAACATCGGCCTTCACGATGTTTCCGGTCTCGCCCGAATTCGGCAACGACGCGGTGCAGCAGTCCATGGTCATGCCCTGGCATGCGAATGTCGATGGCAAGGTCTGGACCAACGAGGTGGCGAAGCAGTCGATCATGCGCGTCGATCTCGCCGCGGGAAAATACGAGTTCCTCGACCCCTTCAAAAACTCGCCGAGAGGTCCCGCCCACGCGCCCTATGGCCTGTCGGCGGACGCGCAAAACAATCTCTGGTTCATGGATTTCGGCGACGAGAACATCGGCAAGATCGACGCCAAGACCCTCGCGCCGACGCTCTATCCCACCCCGACGCGCGGCTCGCGCCCCCGCCGCGCCATGTTCGACGGCCAGCGCCTGTGGTTCGCCGAGTTCGCCGCCAACAGGCTCGGCGTGTTCGACACCGTTCGCGAAAGCTACAGGGAATGGGCGCTGCCAACGCCGCACACCTATCCCTATGACGCCTTCATGGACCGCGCTGGCGATCTGTGGAGCGGCAACATGTCCAGCGACCGCGTGTTGCGCATGAGGCCCGACACGGGGGAGACGGTGGAGTATCTTCTGCCGCGCCCGACCAACATCCGCCGCATCTTCGTCGACAATTCGACGCCGCGCCCGACCTTCTGGGCCGGCAACAATCACGGCGCCGAGATCATCAAAATCGAACCCCTCGACTAATCCCGGGCGCCCCTGACGACCTCGACATAGCGTTTGACAACGGCTTTTGGCGTCGCGTTCATCTGTTCGATGACGCCGCGCACGGCCGCGCCGTCGATCGGGCTCAACTCAAAATTGGCCTTTTGCGCGTCGGCGAGAAACTCGGGATCGCGCGTCATGTCCATGAAGGCCTTTTGCAGGGCCACGACACGATCGGCGGGCACGTCGGGCGGCGCGAGGAACGGCAGCGCGATGACGAAGGACAGTTCGGCGAAATTCAGCAGGGCCAGATCATCCGGCGCGCTCAGCAACTCACGCCCCGTGGGAACATCGGCGAGCTCCGCCAGCCGCGTGGTCCGGCCAAATTGCAGCAATGGCCGCACCTTCTTGCCGTTCCACATCGCCGGCTGCGCGCCGCGCACCGAGCCAAGACCGACCACCTGCCCGTCAAGTTCGCCATTCTGCATGGCCAGAAACATCTGCGCGGCGCCGGCGTATCCTCGCACGACCTGCACGTTGAGATGAAACAGATCGCGCGCCAGAATCGCGAAGGTCATGTTGGTCGAGCCCGGCGTGTCGCCGCCAAGCCGGGCCACGATTCCCGGCTTGCGCAAATCATCCACCGTTCGCGCCACGTGCCTGTCGTTGACCAGCAGGAGATAGGCGTCGTTTGCGTAGGACGACAGCGAGCCAATCCAGTTGAACTTCAGGGGATCGAAACGCGCGTTGGCGTCGCCCTCATAGGCCATCTGCGGCGTGCCGCGCTCCATGATGCCAATGGTCAGGCCGTCATGGTCGCGCGTGTTCATGAACTGGTTGGCCAGCAGCAGCCCGCCGGCGCCCGGCATGTTCTGCACGACAATGCTCGGCTGGCCGGGAATGAAACGCCCGATATGGCGCGACACGAGACGCGCGTTGAGATCGAAATTGCCGCCCGGCGATGTCGGCACGACCATCGTGACCGTGCGGCCCTTGTAGAATTGCTCCGGCGTTTGCGCGGCGCAGACGCCCGCGCCCAGAACAGCGGCGACCGCCGCGACGACCCGGATCAAACGAAGATGTCGCACCAGAATTCCTTCCCGTCAGGGCAACGCCGGCAGCGTCGCGAGGAGATGTCCGTAGCCCGTTCGCGGCTCGTTCACATGCAGGCGCTTCTGGAATTCCCACACGCGCGCCGGCACGGGATGCACCACCGGCACGCCAAGGTCACGCTCCAGCAAATCGATGATGTGCAGCGTTCGCCAGCCGGATCCAAGCATGTAGATGGCGTCGGCGCCGCCATGCTTCAGGAAATGATGCTTGATGTGGGCGTAAACCTGTTCGCCCGACAGCTCCTGCGCCTTGTTGAAGGGCACGTCGACGCCCTCCATGCACCGCACCTCGAAAGCCGCGTCGCGGAAATATTGCGCGAAAGTGTTGTTGATCTCGCCGGGAAAATAGGTGGCGCCAATGATGCTCTTGACCTTCAGGGCGCGCAGCGCGGTGATGTGGTTCTGACCAGCGGTGAAGATCGGCGTCTTGTATTTCTTCTCCCAGCCGGAGACGATGTCGGCTTCGCCCTTCAGCCCATGCACCATGAAGGGCGGCGCGCCATTGGGGTGGATCGCATCGCAACCCTGTTCGGCCAGCAGCGCGATTTGGGTCTCATAGGCGCCCATGACGGTCGCGAATTCCTCGCGCGTGCCCTTGCGGATGTTGGTGAACAGCGGCAGCACGCCGATCCCCTCCGGCAACAGCCGGATGAATTCCTCCAGCGCGCCGGGGCGCAGGGTCGGATGAATGATGCCGGCAATTCCACGCCAGGCCGAGAACGCCATTGCCGTTCCTCCCGAAATCGAGTTTTGTCATCCAACACTAGTCGAGGAACATGCGCGGCGCTAGACCATGGCCGGGCCAAACAACGATGCGCGAGCGGGACGGAACGACGTGGAGACGATGGACCTGACGCAGGTGAAGCAACCCCTGGCGATCGCGGCGCGGCCATTCATCGAGGCGCGTGGCGTTTCGCGCGCCTTCACGGTCAATGGCAAGCGCCTCGTCGTTTTCGACGACCTGTCCTGCGCGGTCGCCGAGGGCGGTTTTCTCTCGATCATCGGTCCGTCGGGTTGCGGCAAATCGACCCTGCTCAAGCTCATCGCCGGCCTCGACACGCCCACTGGCGGCGAAATACTCTTCCGCGGCGAGCGCATCCTCGGGCCCGCGGACGGGATGATCTACGTTTTCCAGCAATATACCAAATCGATCTTTCCCTGGCGCACCGTCATCCAGAACATCGAGTTCGGCCTCTCCAGCCACAAATCCCTTCCACGCGCGCGAGCGCGCGAACGGTGCATGGAATACGTCAAGCTCGTCGGCCTCGACGGATATGAAAATCATTACCCCTATCAACTCTCCGGCGGCATGCAGCAGCGCGTCGTCATCGCGCGCGCGCTCATCCGCGAGCCCGCCGTTCTCCTGATGGACGAACCCTTCAGCGCCGTCGACGCTCTGACGCGGGCGCTGTTGCAGGAGCTCATCCTGAAAATCTGGTCAAGCATCAAGGTCACGATCCTGTTCGTCACCCACGATGTCGAGGAGGCGGTTTTTCTGTCCAGCCACATCATCTCGCTGACAAAATCGCCGGCGAGCATCGACGAAAACTTGGATGTCGATCTGCCCTATCCCCGCGATCCCATCGCCACGCGCGCCGACCCGCGCTTCACCGTCCTGCGCCAGCGCCTGTTTTCCAGCATCTTTCTGCGGGAAAAAGGCATCGCGCCAGAAGCGCGGGGCTGACATGCGACGTCGCTGGCCCGGCTTCCTCCTCATCCTGGTTCTCGCGCTGGCGTGGGAGATATCGTCCGCCAGGGGATGGATCGATCCCATCACCTTTCCGCGCGTCAGCGTGATCTTCGAATCCTGGGGGCGGAGCGTCTGGACAACGGGCGACCTGTTGCGCCAGCTCCTGCCAAGTCTGGGCCGCATTTTCGCGGGCTTCGCGCTGGCCGTCGTCGTCGCGGTGCCGCTTGGTTTGCTCATGGGGTCGGTGTCGATGGTCTATCGCCTGCTTGAGCCGATCACTGAATTCATCCGACCCATTCCAAGTTCCGCCTATATTCCCGTCGCGATTCTCTTTCTCGGCATAGGCAACGAGATGAAGATTTTCGTGATCTTCCTCGCCTGCTGCTTTCCCATCCTGCTCAACACCTATGGCGGCGTGCGTGGCGTCGATCAGGTGCTGATCGACACCGGCCGCACGTTCGGCCTGTCGCGACTTGCGGCCGCGCGCCAGATCATCCTGCCGGCCGCCATGCCGAACATTCTCACCGGCATGCGCATCAGCCTTGGCATCGCGCTCATCGTCGCGGTGGTCGCGGAAATGATCACCGGCAACAGCGGCATCGGATATTTTATTCTCGACATGCAGCGCGTCTTCCGCGTGCCGGAAATGTTCGCCGGCATTTTCACGCTTGGCTTGCTCGGCTTTTTCATTAATTTCATCTTTCTGAAAATCGAATCCCACTTTCTGCGATGGAGGGGCGCCAGTGCCGAAACCTGAAGCACACAGAGGCGCGGTCTGCGTGACCGGCGCCTCGGGCGGCATCGGCGTCTCGCTGATTCCACGCTTGCTGGAAGAGGGCTACGCGGTCTCCGCGTGGGATCTGGCGCCGGGCCCGCTGGCGTCGATCAGCGACGAGCGCTTCGCCTTTCACGCGCTCGACACGCGCGATTCGGGCGCGCTGGCGAAAGCGGTCGCCGACACCCGCGCGCGCTTTGGCGCCATTCATGGTCTTGTCAGCCTCGCCGCGATCCTCAAGATGCAACCGTTTCTGGAGGTCGACGAAGATACATGGGACCGGCATTTTTCCATTAACCTGAAGGGCACGCTGCTCGCCATCCAGGCCGTACTTCCAGCTTTGCGAGAACAAAAGTCCGGCGCGATTGTATTGTTCTCGTCCTCGCTGGCGCGCACGGGCGGCGCGGGCAACGCGGCTTATGCCGCGACCAAGGGCGGCATTCTGGGCCTCGCGCGCTCGCTGGCGATCGAGGTCGCGGGTGAAGGCATCCGCGTCAACAC
>CAISJZ010000409.1 GCA_903885755.1 uncultured Hyphomicrobiales bacterium | reverse complement strand
TCCGCCGCCATCCGCGCCGGAACGCCCGCTACAAACTGCCGGATCAGCTCCAATTGAATACTTGGAGGAAGCCGACTGCGTCGCCGTTTCCTATCCATCTGACAAAAATAGCCTTCTTCAGCTATCTATGTCAGCCCCAAACAATAAACCGCCCAATAACGCGGGGTCGCGCCGGCCCGTGCGACATCGCACGACGAGGGGCAGGGCGTCGGCTTAGGCTTGAATGTCGCCAGTCAAACAGCGCCACGCGAACCACGGGAGTCGCCAATGAAGGGGAGCCACGCCAGATCAGGCGTCAGTCCATTGATCGTGATCGCCTTTGCCGGCGCCCTCGGGGCGGCGCCCCGTTCGGCTCTGGCGGCCGATCCTGGTTACTGCGCCCAATACGCTCAGGAGGCCGTCCACGACGCGCAGGTTCTCTCGAGCCTTGCCTGCTTCCGCGGGTTCGACGGTCGATGGCATCTGAATTACCAGATGCATTACGGCTGGTGTGTGACCGCGGATTATGGCGCGGTGAATAACGAGACCAACTATCGCCGCATGCGCCTCGCGCAGTGTGGATACGGGGGATGAGCGGTCCCGGGGCCCCCGATCAGTCAGGGAATATTCCGGAGATGATCGCCTAGGCCTTCCAATGGGCGATGGCGGTGGCCAGCTTGCCGGGAAAGACGGTCGCGAGCCTGTCGCCCTGGCGCTGCGACAGCACGACGCCCGCGCCAGTGTTCTGTCCCTTGCCGTCAAAAATCAATCTCTCCCACGGCATGATCGTGCGATTGCCGGCCTGGTCGACGGCGCCAAGCCTTTGGGCGATTTTGGCTGGCGATGCGTTGCGGGCCTCGTTGATCGCGAAGGCAAGAGTCAGAAAGCCGGTGAATTGCAGGGCCGCGAGTTCGTCGAGGTCCCTGTGTCCGAATGAGCGATAAAGCGTGTTGATGGCGGCGATGTTCGGATCATTGTCGCGAATGTCGCGCGCGAAGCCCTTCATGAAAAACAGGCCCTGTCCGGACTCCGGAGCCTGCCCGATCACGCGATCCAGCGTGCTGGCGGGGTAGCAAATGAGGGGAGCGCCCTTTGCCGCGTCCGCGACGAGCGCGGCAAGCTCCATGCTGTCGTGGGCGGAGCCGATGAGGATGATCGCGTCGACCTCCTGCCGCAACTTTTCGGCGGCGGTCCTGCTCTGGTCGGCGCGACCGCGTAGATGCGGCGCTTCGGCGGTGATGGCGGTTTTCCGTCCCATGGCGGCGGCGCGCAGCATCTGGGCGGCGCGAATGTCATCGGGCTCCTTGTCATGCAACAGCGCGATCGACCTGACGTCGGCCTTGGCGTCCTGACGCAGGTGATCGAAAAAATCGAAAAGAGTGGCGGCACGGATTGCCTCGTCCGTCGCGAACCGGAAGCTGAACTGGGAGGGCCGCTGGCGCAGCGACTGCGCATTCGAGTCGGTATCGATGAACGCGACGCCGGACTTGTCGCAAACCTCGGTCAGGACCTCGGCGATTTTTTCGTCGCCGCAGCCGATCAGCGCGATGACCTTGTTTTCCGTGATCAACCTGGCGGCGGCGGCTCGCGCGGTCGCCGGATCGCCCTTGTGGTCGCTCAGAAGATATTTGAGACGGGCCCCGGGACTGCCCGGCAGATGATCCGCACGCGCCAGCGGCAGATCGAGATCATAATCGCCCTCGACAATTTCCAGCGCCGAGCGGAGTGCGTTGTTGGCGTTCTCACCGATCGCGGCGTTGGGGCCGCTCATCGGATAGAGCGCGCCGACGTTGATGTCGAAGGTTTCCGCGGCGAAGGCGGGACCACCAAACGCCGCAAGGCCGGTCGAGCCGGCAAGGGCGCGCAGCGCGGCGCGTCGTGTCAGAACAGTCATAAACCACTCCCGGTCGGGGATTATCGCCACAAGATCGACCGGGAAGGATACCGGACGATCGTTAAGCGGTCGTTTCGACCGTCCACGAAATGGGTCATAAAGCCACGCCGAGCGGCGACATCTTTCGTCGTGCTCAGTCCGTCAGCGACGCGCCAAGCGCGTCGAGGAGATGGCCGGTTCCGTGCTCGCGCGATCCGGCGTCGTCATAGCCGTCGAGGAACGCGCCCTGCTCGCAGACCTTCAGAATCGTCTTGCCGCCTTCGGCCTTCAATTGCATCGTCGCCAGCGACACGGAAATCTTCTTGTCGTCGAGATGCATCGCATAGGAATAGACAAGACGTTCGTTGGGAACGACATCGTGATAGGTGGCGTCGAAGGTGGAGACGAGTCCGCCCTCCCAGCGTCCCTTCAGCCGCTCGACGCCGCCGACGCGCACATCGATCTGGCGCTCGATCAACTTCCATTTGCCGGGTGGTCCGGAAAACCATTTTTGCTTCGCGCCTTCGTCTGTCAACGCCCGCCATACGCGCGCGATCGGCGCGTCATAGGCGCGCTCCAGAAAAAACGTGGCGTGGGTCACCGAACGATCATCTGTTCCCGTTGCCCCGCTCATGCGCAAAACCTGCTTGTCCAGCTTGTCGAGCGTTGTGCGCCAGCCCTCGGGCGCGCCGCGCACCATGGGTTCGGCCATCGCCGGATCCATGAATGTGTAGGTCTGCGTCACGTCCATGCGCGCGCCGCCGGGCTCCTCGAAAAAATTGACTTCCGTATAAGCGCGGAACAATCGCGCGCCCGCATTGTCCAGCGCGTACATGTCGATGACCAGCCGATCAGGCGGGGACACCTCGACGAAGGAGCCGCGGGTCCAGTGGGTCTCGCCCGAGGGCGAGCGCATGCAGACCTCGAAGGCGCCGCCAACGCGCATCTCAACGCGGGCCTCGGGAACGGTGTAGGTCTCCGGGCTGAACCAGCGCATCACGTGTTCGGCGGAACTCCAGGCCCTGAACACCGTCGCGCGCGGCGCATGGAAAAGGCGCGAAATTTTGAGCGGCGGCGGCTGCCGCGTCGTGTCATTTCCGGTGGGATTATCTGTCCGGGCCATCGCCGTCTCCTTCGAGGGTTTTCAGATAGTCGCCCAGCCTGTCGAGCCGGTCTTCCCATTCGATCCGCCGTGCGTTGATCCATTGTTCCGCGAGGCTCAGGGCTTCGCGATCGATGGAACACGTACGCACGCGGCCGGTCTTTTTGGATCGCACGAGGCCCGCGGCCTCGAGAACGCCGAGGTGCTGCATTGCCGAGGGCAACGACATGGGCAGGGGGCGCGCCAGTTCGCTCACCGGCGCGGGCCCGCGGCTCAACCGCTCCACCATCGCGCGACGCGCTGGATCGGCGAGGGCGTTGAAGAGACGGTCGAGATCGGCCGATTGGTTAAGCATTTGCCTAAGTATCATGGTCCAGACAGTCAGGCAATAGCCTTAGTGTTGGAATTGTGTTTTGCGACCGAAGTCCGCCGCCGCCGCCGCTGACACGGCCTTCATTCCCGCCTATATGGCGTCCGCGAGCCCCGCCGCCGGAAAACCGGCAGGCGGGCGTTCGCGCTTTTCCGATCCCACGCAAAATCCCCTGGCGAGCCGTCCTCGATGCCCGAAACAACCCTGTCCAGCGCCGATCTCGACCCGCGGCGGCGCCGTATTCTCATGCGCTCGTGGCGCCGCGGCCTGCGCGAGATGGACTACCTCATGGGCGGCTTCGCCGACGCCAATCTGGCGAGCCTTGGCGATGGGGAACTCGACGACCTCGAACTGCTGCTCGAGGTTCCCGACCGCGACGTGCTGATGTGGCTGACCGGCGAAATCGAGACGCCCGCGGAGTTCCAGACGCCGCTGTTCGCCAGATTGAAAGCGTTCCACACCCATTCCGGCCCGATCAATATCTGACATGAGCGATTTCAAACGCGCCCTTGACGCCATCGCCGCCGGCAAGTCGCTGACTCTGTCGAGCGTTCCCGACGGATTTGACGCGATGGTCGCCGCCGATCTGGCGCGTGGACTGGCGCGCGCCGCCCAGGACCGCGCCGCGGCGCTCGTGCACGTGGCGCGCGACGGGCAACGCTCGCGCGCCTTCATGGACGCGATGGCTTTTTTCGCGCCCGACATCGAAACGCTGGAACTGCCGGCGTGGGATTGCCAGCCCTATGACCGCGTGTCGCCGAATGGCGCCATCGCCGCGCGCCGCATGACGGCGCTGTCGCGACTGGCGCGCACGCGCTCGTCGGTGGAGCGCCCGCGCGTGCTGTGCCTCACCGTCAACGGACTGACGCAGCGCGCGCCGCCGCGCTCGTGGGTGGAAACGGAAAGTTTTTCCGCCGCGCCCGGGAACGCGGTGGCGATGAACGATCTCTCCGGCTGGCTGGAGACCAATGGCTTTTTGCGCTCGTCCACGGTGCGCGAGCCCGGCGAATACGCGGTGCGCGGCGGCATTCTCGATCTTTTTCCCGCTGGAGCGCCGGAGCCCATCCGTCTCGACTTCTTCGGCGACACGCTGGAATCCATCCGCTCCTTCGATCCCGAGAGCCAGCGCAGCCTGTCGCAATTGCGCGCGCTCGATCTGGTGCCGATGAGCGAGGTGACGCTCACCACGCAAACCATGCGGCGCTTCCGTCAGGCCTATATCACGGAGTTCGGCGCGCAGACCCATGGCGACACGTTGTATGAATCGATCAGCGAGGGCCGCCGCCACGCCGGCATGGAACACTGGCTGCCATTGTTCCACGGCGAGACGAACACGCTGTTCGACTACATCGCAAATGCGCCAATCCTGCTCGACGCGCGCGTGGCCGATGTCGCCGCCGAGCGCTTCGCGCAGATCAGGGACTATTACGACGCGCGCAAGCGCGAATATGACAAGGACCAGACCCACGCGTCCTACAAACCGCTGCCGCCGGCCATGCTGTATCTGTCGCCGGACGACTGGAGCGCCGCGCTCGCCAGATCGCCCGTCGCGCGGATAACGCCTTTCGCGGAGCCCGACGGCGCGGGCATGCTGATCGATTGCGGCGCGCGCGCGGGCAGGGATTTCGCGCCCGAACGCGCCAACGAAAACATCAACGTCTTCGAAGCGACGGTCGCGCATGTCCAGGCGCTGCGCGAACAGGGCAAGCGCACCATCGTCGCGGCCTGGTCGGATGGCTCGCGCGAGCGCCTGAGCGGCGTGCTCGCCGAACATGGATTGAAGAAGACCGAGACGGTTTCCTCTTATTCGCAGGCGACCGGTCTTGATCGCGGCGCGGTGGCGCTGGCGGTGATGGGGCTCGAACATGGCTTCGAGACCGACACGCTCGCCATCATCGGCGAACAGGACATTCTGGGCGACCGGCTGGCGCGCCCGCGCCGCAAGCAGCGCCACGCCGCGGATTTTCTCGCCGAGGTCGCGTCGCTGTCGGCGGGCGATCTCGTCGTGCATGTCGATCACGGGATTGGCCGGTTTGTCGGCCTGCGCACCATCGAGGCGGCGGGCGCGCCGCACGATTGTCTCGAACTGCACTACGCCGGCGGCGACAAGCTCTATTTGCCGGTGGAAAATCTCGAACTGCTGACGCGCTACGGCTCGGAGGACGCCGAGGCGCAACTCGACAAGCTCGGCGGCGCCGGCTGGCAGAACCGCCGCGCGCGGATGAAGAACCGCATCCGCGACATCGCGCAGCAGTTGATCAAGGTCGCCGCCGCGCGCCAGTTGCGCGAGGCGCCGCGGCTCATTCCACCGGACCATCTCTACGACGAATTCTGCGCGCGCTTTCCCTGGCAGGAGACCGAGGATCAGCAGTCGGCGATCGACGCGACCCTCGACGACATGGCCGCCGGGCGGCCAATGGACCGGCTCATCTGCGGCGATGTGGGCTTTGGCAAGACCGAGGTCGCGCTGCGCGCCGCCTTCGCCGCCGCGCTCAACGGCAAGCAGGTGGCGATCATCGCGCCGACGACGCTGCTGGCGCGTCAGCACGCCAAAAACTTCCGCGAGCGTTTCGCCGGCCTGCCGATCACCGTCGCGCATATGTCGCGCATGGTTGGCGCCGCCGATCTGCGCGCCGCGCGCGAGGGGCTGGAGCAGGGCTCCGTCGATATTGTCGTTGGCACCCACGCGGTGCTCGGCAAGACCGTCAAGTTCAAGGATCTTGGCCTTGTCGTCATCGACGAGGAGCAACACTTTGGCGTATCGCACAAGGAGCGGCTGAAGGATCTGCGCGCCGAGGTGCATGTGCTGACCCTGTCGGCGACGCCCATTCCGCGCACCATGCAGCTGGCGCTGACCGGCGTGCGCGAACTCTCCATCATCGCCACGCCGCCGGTCGACCGCCTCGCGGTGCGCACCTTCATCTCGCCCTTCGATGAACTGTCGGTGCGCGAGGCGCTGCTGCGCGAGCGCTATCGCGGGGGTCAAAGTTTTGTCGTGTGCCCGCGCATCGAGGACCTCGATGACGCCTCGGCCTTCCTGCGCCAGAACGTGCCGGAGGCGAAATTCGTCATCGCCCATGGCCAGATGGCGCCGACGGAACTGGAAGACCGCATGT
>CAISJZ010000408.1 GCA_903885755.1 uncultured Hyphomicrobiales bacterium | reverse complement strand
GGAAGGCTGAAGCGTTGCCCTGCCTCGCCGGCGCAGAGCAGCAGCGAACCCATCGAGGCGGCCTGGCCGACGCAGAGCGTCGATACGGGGCAGCGGATGAACTGCATTGTGTCATAAATCGACAGCCCGGACGTCACCACGCCGCCCGGCGAATTGATGTAAAACGCGATTTCACGCTTCGGATTGTCGGCTTCCAGAAACAGGAGCTGCGCGACGACCAGCGTCGCGGTCTGGTCGTCGACCGCGCCCGCGAGGAAGATAATCCGCTCCTTCAGGAGGCGGGAGAAGATGTCGTAGCGATAGGACCCGCGCGACGTGGTCTCCTCCACGGAGGGGATCACGAAACTGTTGTAGAGATCGATATGGTCGCGCATGTGATGAGAATCCTCGGCGGGTGGATTCCGGCTTCCGGCGCCAGAATCACCCGTCAACATAGTGATCGCGGGCCGGTTCGAAAAGGCCGGCCCCGATCGTGTGACGATTGACGCTTCAGACCTTCTCGTCTTCGTCCTGCTTCATCAGCTCTTCCTTGGAGACGGACTTCTCCGTCACCTTGGCCTTGCCAATGATGAAATCAACGACTTTTTCCTCATAGAGAGGCGCGCGGATCGACGCGAGGGCGTCGGCGTTGTTGCGGTAATAGTCCCACACGGCCTTTTCTTGCCCGGGGAACTGGCGCACGCGCTCGACCAGGGCGGCCGAGATTTCGTCGTCGGTCACCTTGACCTCGGACTTTTCCCCAACTTCCGCGAGCAGAAGGCCAAGGCGCACGCGGCGCTCGGCGATCTTTCGGTAGTCGGCTCGGGCGGCCTCCTCGGTCGTGCCTTCGTCAACGAAGGTCTTGCCGGAGCGCTTCTGCTCGGTCTCTACCTGCTGCCAGATGCCCTGGAACTCCTGTTCCACGAGGCCCTCGGGCAGATCGAAGGAATAACGCTTGTCGAGCGCGTCCAGAAGGCCGCGTTTAAGCTTTTCGCGGCTCATCTTGGTGAACTCGCCCTCAATGTTGCCGCGAATGGCTTCCTTGAGCTTGTCGAGACCTTCAAGGCCGAAACCCTTGGCGAATTCGTCGTCGATCTTGATCTCGCCGGGGGCGGCGACCGCCTTGGCGGTGACATCGAAGATCGCTTCCTTGCCAGCCAGATTGGCCGCGCCGTAATCAGCGGGGAAGGTGACGGTGACCTTGCGGGCCTCGCCAGCCTTGACGCCCTCAAGCTGGGCCTCGAAACCCGGGATGAAGCTGCCCGAGCCGAGAACGAGCTCGTGATCGGTTCCTGAGCCGCCCTCGAACAGTTCGTCGCCGAGCTTGCCGGCGAAGTCGATGGTCACGCGATCGCCATTCTGGGCGGCGCCGCCGTCCTCGCGCGGCGTGAAGGCGCGATTGCGCTCGGCCATGCGGGTCAGGGCCTCGTCAACCTCGCTGTCGGGAACCGCAAAAACCGGCTTTTCCAGTGCAATATCGTCAAAGGTTCCGAGTTCGAACTTCGGCAGAACCTCGATATCGACGGTGTAGGCGAGATCGCCCTGCGCCTCGAGCGCCTTCTCGACCTCGGCCCGGTCCTCGGGGAAGGCGATCTTCGGCTCGCCGGCGAGGCGGAAGCCATTGTCGTCGACGATCTTGCGATTGACCTCGTTGACCGCGTTCTGGACGACGTCGGCCATCACGGACTTGCCGTAGATCTTCCGGAGATGGGCGACAGGCACCTTGCCGGGACGAAAGCCATTGATCTTGGCCTTGTCCTTCATCTCCGCCAACTGGGTGTCCAGCCGCGAGGCGAGGTCGCCAGCCGGGAGGACAACCTTGTAGGCGCGCTTCAGTCCCTGCGAGAGGGTTTCGGTCACTTGCATCGTTTCGCCTTCCCAAACACATTCCGACCGGCTCTGGGGCCGGTCCCGAAAAATCCGCGATTGGCCCCGATCGGGCTGATCAGCGTCCTGGTGCGGGCGGAGGGACTCGAACCCCCACGCCTTGCGGCGGTGGAACCTAAATCCACTGCGTCTACCAGTTCCGCCACGCCCGCGACCCTACCCCCGCAAGGGCGCCCGCGCGGCAAAGCCGCCCCTCGGGCCCGGCTCTATAGCAATGCGCCGCCGGAGAGGCGAGGAAAAAGTGAGGCATGGTCGGAACCGGGACGTTACCCGCCATTAACCCAGGGACATTACGATCCGCCAGCGGCGGTTTTCGTCCATTTTGCCATTTTGATCGTGCTTTTGGAGCCATGAGATGTCCAAGGAAATCCCCAGGACGCCCAGCGTCTATCTCAGCATGTTCACGGGCGGCTCGCTGTCGGCGGCATGGATCAGCGCCCGCCCCTGGGACTATTTCGTCGCCGTTTGCGTCGGAACCGCGGCCTGCGCCTGTATGCTGTTATTTCTGCTGGCCCGGGGATTCGACGAATCCATCGCCGAGTATCGCCGCCGCCGCGCCCACGAGGCGGAACTTCTCGCCCGGCAACCCGAGGCGCGCGGACCGAGACATCTCGCGTCCTGATCTCAGTCAAACTTGAGGCCGGCGGCCTTCACCAGCGCGAAATTGGCGGCGACCTCCTTCTTGATGAGTTCGTCGAACTCCGTCGGCGTCAGCGGCATGGGCTCGATGCCCTGCGGCTTGAACTTGGCCTGAACGTCCGGCAGGAGCAGAACCTTATTTGTCTCCTCGTAGAGCCTCTCGACAATGGCGCGCGGCGTTTTGGCCGGCACGAACATGCCGTTCCAGAAGGTGTAGTCGGAATCGGGAAAGCCCGCCTCGAGGGTGGTGGGCACGTCCGGCAAGGCGGATGATCGCTTCGGCGTGCTCACCGCTAGCGCCATGAGTTGGCCATCGGCGATCAGCGGCAGGGCCGAGGACATGCCCATGCAGGCGAAATCAACCCGGCCCGACACAACCTCCATGATCGCCTCGGGCCCGCCGCGGAACGGCACGTGGGTGGCCTTGAACCCCGCCGACAGCCGAAAGCGCTCGGCCGCCCAATGGGTCGCGCTGCCAACACCCGCCGAGGAATAGGTGAATGTGCCCGCCCGCGCCGCGTCGGCCAGATCCTTCAGCGTCTTGAAGCCGCGGTTTGGCGCGACCACGGTGACATTGGGAATGCTGCCGAAGGAGACCACCGCCGAGAAATCCCTGATGGGATCGTAGGTGATCTTGGGATAGGCCGCCGGCGCGGCGGAATGGGCCGAGGCGTTGATCAGGATGGTGTAGCCATCGGGCGCGGCGACGGCGACCTGCGCCGAGCCGATGGCGCCGCCGGCTCCGCCGCGGTTGTCGATGATGATGGTCTGGCCGAGCGCGCGCTGGAGGGGATCGACAACAATGCGCCCGACGACATCGACCGAACTGCCAGCGGAGACGGGACTAACGGCGTGAATGTCATGCGTGGGCCACGCGGCCTGAGCGCGCGCCGCGCGGGAAAGAGCGGGCATCGCCAGGCTCGCGCCCGCGAGCCCCAGAAAATCGCGGCGCGAACCCTTCATGCGTCGACCTCCCCGTTTTGTTCGTTGGCGCGAGGTTATCAGCCCGCGGCGCGCCCCCGCAAGGACGGGTTCACCCCTTCACCTCGACATGGGCGAACTGCTCGAAATGCTCGATGATCGAGTTGTAGCCGCGGCTGGGGCCCTTCTGCGCCACGGCGGCATTCCAGATTTCCATGACGCTGGCGCCGACCGGCGACGGCAAGCCATGCAGGCGCATGGTCTCCATGTAGAGTTGCAGGTCTTTCAGGCCGATCGACATGGGCGAGTTGTCGAATTTGCGCGGCAGGATGGCGCGCGGAAACTTGTCCAGCGTCGCGCTGTTGCGGCCGCTGCCCGCGTTGATGGCCTCAAGCAGGGTCCTGGGATCAAGCCCCGCCTTGACGCCCATCACAATGGCCTCGCAGGAAATCGTCAGCGCGGTGATCGACAGCGCGTTGTTGATGACCTTGGCGGTCTGCGCCAGGCCCGGCGCCGCGCCGAAATAAAACACGGACGGCGTCAGCATCGCGAAGACATCGGCGAGGTCGTCGAAGGCGGTGCGCGGTCCCGACGTCAGGATGGCGAAATCGCCGCGCGAGACGCCATGTTCGCCGCCCGCGCCGCCCGTTACAGGCGCGTCGAGAACCCCGATCCCCTTGCCCTTCAGGATATCGTCGATCTCGCCGATCACCGCGGGGCCGAGCGTTGAATGTTCAACGTAAGTTTTTATCCTCTCGCCTTGCGCGACTTCGCCAGCGACCAAAACGCTTTGCGCGGGCGATGGCAGGCAGGCGAATACAATGCGGCACTGGTCCGCGACCTCGCGCGGGTTCTGCGCGACAGTGGCGCCGGCGGCGCGGAAGGCCTCGATCGCCGCGGGATTTTTGTCGCAGACGACCAGCTTTTGTCCCGCGCGCATGAGCTTGCGCGCCAGCGCGCCGCCCATGGCGCCGACGCCGATGTAGCCGAGTGCTTCATTCCCGCTCATGCGAACTCCGGCAATCCCACCAGCAACAGTTCCATCGGCTCGGTC
>CAISJZ010000407.1 GCA_903885755.1 uncultured Hyphomicrobiales bacterium | reverse complement strand
CCTTTCAAGGCTCGCAAGGAACGCTCAAGGGATGCTCGGGTTCAATCGGTGGCGTTAGTTGGCGGGACTGGCGGCGATCGTCCGTAGGGCCTCGTCGAATATCGTCAGGCGGCCATGTACGATCGCCTGCGAACGATCGAGGCCAATCTGCAAAGGGGCGTGACCGCTTCCGATCTACCCGGGTTTGAATCGGGACTTGCGAATATCGATCGCGAGATCAGCATTCTTGGTATCCCCAAGAAATACTCGGAGATGTTTTTCAACATCAAATCCCACGTTGACGTTGTACGCGGTCGCCTGGAAATGCGTCGCGCCGAACTTCATTCTCAAACCGCCACGGCGGCTTGGCGCGTGGCGTTAACAAAAAGCCCCGGACAATGCCGGGGCCTTGAATTTGGCGACGCTCGGCGTCTTTTGATCACGTGACAGGGCCGACCAGTGTACAGTTGGGTTGAAATCCCGGCAGGAAGCCCACTCCGCAGGGGATTTGGGGATTGTTCGGAATGTTCGGAATGTTCGGATTCTGCTGCTGTTGCTGCGCCTGCGCCTGGCTGCTGCTAGTGGCGTTGGTTCCGTTTGGGCCGTCGCTCCAAATGATCGGGTCATCCTCGCGATGTCTGCGGATCAGCGTTTTGTCCTTCTGGCCGAAGTAGACGCGCACGCCGCCCCACACGCCATTGAAGTTGCGTTCACCCACCCGGCCTTCCGCGAACAGCGACGCCATCATGCCATTGCCCAGCGGAATGCCATATTCGCCGCCAAGCGCCGCGGCATTACGGCCGCCGAGATAGCGATGGCCGACATAGAGCTTGAAATTGTCCTCGATGTAATAACCGAGATTGATCTGGTCGAAGAAGCGCGTGGCGACCGTGAAGGTCTGGATGTTCAGACCGTTGACGCCCGAAACGCTATTGCCCCATTCGACGCCGCCGACGCCCTGCAGGGTCCAGCGGCCAAAATACACCTCGGCTTCCGGACCGAGATGGTTAGAGTTGAGCCCGCCAAACTGGTTCCAGAAATTGTAGGACCCGTAAACGCCCGCTAGCGCCCGGGCGGGATCGCGCCAGAACACGTGGCCCGCCAGCGAGCCGAGGAAGCTGTTGTTATAGCTGCCCGCGGAGGCGTCGAACTGCGCGCCGAAACCGCAGCCAATCGGCAGGGACACAGAAGCGAGGCCGCCGTACAGGCTGTTGCCGGCGGAAGCGCCGCCCAGGGCCGCGACCTTGCCGTTGACGCCGTCGACGGCGCAACCCGCAGGCGCGGCGGCCGCGGCCGGCATATCGGCGGCGCGGGCGAAACCGGCGCCAGCAACAAGCGCAAATGCCGCAAGGGAACGCAAAAGAACATTCAGACTCAGCATGGTCACACCAGGAAATAAACGAAGCCGTCCAGACGTGTGGTCGGACTGGAGCTATTCCGAAACTCCACGGCGCCGACCGGCCGCGGGCAACAATACTTTGACGAAAATCAAATTCCGGCGCGGAGAACGCCGGCGTGTGCGATTTGCGCAACACACGGAGCCGCGTCGCGCTCGGTTGACGAAGGTGACGCCGCCGGCGCCTAATTGGCCCAACAAACCAGCTTGAGGAAACCCCATGATCGGCTCGATAGGCAGAGTTCTGGCCCTTGGCGCGGCGCTGCTTGCGCCCACCCTGGCGCGGGCTCAGGGCGCCGCGAAATTCCCGGCCGGCAATATCACCATCATCGTGCCCTACGCGCCCGGCGGGCCGCCCGACATCATCGCCCGCATT
>CAISJZ010000406.1 GCA_903885755.1 uncultured Hyphomicrobiales bacterium | reverse complement strand
CGCGCGCCGATGAACAGGCCGCCGGGCGCCTCGACCACCTCGAACACCGGCGCGAGATCGCCGAAATTGTACTTGTTGCCGCCGGCGTTCTTGAACAGTGGATCGGAATTGACGTTGCCGCGATGCAGCCACGACACGTGGCTGGAATCGATGCCGCCTTCAAGCGATTGCAGCCAGTTGCACTCCTGAAAACGCTTGGAGATATAGCTCTGCTTACGCGGCACGATGGCGAATTCGTATTCCGGGGGCGCCGGCTTCTTCTCGGGCGGGCCCATATAGGTCCACAACACGCCGCCGCGCTCGATGACCGGGTAGGACTTCAGCTTGATCTTCTTGGCGTAGCCGGATTCGGCGGGCTCGGACGGCACGTCCACGCATTGGCCGGTGTAGTCGAACTTCCAGCCGTGATAGGGGCAGCGCAGCCCGCACGCCTCGTTGCGGCCAAACCACAGCGAAGGGCCGCGATGCGGACAGAATTCGTCGATGAGGCCGAGATTGCCCTTGGTGTCGCGGAAGGCGATCAGGCGCTCGGACAGAATCTTGACGCGCACCGGCGGGCAGTCGTTGTCCGGCAGTTCCTCCGACAGCAGCACGGGCAGCCAGTAGGATCGGAAGAGGTCGCCCATCAGGGTTCCCGGCCCGGTCTGGGTGACAAGATCATTCTGTTCTTTGGTTAGCATTGAGCGCTCCCGCGGCGATTCCGGAGTGAAGAAGGGTGTCTGGCGACGTCCCCATCCCTTGGCGAAAATTGTTCCTTTATGCGAAACATAGTTCCGCTATCGGTAACGTCATAGAAAAAGCAGCCGCGCCGGCCGCGGACATTGCGCTGGATCAATTCTTGCTCGGCGTGATCGGAGGGTGCGCAATGCGCTTCAAGAGTTCGGCGCCGTTTCCACGCCGGAGGAAGGCGTCTAGATTGCCGGGGAGGGCGTCTGAAGCCCGTTCAACGCGTCCCCGGCAAGACCGGGCAGAGGAAACGTCATGCAGAGACTGACCAACAAAGTCGCCATCGTCACCGGCGCCGCCCAGGGAATCGGCGCCGCATTCGCAAAGGGGCTCGCCGCCGAGGGCGCCAAGATCGTCATCGCGGACGTGGGCGATGGAACCAACACCGCCAACGAGATCATTCGCTCCAACGGCGCGGCGATCTACGTCAAGACCGACGTCTCCTCGGCCGAGCAGGTCAAGGCCATGGTCGAGCGCGCGGTCGCCGAATTCGGCGCGGTTGATATTCTCGTCAACAACGCGGCGGTATTCGCCAAGCTCGGCCCGAAGAATTTTCAGGAAATTTCAAGCGCCGAGTTCGATCAGGTCATGGCGATCAATGTGCGCGGCCCCTTCGAATGCGCCAAGGCGGTCGCGCCGATCATGGCCAAACAGGGCGGCGGCAAGATCGTCAACATCGCCTCCAGCACCGTGTTCAAGGGTGTGCCGAACCTGCTACATTATGTCTCGTCGAAGGGCGCGGTCGTCGCCATGACGCGCTGTCTGGCGCGCGAACTCGGCGACCAGAAGATCAACGTCAACGCCATCGCGCCGGGTCTGACCATGAGCGACGGCGTGCTCAACCAGCCGGGCTACACGCCCGAATATATCCAGCAGAACATGGGCGGTCGCGCGTTGAAGCGCAAGCAGGTGCCCGCCGATCTCGTCGGCGCCATGGTGTTCCTGTGCTCGTCCGATAGCGACTTCATGACAGGCCAGACCATGGCGGTCGATGGCGGCAACGTCATGCACTGAGGATTTACCGGCGTCGCGATGGCGGGGCGCCAAAACAATGAGGGATGACGACATGCACGAGATCAAGATCGCCCAGGAAACCATCGACGCGGTGACGCGGCGCACGGGTCGTCGCCATCCCTTCGACACGATCGATCCGCGCAAGACCGCGCTCGTCGTGATCGACATGCAGAACCATTTCATGGCGCCCGGCTACATGAACGAGACGCCGCCCGCGCGCGAAATCGTGCCGGCGGTGAATCGCCTCGCCGCCGGCCTGCGCGCCATGGGCGGCCATGTCATCTGGATTCAGAACTCAACCAATGACACGTGGGAAAGCTGGTCCGTCTATCACAATTATCTCATGACGCTTGATCGCGCCAAGCAGCGGTACGCCAGCATGGACGAGGCGGCGGAGGGCCATAAATTGTTTCCCACGCTGGAAGTCCTGCCCGCGGACACCAAAATGGTGAAGAAGCGATTCAGCGCCTTCATTCAGGGCTCGTCCGACATCGAGCGCGTATTGCGCGCCCGCGGTCTCGACACGGTGATGGTCGCGGGCACGGCGACGCAGGTGTGCTGTGAAAGCACCGCGCGCGACGCCTGCATGCTCAACTACAAGACGCTGATGATCGCCGACGCCAACGCCACCAGCAGCGACGAGTTGCACAACGCCTCGCTCAACGCCTTCCATCTGAATTTCGGCGACGTGCAGACCGTCGACGAGGCGCTGGAGTCTCTGGCGCGCGGCGCGAACGCGAAGGGCGCCGCGGTGGCGTGAGGGGAATAAGCGTTGGCGCGAAGCCGCTCCCAATGGGAGAGGGCGAGTGCATATTGTTACCAGTGACCTGAAAGAACCATCGGAGGAAACGTGAAAGCGCTCATTGTCGGGGGCGGCATTGGCGGGCTCGTCGCCGCGCTGGAATTTCATCGCGCCGGGATCGAGGTCGGTGTCTTCGAAAGCGTGCGCGAACTGAAGCCGCCTGGCGTCGGGCTCAATCTTGACATTTCCAGTTTGATTGAACCTATTTCAATCAGGATACCGACCACCGCAGGCTGAAGAACACGGATGGTTCAATCTCGGGGCGAAGCTCGTTGATGCGCCCATGGCAAGCGGGTTCAGGGGGGGAGGGACAAGATGAATAACCAGATGATCGCATCGGAAGGGGCGCGGCAGACCACCAGGGCGGCCGCGAGCGGATGGATTGGCTCGGCCCTCGAGTATTATGATTTTTTCATTTATGCGACCGCCGCCGCTCTCGTTTTCCCCCAGGTGTTTTTCCCTTCGGACAACCCGACGAATGCGATCATCGCTTCGCTCGCGACCTATGGCGTGGGATATGTCGCGCGGCCGATCGGGGCCTTTTTCCTGGGTCACATGGGCGACACGCGCGGCCGAAAGACATTGTTGCTGGCCTGCATGTTCATGATGGGCATAGCGACAACGCTGGTTGGCTTTCTGCCGACATATGCACAGGCCGGTGTCGCCGCGCCGATACTTCTGGTTGTTCTGCGTCTGGCCCAGGGCTTCGCGGTCGCCGGCGAAATTTCCGGCGCCAGTTCGATGATTCTCGAACATGCGCCCTTTGGCCGACGGGGCTACTTCGCCAGTTTCGCGCTACAGGGCGTCCAGGCGGGACAAATCCTCGCGGCCGCGATCTTTATTCCGCTTGCCCGGTTCATGGACAAGGCCGAATTCATGAGCTGGGGGTGGCGCATCCCGTTCCTGCTGAGCTTTGTTGTTCTGATCGCCGGCTATGTCATTCGGCGACGCGTGAACGAAACGCCCGCGTTCGCCGAGGAATCGGCGCATGACGAAGTGCCAAAGGCGCCGGTTCTGGAGGCTATTCGCGCGCATTGGCCAGACATGCTGCGCGTGATCTTGATGGCGCTGATGAATGTTATTCCGGTTATCGCGACCATTTTCGGCGGCGCCTACGCGGTGCAGGCCGCATACGGAATTGGTTTCGCGCCCGACGTATATTTGTGGATTCCCGTGGTCGGCAACATCGTCGCGGTGGCGCTGATTCCCTTCGTTGGTGACTGGTCCGACAAGATCGGGCGTCGGCCATTGATCATCGGCGGCGCCCTGCTCTCCGGGTTGTCCTCGTATGTCTATCTCTACGCCATCAGCACGAAAAACATGCCGTTCGCATTCGCGACGTCCATTTCGATGTGGGGTATCCTCTACCAAGGCTACAACGCGATATTTCCGAGCTTCTATCCCGAGTTGTTCCCGACGCGCACGCGCGTATCGGCCATGGCCATCGCGCAGAATATCGGCACGTTTCTCACCGCCATGCTGCCCGCATTTTTCGCCACCGTGGCGCCACCGGGGACGCAGAACATACCGCTGATCATCGGTTCCCTCGCATTCGCGACAACGGTTATTTCGGCTCTCGCGGCCTATTCGGCGAGAGAAACATTCCGGCTGCCGCTGGAGCAACTTGGCAATGCCGCGGCCCAGCCTCTCGACTCGGCCACCTACGCTCGCGAAAGGCGAGAGGCCATGCGCGCAAGATAGGCTCCGATGCGCCGACCGAATTCATGTCGGCCGGCGCCGATCAGGGAACGGCGCGAGGCGCCAATGGAAACGAGTGGCCGATGATCCGAGGAACGACCAGACTGATCGCCCACATCGGGGTCGCCACGGAAACTTTCAAATCACCCCAGATTTACAATCGATGGTTCGAACGAATGGGGATTGACGTCGTCGTGGCACCAATGGGCTCAAAACCCGAGCATTTTCCGACTTTTTTCAAATCGGTATTCGAGCTGACGAATATCGCTGGCGCGCTGATTACGATGCCGCATAAAGTCAGCGTGATGAGCCTGATTGACGTGATTGGCTCGCAGGCATTGGTCGCCGGCGCCTGCAATGCGGTCCGGCGGGAGGCGGATGGAAGATTGGTCGGCGAGATGTTCGACGGCGAGGGCTTCGTCCGCGGCCTGCGTCGAAAGGGTCGTTCTGTTCAAGGAGCGCATGCGCTGGTAATCGGAAATGGAGGCGTCGGTTCGGCGATCGCCGCGGCTCTGGCGAAGGATGGCGCCGAGGAACTGACTCTTTTCGATCCGAACGCCGCGGCCACGAACGCGTTGGCGGCGCGGTTGCGACAACATTTTCCACGATTGCGGACGTGGGTGGGCACATGCGATCCATCCGGCTGCGACCTCGTCGTGAACGCGACCCCACTGGGCATGTCGGACAAGGACCCACTGCCAGTGGATGTATCCCGCATCGCGCCAACGGCGTTTGTTGGCGAGGTCGTGATGAAGCGGGAAATCACTCCTTTTCTCGCCGCGGCGAGGGAGCGCGGGTGCGCCTACATGGTTGGCGTCGATATGCTGTTTGAACAGATTCCCGCTTACCTGGATTTTTTTGGATTTCCACCAGCGAGCGTCGACGATCTGCGCGCGGGCTCGAATATAAGCTATTGAGTATTTGCGACCGCCATTTTCTTGCATGGCGTTGCCAGTGATCTGAAAAAGAACCTTCGGAGTAAACGTGAAAGCGCTCGTTGTCGGAGGCGGCATTGGCGGGCTCGTCGCCGCGCTGGAGTTTCATCGCGCCGGGATCGAGGTCGATCTCTTCGAAAGCGCGCGCGAGCTGAAGCCGCTGGGCGTCGGCATCAACGTGCAGCCGCACAGCGTGCGCTGTCTCGACGAGATCGGCGTCATGGACGCGATGCTCGACCTCGGCGTCGCGACGACCGGGCAGGCCTTCTTCAACAATCGCGGCCAGCACATCTGGATCGAGCCGCGCGGGCTCGCCGCTGGCGCGAAATGGCCGCAGATCAGCATTCATCGCGGCGAGATGCAGATCGCGCTGATGGAGATCGCGCGCCAGCGCCTTGGCGCCGGCCACGTTCACATGGGCCATCATCTCGCGAGCTTTGAGAATGCGCCGGGCGAGGGCGTCATCGCGCGCTTCGTCGATCGCGCGACGGGCAAGGATTTGGGCGAGGCTCGCGGCGATCTCATGATAGGCGCCGATGGCATTCACTCGCGCGTGCGCGAAGCATTCTATCCCGACGAGGGGCCGGCCAAATGGAATGGCGCGCTGATCTATCGCGCCGCCACCGAGACGCCGCCGTTTCTTGGCGGGCTCTCGCAGTTCATGGTGGGCGGCCGACAGACGGTCATCGGCTATCCCATGTCGAAGCGATACGGCGATCGCGGGCGCTCGCTCACCAACTGGGCGGCCCGGTTTTTCGTCGATCCCGCGCGCGGCTTTCCTCGCGAGGACTGGAATCGTCCTGGCAACCTCGACGACTTCCTGCCGCGCTACGCCGACTGGGTTTTCGACTGGATGAATTTTCCCGATCTCTTTCGCGGCGCCGACGCGATCTTTGAATTCCCGATGGTTGATCGCGATCCCTTGCCGCGCTGGACCCATGGCCGGGTGACGCTGCTCGGCGACGCCGCGCACCCCATGTATCCGCTTGGCTCCAACGGCGCCTCGCAGGCGATCCTCGACGCGCGCGAACTGACGCGCCTGCTGAAGAGCGCGCCGGATATCGACGCCGCGCTGCGCGCCTATGATGAGGACCGAAGGCCTAAGACCGCGGAAATCGTGCGCCAGAACCGGGCCGGCGGCCCCGAGCGCATCGTCACACTGGTCGAGGCGCGCGCCCCCGCTGGTTTCTCGAATATCGAGGACGTGATGCCGCGCGATGAAATCCTTGGCGTCATGAATTCCTACAAGACGATCACGAATTTCGACCTCGCGCGCGCGACCGTGTAGGATCGCGCCGGACGCGCCAACAAATACCGGGGGGAAAATGAACCTGCGACGCATCGCCATGAACTGCCTCGCGCTCGCCCTTGGCGCGGGAACGTATTTGCTGTTGCGGCCAGCGGCGCTGCCGCCGCCCGAGCCCGCGAAGATCATGGCGATTTCCTACTCGTCGCTTGGCGGCGCGACCGACGCGGGCGTCTATCTCGCCGACGCCTATGGCTTCTTCCGGGAAGCCGGATTCACCGTCACGCCGCGCGTCATGAATTCCATTCCCTCGCAGGTGGCGGAAGCGGCGACCAACGCGGTTGAAGTGTCGGGCATCGCGCTGGCGCCGGGCCTGTTCGCCTCTGTTCAGCGCAACATCAATCTGCGTCTCGTTGGCGACAAGCAAAGCCTGCGACCAGGCTTTTCCGCGACGCGCCTGATCGCGCGGCCCGATCTCATCGGCGCCGACGAGGCCGATACCATGCGCAATCTCCGCGGCAAGAAGATCGCCGGGCCTGGCCGAACATCGATTGGCTTCTATCTCGTCGCGGCGCTGTTCAGAAAACACGGCATGGGTCTGGCCGACATGGATTATGTCGAGGTGCCGCTCCCCGACATGGCCGCCGCGATCGCCTCGCGCGCGGTCGATGGCGCGCTCATCATCGATCCCTTCCTGTCGCGCGCGGTGCAGAACGGCCTGGCCAAGGTCGTGTCCGATCTCGTCGAATTCGTGCCGCCTGGCGGCAGCATCGCGCCGATTGTCTACAGCGAGAAATTCGCCGCCGATCGCGACGCGGGCGTACGCTTCATGAAGGCCTACATGCGCGGCGTGCGCGTTTATAACGACGCCATCGGCAAGAACATCGACAAGGACAAGGTCATCGATATCATCGCGAAGGCGGCGAATGTTCCCCTGCCCGTGATCGCCAACGGCTTTCCCGCCGGGCTCGATCCGGACCAACGGCTCAACAAGGCGTTTCTCGCCGATGTGCAGAATTTCTATCTCGAGCAGAAGCTGATCGAGAAAGCGGCGAACCTTGACACGATGGTCGATACGTCTTTCGCCGACGCGGCGCGGAAGGACCTTGGGGATTACAAATAGGTCTTCCGCGCCACGTTCGTGATCGTGGTCTAGCGTCCGTAACCGTTCACTTCCGCCTGCGTCGGCACGCGGCCCCGCGGCGTCAGATTATCGACGAGACCGGGAAGCGCCTGCGCCAGCATGGCGAGCAGGTCCTGCTCGCTGACGCCGGCCTTTTGCGCGAGTTCGCTGACGGTGGTCTGGCCAAGAGCCGTACCAAGCTGGCCCGGCTGCACCGGCTTATTCGGCCCCTGCGCGACCCATGAATTGGCGGCCTCGGCGAGGCCTCCGTTGCGCAATTTGTCGAGCAACCCGCCGAGCGCGCCCGGCAGGCCCTCGTCGGAATGATGGACGTCAATGGTTTGCGGCTGGCCCGACCCCCACGGCGCCTGCGGCGCGGGCGGCGCCTTCGCCGGCGGAATGATTTCCGGCTGGCTCTGGTCGGCGGATTTGCTTCCAAGCCATTTGGCGAGCATCAGCGCGCCGGCCGCGATAACGAGCGGCTTGGTCAAATTGCCTCCGGGAACCGAATTGTTCAATGCGTCGTCAAACATACCCATGTGGGCCTCCATAACTGGATGGCGCGGCCGAACCGCTGGCACATATGTCTGACGTCGACGCGGCTACCGCAATCCTTTTCCTCGAAAATATGTGGGGCTCGCGCCCGCGCTGAACATGGTCTTGCGTTTGGCGGCGGGGTGAGGGAATGTTTGGCGACGTCAAAAGCACGTTCACGCAATTTATTTGGAGGGTCGACCAATGGGCTTCATTTCCTGGATCATTCTCGGGCTGATTGCCGGCTTCATCGCCAGCAAGATCGTCAACAAGAGCGGGGAGGGCTTTCTGCTCGACGTGGCGCTGGGAATTGTCGGCGCGATTGTCGGCGGCTTCATCTTCAGCGTGGTGGGTCTGGGCGGCGTGACCGGCCTGAACCCGTGGAGCATGCTCGTCGCGGTCGTGGGCGGGGTCGTGGTGGTCTGGCTCTATCATCAGGTCACAGGGCGGACACGACTGTAATAAATACCAAATTCACGAGGGATTTGACCATCCGAGGTCAAATCCCTATGATCGACAAAGTCGAAGCGGCCGCCCACCCGGGCGGCGTTTTGATTTTCAGGCCGCCGTTCACGAGCCAAAACACCATGTCCGATCAAGGCGTTAAATCCGCTTCCACGGAATCCGCGATCCTTCCGACCTACGCTCGCGCGCCGGTCGCCTTCGAGCGCGGGGACGGCTGCTGGCTGACCGCGACGGACGGATCGCGCTATCTCGATTTCGGCGGGGGCATCGCGGTCTGCTGCCTTGGCCACGGCCATCCCCATCTCGTGAACGCCCTGACGGAACAGGCGCAAAAGCTCTGGCACGTGTCGAATCTGTTCCAGATTCCGCAGGCCGAGCGGCTGGCCAGACGCTTGGTCGAGAACACCTTTGCGGACTATGTCTTCTTCACCAATTCCGGCGCCGAGGCTCTGGAAGGCGCGATCAAGACCGCGCGCAAGTATCACGCGGCCAATGGTCACCCCGAACGGTTCCATCTCATCACCTTCGAGGGCGCCTTTCACGGTCGCACGCTGGCGACCATCGCGGCTGGCGGCAATCCCAAATACATCGAGGGCTTCGATCAGGCGCCTTGGGGCGATCTGGAAGCGGTCAAGGCGCTGATCGGCCCCCAGACGGCGGGCATTCTCGTCGAGCCGATTCAGGGCGAGGGCGGCGTGCGGCTGCCGCCGCCGGGTTTTCTGCGCGGATTGCGCGACCTCTGTGATCAGCACGGTCTTCTGCTGGTGATGGACGAAGTGCAGTCCGGCGTCGGGCGAACCGGAAAATTCTTCGCGCACGAGATTTACGGCGTGACCCCGGACATCATGTCGATCGCCAAGGGCATCGGCGGCGGGTTCCCGCTCGGCGCGTTCCTCGCGACGAAAGAGGCCGGCAAGGGCATGGTCGTCGGCACCCACGGCACGACGTATGGCGGCAACCCGCTCGCCACCGCCTGTGGCAACGCCGTGCTTGATGTTATTCTGGAGGATGGCTTCCTCGATCGCGTCGCCCACACCGGCATTCTGATCAAGCAGCGCCTCGCCCAATTGCAGGACGCGCATCCTAAAGTCATCGCGGAAGTGCGTGGCGAGGGCCTTTTCATCGGCGTCCGTCTGCACACGCCCAACGCGGAATTCGCGGTCGCGGCGCGCGCCGAGCACATGCTGGTCATCCCGGCGCTCGACAATGTCGTGCGCCTGCTGCCGCCGCTGATCATTGGCGAGACTGAAATTGACGAGGCGATCTCGCGCCTTGATCGCGCCTGTGGGCGCGTTGAACAGGCGCTTGCCGCCTCGGAGAAGACGACGTCATGAGCGGGCCGCGACATTTTCTCGATCTGACCGAGGTTTCGGCCGCGGAACTGCGCGGCATTCTCGACGGCGCCGTCAAACTCAAGTCGGCCTGGCGCAAAGGCCAGCAGGCGCGCGTGCGTCCACTCATCGGCAAGACGCTGGCGATGGTCTTCGACAAGCCCTCGACGCGAACGCGCGTGTCCTTCGATCTCGCCATGCGCCAGCTTGGCGGCGAGACAATCATGCTCACGGGCGCCGAGATGCAGCTTGGCCGCGGCGAGACCATCGCCGACACCGCGCGCGTCCTGTCGCGCTACATCGACGCCATCATGATCCGCATCCTCGATCACGACGACCTCAACGAGCTCGCGCGCCATGCCGAGGCGCCAGTCATCAATGGTCTGACCAAGCGTTCGCATCCTTGCCAGATCATGGCCGACGTGATGACTTTCGAGGAGCACCGAGGCCCGATCAAGGGCAAGACCGTGGCCTGGACCGGCGACAGCAACAACGTGCTGGCGAGCTGGGTTCACGCGGCGCAGCGGTTTGACTTCTCCATCAATGTCGCGACGCCGCGCGAGTTCGCGCCCTCGCCCTTGCTGATCGAATGGGCCCGCGCCAATGGCGCGCGCATGACCGTCACGACCGATCCGCGCGCCGCCGTCGAGGGCGCCTCCGCCGTGGTCACGGATTGCTGGGTCTCAATGGGCGACGAGGAAGAGGCGCGCCACCGCCAGAAGCTGCTGGCGCCCTATCAGGTCAACGACGCGCTCATGGCGGTCGCTTCGAAGGATGCGATCTTCATGCATTGCCTGCCCGCCCATCGCGGCGAGGAAGTCACCAACGCGGTGATGGACGGACCGCAATCGGTCGTGTTCGACGAAGCCGAGAACCGCCTGCACGCGCAGAAGGGCATTCTGGCGTGGTGTCTGGGCGCGTCGCCGGCATGAACGATATCGCGCGCCCGGTTTCAGATCAGGGTCACGACGACGCCGTACTGCCATTCGCGGTGGAGGCGCTTGATGTTCGCGGCCGTGTTGCGCGGTTGGGCCCGGCGATCGACGCCATTCTCGCCCGCCACGCCTATCCCGCGCCCGTCGCGCGCCTGCTCGGCGAGGCTGCGACCCTGACGGCGCTTCTGGGGTCCTCGCTGAAGTTCGAGGGACGGTTCCAGTTGCAGACACGCGGCGATGGCCCGGTGGATATCGTCGTCGTCGATTTCGACGCGCCCGATCGTCTGCGCGCGTTCGCTCGCTTTGACGCCGCGCGCGTGGCGGAAGCGGAGGCCGTTGACGGGCGAGCCGATCTGCTCGGCCGCGGCCATCTGGCCTTCACCATCGAGCAGGGTAACGAAAACGCGCGCTATCAGGGTGTTGTGCCGCTCGTGGGGCAGGGGCTCGAGGCGGCGGCGCACGAATACTTCCGCCAGTCCGAGCAGATACCGACCTTTGTGCGCCTCGCCGTCGCCCAATCCGTGACGCCGGCGGGCTCCGTGTGGCGCGCTGGCGGCTTGCTGACGCAGTTCCTGCCGGATTCACCAGAGCGTCAGCGGCAGGCTGATCTGGATCCCGGCGACGCGCCGCCCGGCGCGGTCGTCCACGAGGTACCCGAGGACGATGCCTGGAGCGAGGCCAAGGCGCTCGCCGCAACGGTCGAGGATCACGAACTCGTCGATCCCACCCTGTCGAGCGAGCGGCTGCTATACCGCCTCTTCCACGAACGCGGCGTCAAGGTCTTTGGCGAGCAGACCGTCCGGGACGCCTGCCGCTGCAGCGACGAGCGGGTCGAATCCATGCTGCGCGGCTTTACGCCGGGCGAGCGCCGCGACATGGTCGGCGACGATGGCAAGATCGGAGTCACCTGCGAGTTCTGCTCGACCAAGCGAGTCTATGATCCCGGCCAGTTCGAGGCGAACTGACGCGGCCTGCCGCGCCACCCTTTGAAAATCTGTTTTTCTCGATTAGTCTCAGCGCCCTGGAAGGCAGGGGAGCGAGCCATGACCGACGCGCAAACAGCCATCGCGACGCCCATGGGCGTTTATGTAGATGTCGCGAACATGGAATGGACGCCCTCGCGCGTGCCGGGGTCCGTGCAGAAGACGCTCTACTCCGCCCCCGCGACGGGTCGTTCCACGGTGCTATTCAAGATGGAGCCGGGTGGCGTCATTCCCTTTCATGAACATCCCGAGCTTGAGCAGACCTATGTGATCGAAGGCTCGCTTGAGGATGATCAAGGCGCCTGCACGGCGGGCAATTTCGTCTGGCGTCCGGCAGGCAGCCGCCATACCGCGCGCTGCCCCAATGGCGCGATGTTCATCGTCTTTTTCATGAAGCCGCCCTTGCGCCTTCCGCCCCCGAGCTGAGCGACCAATCCCAATCGACGTGACGCCAACGCCTGTCGCGCAGGGAGATGGACGTTGACGGAAGGGGCGTTTGCCGATACCTCTGCAAGCCCTGAAAACAGCGTTGTCCGCCGAGGTTGTTCGCGACCAAATCGCTGTTTAATCGAGTCAAAAATTTTGATCCGGCGTCAGTCAGACCGCAAGGCGCGGCATGGGTGGCGTGGCGGCGGGGATCGAAGGGGGAAACCGGTGCATCGTCTCATGGTTTTGGAATTCGGCTTACGACCTGATGGCGTCAATGATCGCGAGCGGCTGTCATGAACGCGGTCACCGACACCATTTCCGCGACTGTCGCCTCGTCCGACGTCAAGATCCGCATAAGCAATCTGAGCAAGGTCTTTAACACGAAAGCGGGCCCTTTTACGGCGCTCGACAACATCAACCTCGACATTCCCGTCGGCTGCTTCTTCATGATCGTCGGGCCCTCCGGCTGCGGCAAAACCACGCTGCTGCGGATTCTTGCCGGCCTCGAGGATCACACGAGCGGCACCGTCGAAATCGCCGCGCCGGCCAGGGGCCGTCCGGGAAACTCCATGGTTTTTCAGGGCGATTCCCTGTTCCCCTGGATGACCGTCTGGGAAAACGCGGCCTATGGCTTGACCATGCGCGGCCTGCCGAAGGCGCAGATCAAGGACACTGTCGGCCATTATCTCATGCGCACGGGCCTGTCGCGCTTCCATGATTCCTATCCGCACCAGTTGTCGGGCGGCATGCGCCAGCGCGTGTCGATCGCGCGCGCCTTCGCCAACGATCCCGACATTCTGCTCATGGACGAGCCTTTCTCCGCGCTCGACGAGCAGAACAAGGTGCTGTTGCAGGAAGAGCTACTGAAAATATGGGAAGAGACCCGCAAGACCGTTATGTTCATCACCCATTCGGTCGATGAAGCCGTGACGCTGGGCGACCGCATCATGATCATGACCGCGCATCCCGGTCGCACCAAATACATGGTCGACGTGCCCTTCGAGCGCCCGCGTCACGTTCTCGAATTGCGGGCGCGGCCGGCCTATGGCGAGCTGGTCTATAACATCTGGGGGCAGTTGCGTGACGAGGTGCAGGCCGCGCGCGCGCAGGACGAAGGGAGAGCCAAGTGACCGACGCCGTCCAGAACGTCCAGCCAAGCGAAATAAGCGTCGCTCATGCGCCGACCCGCATGTCCTCGACCATGAGCCGCGAAACCGCCGAGCGGTTGATGAATCTCGTCTCGCCCGTGGCGCTGATCGGGTTGTGGGAAATCTGCGCGCGCCTTGGCTTCATTGACGTGCGTTTCTTTCCGGCGCCGTCGAAAATCTTCGGCGTCATGTTCACGATGATTCAGAACGGGCTGCTCGAAAAGCATATGTGGGCGAGCCTGCAGCGCCTCTTCTGGGGCTTTCTGTGGGGTGGCATTCCCGCGTTGATCCTCGGCGTCTCGATGGGCATGTTCCGGACGCTACGTGTCATCGTCGAACCAATCATCGCGGCGACCTATCCGGTTCCCAAAAGCGCCATCCTGCCGTTGATCCTTCTGATATTCGGACTGGGCGAACCCTCCAAGATCGTCATGGTCGCGACCGGCGTGTTCTTCCCCATCCTCATCAATTCGATGGCGGGCGTGCTGGAAATCCACAAGATCCACTTCGATGTGGGCCGCAATTTTGGCGCTTCCGGATTTCAGATTTTCCGCACCGTCGCGCTGCCCGGCGCCATGCCGCTGATCATGACCGGTGTGAAGCTCGGCGTCGGCATGGGCCTCGTGCTTATCGCCATCGCCGAAATGGTCGGCGCCAAAAGCGGCCTTGGCTACATGATCTGGAACGCCTGGGAGATTCTGTCCGTCGAGACCATGTACGTCGGTCTCATCACCATCGCTGTTCTGGGCCTTGTCTTCACGCTCATCCTGAACGAGGTCGAACGCTTTATCGTGCCGTGGAAATCGGGTCGCTGAACCACTCGAAGGCGCGGGAGAATATGGCGGGATGAGTATCGCGAACGCGGCGGCGTCGGATGGCTACGTCGCGTTTCGCTATCGTGACTTTCGCCTGCACTGCGCCGCCCGGCTGCTCTATGGCATCGCGCTGTCGATGCAGGCGGTGGCGATCGGCTGGTACGTCTATTCCGTGACTGACAGTCCCTTCGCCCTTGGCGTCGCTGGCCTGTCGTCGTTTCTGCCCGCCGCATGCCTGTCGCTTTTCACGGGCCATGTCGCGGACATCTACAACCGGCGCATCGTGCTGTCGCTGGCCTTCACCGTTGCCTCGCTGGCCTCTTTGTGTCTTTTCCTCATCGCTTACACCGGCGTTGATCATGTCGGCGCGGTCTACGCCTGCGTCTTGACCGCGGGCGTGGCGCGGGCGTTTTCCAATCCCTCCGCGCAGGCGTTGACACCCAACCTCGTGCCCAAGGAACATTTCGCCAACGCGATTACCTGGTATTCCTCCGCGTGGTCGGGCGCGCGCATCGTTGGTCCGGCGCTCGGCGGTATCCTCTATATATTCGGGCCAGCTGTTCCCTTTGCCGTCGCCTTCGTGTCGATCGCCGCGGCGGCGATTCTGGTCTTCCGCATCGCCAATCCCGGCCCGCCGCGTAAGAATGCCGGATCCGTTTCCTGGGAAACCCTGAGCGCGGGACTTAACTTCATTCGATCGAAGAAAGTCATTCTCGGCGGCATTTCTCTTGATCTCTTCGCCGTGCTCTTCGGCGGCGCGACCGCGCTGCTGCCGGTGATCGCGCGGGATGTCATGCACACCGGCCCGTGGGGGCTTGGCCTGCTGCGCTCCTCGCCCGCGATTGGCGCCATCCTCATGGGCGCCTTTCTGGCGCACGCGCCCATTGGCGGGCGCGCCGGCAAGAAGATGCTGATCTCGGTCGCGATCTACGGGCTCGCGACCGTACTGTTCGGCCTGAGCGGAAATTTGTTTGCATCAATGGCGTTGCTGGCGATCGTCGGCGCCTCCGATCAGATCAGCGTCGTGGTTCGGGCGACCGTCGTGCAGGCGGAAACGCCCGATGACATGCGCGGTCGGGTCGCCGCGGTGAATTCGGTCTTCGTCAGCGGCGCCTCGGACCTTGGCGAATTTGAATCCGGCGTGACGGCGGGTTGGTGGGGCGCGATCCCCGCGATCATCGTCGGCGGCGCGGCGACGATCGCCTGCGCCGCGATCTGGTCCAGGCTCTTTCCCGCCCTGAGAGATCGTGACAAACTCGTCGAGCATTGAAAATTGATACAGGGAAGAACGCCATGGAGCATAGCCGTCGTGACGTGATCGCGGGCGGCGTCGCCGTTGCGTCGGTCGCGGCGCTGCCGGCGGCGGCGCGCGCGCAACAGGGCTGGCCGGCGCAGCCTGTGCGAATGATCGTCAGTCAGGCCGCGGGCGGCGCGCCGGACACGATCTGCCGCCTTCTCACCGACCGGCTGGGCCGCGTTTTCAACCAGAGCTTCGTCGTTGAGAACCGGACTGGCGCCGGCAATGTCATTGGCGTGCAGATGGCGGCGCGCGCCGCGCCCGATGGTTATACCTTTCTCTGGGCGACGGCCGCCGCGCTGACGACCAATGTCTTCACCGTGAAAAATCTTCCTTACGATCCGCGTAAGGATTTTGTGACCGTGGCGCGCGTCGCGCGCGGGCCTTTCGTTATCGTGGCCAACAAGGATCTGCCGGCCAACACGTTGCCCGAACTCATCACGTTGGCGAAAGCGAAACCCGGCGAGCTCAATCTTGCCAACGATGGCCCGCGCAATTTTTCAGGTCTTGTCGCAGCGTGGCTCAACAAGAATGCTGGAATCAGCATCAACCCCGTCGCCTACGCCACCATGCCGCAGGGCGTGCAGGATACGGTCGGCGGGCGTGTGCAACTCGCTATTCTCGCTTTTCCCGCCGCGGCGCCGATGCTGAAGGGCGGATTGCTGAAGCCCATCGCGGTCAGCTCCGTCGAGCGCGTGACCGGCTACGAGAGTATCGCGCCGATCGCCGACACCATTCCCGGTTTTGATTTCTACGGGTGGCTCGGCGTCTCCGCGCCAGCGGCGACGCCGCGGCCCATTATCGAACGTTTCAACGCGGAAATCAGCAAGCTGCTGGAAGACGCCGAGTTCAAGGCCCGCCTGGTCGATGTGGGTTTCTATTCGTTCGGCGCGCAATCGATCGAGATCGCCGAAAAGGCCGTGCGCGATGAGCTCGAACTCTGGCGCAAGGTCGTCGGCGATCTCGGCATTCAGCCGGAGTGAGGAGCCTCGATTGTCCCGTGATCTTCGCGCCTTGCGCCGCCTTATGGGAACGGGACGCGCTGCCGCCGTTGTCGCGTTTGTTTGCGCTTTTCCATCCGGCGCGCGGGCGGAAACAGCGGAGGAGTTTTATCGCGGCAAGACCGTTCACGTTCTCGCGGGCTTCGACGCCGCTGGCGCGGCCGGCTTTCTCGTCCAGTTGATTGCAACGCATCTCGGCGAGCATCTACCGGGACGTCCGACGGTCGTGCCACAGTTCATGCCCGGCGGCGGCAGCATCGTCGAGGCGAACTATCTCTATAACGTGGCGCCGAAGGACGGGACATACATCGGTACGCTGTTCGACAATCTGCCAACCATTCAGGTGCTGGATCCCGGCGGCGTCAAATTCGACGCGCGGCGCTTTACGATCATCGGCTCGGTGAACAGGGGCGAGAACGGGGCCATGGCCATCCGCGCCGATAGTCCGGCCCAGACCATCGAACAGGCGAAACAGACCGTGGTGATGGAAGCTGTCACTGGCCCTGGAACAACGGGCTTTTCCATCTCGAACGCGATGAACAAACTGATCGGGACGCGCTTCAAGCTGGTGATGGGCTACTCCGGCGGCGGCGCGATGTTGCGGGCGTTCGAGCAGCAGGAGATCGCGGCCGTCATGCTCGATTACAATTCATTCCTGCGCGACAGTCCGGCGATGATCAATTCGAGGCTGATGAGGTTCATGTTCCAGGTCGGTGATGAACCCGACGCGCGGATCGCCGATGTGCCGATGCTGCAATCCGCCGCGACGACGCCCGAGGTGCGCGACATTTTCATGTTCCTTTCCGCGAGCCGGCGTCTGGGCAAGCCGATCGTGGCGCCGCCGGGCATTCCCGCCGACCGCGCGGATGCGCTTCGGCGGGCGTGGCAGGACATGCTTCGCGACCCCGCCTTCATCACGGACGCGGCCAAGATCGGCAGTCGTGTCGAGCCAAGATCGGCGGATCAGGTGTTCAAGGCGATCCGCGAGACGATCGACGTGGATCCAGCGATCGCCAGAAAAGCCTCGGACTTCGTGGCGAACGCGAATTGACGGACACGCCGCGGGACTATCGCGCGAAAAAATCCGACGCTTCGACGAGCTTGCGCGTGATGCCGGGCTCGCTGGTGGCGTGGCCGGCGTCGTGGACGATGTCGAGCCGCGAGGCGGGCCAGGCCTTGTGGACTTCATATGCTGTCGTGGGCGGCGTCACCACGTCATAGCGGCCCTGAACGATGACGCCGGGAATATGCGCGATGCGCGGCATGTCGCGCAGAATTTGACCTTCCTCGATGAAGGCGTCATTGACGAAATAATGCG
>CAISJZ010000405.1 GCA_903885755.1 uncultured Hyphomicrobiales bacterium | reverse complement strand
TGTCGCTCGGGCGCAAGCGCCACGTGCTGCTGCGCCCGGTCTGAATTACCGCGGAATTGAGGACGGCGGTACGTCGCCAAACCCGGGCGCCTGCCCCGCCGAGGGCGGATAGGCCGAGCCCACGCCAAAAATCTTGTGCAGGAAGCCCGGCGCGATCGCCGAGAGCGGATTGATGACCAGCGACGGCGCGCTGGCCGGGCCGCTGACCCGGAAATTGACGGCGAACAGACCTTCGTGCGCGCCGCCGGACAGGATCGGGCCGAACAGCGGAATTTGGTCGAACAGATTGTTCAGGCCATAGGCTGGCACGAAGGTGCCGGCCATGTCGACGCGGTCGCGGGCGGTGTCGAGCTTGCCGTCGATCTTGATGCCGATCTGCGTGCCATAGAGAACGCCATCGCTGATGACGAGCGCGCCGTTGGCGCGAGTGAAATTCGCCGATAGTCGCTGAAACGGCGCGGCGGTCGTGTCGATCTTGCGCGCCTGCGGATCATTCGGGTTCGGCACGCCCTCGCTGACCAGTTTGCGGAGCGCCGGCTCATCGCGCAGAATGAAGTCGCTGACGAAGAGGCCGCCAGAGACGCCCTTGTCGCTCATCTGGATTGTCGCGCGCAGATTGCCGCCTTCCATACGGCGGTACAGATCAACGAAGGACAACACGCCCCCGCCATCCAGCGTCTTGATGCTGATCGTGGCGTTTCCGTTGTTGTCGGGCGCGGTGGTCGCGGTGACGCTCGCGCGTCCGGAGCGGCCCTGTATCTGGAAGTTGCGGACCGCGCCGGCCCGGCGGCTGAGCTTCATGTCCACCGCGGTCAGGGACTGCTTGTTGGCGCCGGTCACGAGCGTCGATTTCAGATCGACATCGAGATCCTTGCCAAGCGTATCCCTCGAACTGTCGTCCCTGGCGGCGTCCGAGCCGAAGATGCCGCGCAGGAATGGCCGCGCGTCGATTGACGCGCCGCGCACGACGAGCTTGAGGGCGTCCTTGCCCTGATCGACATCGACCTTCATGTCGTCGCCCGGCGATAGACGCAATTGGGAGAGACGCGCCGAGCGCATGGCGCCCGCCGGGTCGAAATCAATGCTGCCCTTGATGGACGCGCCGGTGGTCGACTCGAAATCCAGTTGATCGAGATGCGCGCCATCGACGGCGGGCGTGACCCGGAACGACGCCTTCGCCGGTCGCCCCTGCGGCTTCACGAGGCCGGGCAGCGCGTTGTCGATAACCGTCTTCGTGAAATCGAGTTCGACGCGGGCGGGCTGAGCGTCCTTGCCAACGATCGTGCTCGACACGCGCGCCTGAATGGGGCCGCTGACGCCCGTCGCGAAGGCCGGCGCGATACGTGCACGCGACGCATCGTCGATCGTGAAGGCGATGTTGGCTTCCATGGGACCGACCGGCGGCTTGCGGAAATCAAGCTGGCCCGGGCCGCCAAACAGCCGGCCCTGACCGCTTGCGCGCATGCCCGCCTGATCGACAACGACCGCGAGCTGACCCTGATCGAACTTCTCCTTGCCGATCAGCCGATCGATGGACAGATCGCTCACATTCACATTGGCCTGCACCCTGGTGTCGTCGGGTCGCGGTTTCTTGTCGAGCATGAGATCGACGCTCAATCGGCCATCGACCTGTCCCTTCATCGCGGACGTATCGCCGAGCGGACCGACGAAAGGTCGCAATCCATCACGAGCCAGAATGTCGACGAGGGAATCGACCGTACCAGCAAGCCGCGCCGTGACGACCGCGGGCGATGGCTTCAACGTGGTGTCGGCGACGTGGAAGGCGCCGTCCGACAGCGTCAGCTTGCGGCCTTGCCCGCCCTCGATGAGACCGCGCTTCACGGCGACGGTCACAGTGTGGCCGGTGACGTGCGCGGTGGCGTCAACGGAGGTCAGAGGGGGCACGCCGGCCAGGAAAAGCAGTCTGGCGTCGGCGATACTGAAGTCGATGTGCAAGCGATCATCCGCCGGCGGCATTTTTCGCATCGCGTTGTCAAGCGCCGGGCCGTCGAAGTCGAGGGTCAGCGCGCCCTGCTCGACAGTCCCGCCATTCAGGTGGCCCAGAAGCCACGAATGCACGGGCGGCGCGATAAAACTCGGCCATATCCGCAGGATCGATCGCACCGGCGAGCGGCCGGACTGGACGTTGAGCTTCAATCCACGGGTCGTCTCGCCCCAGTCGATTTCGCCGGACATCGAAGCGTTGAGTCCCGCGCTTTCAATTCCAAAACGTTCCAGCGAAGCCTTGTGCTGGTCCGGAAAGATATTCAGCGCAAGCATCGCATTGTCCACCGCGAGCGACGTATCGCCCAGCAATTCCGGGCCAAGCGTCGAACCTGGCTCCGCCTGAAGCGCCACGCGCCAGGGATCGTCGGAGGCGACCGGAGGCGACGCGTTTCCCGTGACGATCAGATGCGTTTCACCCGATACCCATTGGGTCGGCTCGACGCGCAGCAGCTTGCTGGCGCCATCCCAACGAAATCCGCCTGTGACGGCGTCGAGAAAGATTGGTTCGAAATCCTCGTCGCGAACGAAAAAGAACCCGGACCCTACATTGAACCGCGCTACCGCGCCGACAAGCGCCCCGGCCCCATCGAGACCAACATTGATTTTCGCCGACAGTGGCATGTCAAAAAAGAAATCCGGCGATCGCAGCCCGGCCACGAGCGCAACCTCGTCGAAGGTCATGTCCCTGAGTTCGACCTCAAGGGCGTGGTCACTGCCCTCGAATTGGCCTGCTCGCGCGTGAGCCTCCCAATGGCCGCTGGGGCCGACCGCCGCCAGACTGAGATCCGCCGAGGCCCCCTGGCGCTCGAAGCCGAGTTCAACGTTGTTGAAGTTGACGACGCGGCCACCCACCCTGTCGTCAAATGTCAGGCGCCCGCCGCGAATGCCGACCCATTCCATTTTCGAGACCGGCGAAGAATCGTTCGTCAGAAAGGCGAGAACATCCGAAACGCTCCTGGCCAGCGGCGCGAGCACATCATTCGCGGCCCGGCGGGGCTGGGCGCCGGCGTCGGTCGGCGCGGCGTCGCCGGCGACCGCCGTGGGCGAAAGCACGATCGGATCGGCGCCGGCCGACACAGCCAGCGAGCCATCAGCCGTGATCGTCAAGCCCAGTTCAACGTCAAAAAGCTCCACTCGCGTCGGCTTGACGACCCCAATCAGCAACTGCGGCAGGGCGACGGACACCGATGCGCGCGGCGCGTTAAAAACCGCTCGACCGTTTTCCGCGCGAACCGCGAGGCCCGCCATGGTGAGCCTGAGAGCCCCGCCGACGCGCTCGAACGCCGAGGCGCCGAGTTCGACCTTGTAGCCATGCCCCAGCTTGGCCCCGAGTTCCGACGCGATCCGTTCGTTCAAACCCGCGATCGATAGCGGGCCCTGGGCCAATCGATAGAAAAGAGTGCCAAGCCCGGCCGCGGCAACGATGGCGACCACCAACAGGACGCCGCAAGCATGCGCGCAAAGGCGCGCGACCCATCGATAGCGCGGACGCAGGCCCGCATTCCCGGCGACGTCGCAACCAACGCGGGCGCTTCCAAGGCCAAACCATCGACGCCTGGCGGCGGGCGATGGAAGATCGGGGTCTAGTTCGGCGTGGTCGACCAAACGCTCCAGTCCTGTCCGCCCCTTGAGGGCGCGATTCGATGAGTTTACAAGAAATCCCCGGCGGGCGTGCGGGAACTCCACTTTTTCATGCCCTGCCATGGCAGGCGATTGGCGCGAAAGGAAGGCATATGGGAATCGTCAAGCTCGCCGTTGGAGACAAGGCGCCCGCATTCAGCATGCCAAGCGATGGTGGAGGCAAGATTTCGCTGGCCTCGTTGAAGGGCCGCAAGGTCGTCGTTTATTTCTACCCCAAGGACGACACTTCGGGCTGCACTAAAGAAGCCATTGATTTCAATGCATTGAAAAAAGATTTTGCCAAGCTCAACACGGAAATCATCGGGGTTTCCCCGGATTCGGTCAAGAGCCACGACAAGTTCAAGGCCAAGCACGAACTGGGAATCACCCTGCTCTCCGACGAAACCAGGTCCATGGTTGAGGCCTATGGCGTTTGGGTCGAAAAGAGCATGTATGGCCGCAAATATATGGGCGTCGAGAGAACGACGTTCCTGATTGGCGCCGAGGGCCGGATTTCACATGTCTGGAACAAGGTGAAGGTCCCCGGCCACGCCGCCGCGGTACTTGCCGCCGCCGCCTCCTGAAGCGTCCGTTCGCGCAGCCAGGCGCGCCATTTCACGATTATTAACCTTAACGTAGTTTGATCGGCCTCCAGTTCCGCAACTTGCGGTGGGAGACGCCGTATCATGTCCATGCGCGAAGCGATGCCGAAGGCGCGCATTTCGAGTTCGCATTACTTTGTGACGCTGTCGCGTGGCGAATCCATGCGCTGTTTCGCCATCCGTCCGTGGGTCGCGTTCCTCGCGGTCGCGGTAACGCCCGTGGTCATGAGTGTCTATCTCGGCGCCAGCCTGTACTGGGTTTACCGCGACGATATGCTGGCCGGACTGATGAGCCGCCAGACGGAAATGCAATACGCCTATGAAGACAGGCTCGCGGCGATGCGCGCGCAGGTGGACCGCGTGACCGGTCGGCAGTTGCTGGATCAGAATACGCTGGAGGGCCGGGTCCACGAATTGCTGTCGCGCCAGGCGCAGATCGAAAGCCGGGCGACCGTCATTGCGTCCCTCGCCCAGCAGGCGGGCGTCGGCGCGGACACGACGTCGACAATCGCGAGGCCTGCCGACGCGAAGGCCGCCATCAACCGGTCGGTGGCTCCAGCGCTCGCCGACAGCCGGCAAACGGCGCCTGTCCTGCCCGGCGCGGCCTCCGCCTTCGCGCCCGTCCAGACGCCCGCCAACCTGCCCGCCATCAAGGCGATCGGGGGCGAAAAGCCACGTCCGGAAGCGCCGGACCAGCGCGTCTTCCTGGACAGCGTGTCCGCGGCCGCGCTGGATGTCGCGGCCAACCCGGACGTGCCGGTGGAAACACGCCTGCGGTCCCTGTCCGGTTCCTTGCAACGCATCGAACTCGCGCAGGTTCGCGCCGTGGACGCGGTGGGTTCGGCCGCGCGACGCTCCGTCACCCGCCTCCGCGCGGCGATGCGCGATTCCGGCCTGCCCGTCGACAGGATGATGGCGTCCGCCTCAACAACCGCCAGGAGCGGAGTCGGCGGCCCCTTCGTACCGCTCAAGGCCGATCCGAACGGGTCCCTGTTCGAGCGCGAGGTTTATCGCCTGCAGAATGACTTCGCCGATTCCGCGCGCCTGAGCGGCGCCATCCGCAAGGCGCCATTACGCAAGCCACTCTCTGGACCACTGGAGGTGACCTCGCCCTTCGGCGGACGCATAGACCCTTTCTTCGGCAAGATGGCCATGCACACGGGCGTCGATCTGCGCGAGCCCACGGGAACGCCCGCCCGCGCGACGGCCGCCGGCAAGGTCATTTCCGCCGGCCGGAAGGGTGGCTACGGAAACTTGGTCGAGATCGACCACGGCAATGGTCTGACCACGCGCTACGGTCATCTCTCGGTCATCCTGGTCGAGGAGGGGCAAACGGTCGACGCGCTCGAGATCATCGGCAAGGTCGGCTCGACCGGCCGCTCCACGGGCTCGCATCTGCACTATGAAGTGCGCGTCGATGGCGAACCTGTCGATCCAATGCGCTTCCTGCGCGCGGGCGAGCAACTCGCCGCGAAGGATTAATCCACGTCCTCGACGCTGTCCGGCCCACCGCCATGCACGCGCTGGGCGAGCGAGGCTTCCATGAACTGGTCAAGGTCGCCATCGAGCACGTCGGACGGCGTGCCCGATACCACGCCCGTCCGCAAATCCTTGACCATCTGGTAGGGCTGCAGAACGTAACTGCGGATCTGATGACCCCAGCTATTGTCGGTTTTCGATGCCTCGGTCTTGCTCGCCGCGGCCTCGCGGATTTCCAGTTCGCGTTCGTAGAGACGCGCGCGCAGCATCTTCCACGCGGTTGCGCGATTCTTGTGCTGCGAACGTTCGGACTGGCAGGCCACCGCGATATTGGTTGGAATATGCGTGATGCGGACGGCCGAGTCCGTCTTGTTGACGTGCTGACCGCCAGCGCCCGAGGCGCGATAGGTGTCGACCCGGCAATCAGCTTCGTTGACCTGGATGTCGATGCGATCGTCCACCTCGGGATAGACCCACACGGACGCGAAGCTGGTGTGCCGGCGCGCGTTTGAGTCGAACGGCGAAATTCGCACAAGACGATGCACGCCGGATTCCGTTTTCAGCCAGCCGTGCGCGTTGTGGCCCTTGATATGCAGCGTCGAGGATTTGACGCCTGCCTCTTCGCCCGGCGTTTCCTCGATCACCTCGACGGAAAACTTCCGGCGTTCCGCCCAGCGCGAATACATGCGCTCCAGCATCCGCGCCCAGTCGCAGCTTTCCGTTCCGCCGGCGCCTGAATGAATTTCGACGAAGGTGTTGTTGGCGTCTGCCTCGCCCGACAGCAGCGTTTCGATTTCACGCCGCTCAACTTCCCCTGCGAGCGCGGAAAGCATCGCGATGCCTTCCTTCTCCGTCTCCTCGTCGCCTTCGGCCTCGCCGAGCTCGACAAAGCCGACGCCGTCGTCGAATTCGCGCTCAAGGCGGGCGAGCGCGCCGAGCCTCTCCTCGAGGTCGGTTCTCTCGCGCATGATTTTCTGCGCGGCTTCGGCGTTGTTCCAGAGATCGGGGTCCTCGACCCGGGCGTTCAGTTCGGCGAGGCGTCGCGTCGATTGTTCGACGTCAAAGATGCCTCCTCAGCAGTCCCATGGACTGCTTGATTCTGTCGACCAGCGCTTCGGCTTCGGCGCGCATTGCATGACTCGCTTCAACGGAAAGAATTCGCGCGCGATCCTTACGGCGCGAACGGGCGGGTGTAAATGGCCGCGCCGCGGCTCAGTAGAGCCCGCCCGTGCCGGAGCCGACCGCCTTGTCGGCGTCCGGAGTCACCGAGACGTTCCTGGGCGCGCCATCGCCAAACGCATAGCTGTCAGGCGGCGCGGTTCCCGGCTTGAAGGCTTCGAGGATGGCGCCGGCGCCGCTCGAACGCATGCCCGTTTTCAGGTCGACGGAGATGAGCTTGATGCCTGGCGGCACGCGGAAAGGCGTATCCGGCTTGTCCTTCAGGGCGACCTTCATGAAATCGCGGAAGATCGGCGCGGCGTAAGTCGCCGCCTGCGCGGAATCGCCCATCGAACGCGGACGGTCGTAACCAAGGAACACGCCAACGGCGAGATCGGGCGAGAAGCCGACGAACCAAAGGTCCTTGGCTTCGTTGGTCGTGCCCGTCTTGCCAGCCAGATGCTTGCCGACGGCCTTGATGGACACGCCAGTGCCGCGTTGAATCACCCCCTCCATCATCGAGGTGATCTGGTAAGCCGTGAGGGGATCGAGAACCTGCTCGCGCTTGTCGACCAGGCGGGGTTCGGCCTGATTGTCCCACTTGGCGGCGTCGCAGCCCTCGCAGATCCGCTCGTCATGCTTGAAAATCGTATGACCCCAGCGATCCTGGATGCGATCAATCAGCGTCGCCTTCACCCGTTTACCGCCATTGGCGAGCATGGAATAACCGGTGACCATCTTGAGCACCGTAGTTTCGCCCGCGCCGAGCGAATAGGCGAGATAGTTTGGCAGATCATCGTAAATGCCAAACCGTTTGGCGTATTCGGCGATGAGCGGCATGCCAATCTCGCGCGCGAGACGCACCGTCATCAGATTCTTGGAATGCTCGATGCCATAGCGGAGCGTGTGCGGGCCGCCGGCGCCTTTTTCGAAGTTTTCGGGGCGCCACACCTCGCCGTTGCCCTGATCGATCTCAAGGGGATCGTCGAGCATGATCGAGGACGGCGTATAGCCATTGTCCAGCGCCGTCGCATAAACGAAGGGTTTGAAGGACGAGCCGGGCTGACGCAGCGCCTGTGTCGCGCGATTAAACTCGGACTGATCGTATGAGAACCCGCCGACCATCGCGAAGACGCGTCCGGTGAAGGGATCCATGGCGACGATGGCCCCGGAAATATCCGGAATCTGGCGCAGACGCACCTGCCCTTGCCGGCCTTCCAGAGGCTCGACGTAAATCACGTCGCCTGGCTGTAGCGCGGAGCGAACCGAGGTTTTGTTGGTCCACGACATGCCGTCGCGCGCCAGAATGGCTGTTTCCCGTTCGCGGGCAATTTCGCCGGATTTTTCGCGGCCCGGCTGCAGGCCGACGCGCGCGGAGTTGTCGCTCGTGTCCAGAACCACCGCGAGGCGCCAGGGCTTCACGTCGCCCAATTCCGGAATTTCCGCGAGGGAAGCGCCCCAGTCGCGCGAAATATCGATGTTACGCATGGCGCCGCGGAAACCGTGCGCTTCGTCGAAGCGCACG
>CAISJZ010000404.1 GCA_903885755.1 uncultured Hyphomicrobiales bacterium | reverse complement strand
GCCGCGTCGAGCAGGAGCGCATCGCCCTCGAAGCCCGTGTGAAGGCCGAGGAAGAGGCCCGCGAAATCGCCCGCAAGGCCGAGGAAGCCGCCGCCGAAGCCAAACGTCGAGAAGACGAGGAACTCAAGGCCCTCCTCGAAATCGAGGCGAAAGCCGAACGCGACGCGCGCTACGCCGCCCGCAAGGCGCGCAAGGCCGAGCGCAAGTCCGAACTTCGGATGTATCGCTAATCCACGACGAGCCGCCCGTCGCATTTGATGGGCCGCCTCGCGTCGTTGGTTTCAGGCGAACAGCGTGGTCGCCGGTTTGGAGCCGCGCAGAAAATCCGCCGCTCGCATGGCGGCCTTGCCGGCGCGCTGCAATTCCACGATTCGCACGGCGCCCGCGCCACAGGCGACGGTAAGCTGATCGTCGATCAGAGCGCCGGGCGCGCCCGCGCCCTCGGCGACGCGCGAGCGCACCGCTTTCACGCGCTCGGGGCCATGGCCGAAATCGGCCTCGAACCAGGCGCCGGGAAACGGCGACAGTCCGCGAATGTGATCGTGGACCTCGCGCGCCGGGCGCGACCAGTCGATCCGCGCCTCCGCCTTGTCAATCTTGTGGGCATAGACGACACCCTCCTCCGATTGCGGCGTGAACGTCAGGCTGCCACGCGAGAGAGCCGCCAACGCGCGCGCCATGAGATCCGCGCCGATCCGCGACAGCCGATCGTGCAAATCGCCCGCCGTCATATCGGGCCAAATGTCGACGCGCTCGGCCATGCCGATAGGCCCCGTATCAAGCCCTTCCTCCATTTGCATGACCATGACGCCAGTCTCGGCGTCGCCCGCCATGACGGCGCGCTGGATGGGCGCGGCGCCGCGCCAGCGCGGCAGCAGGGACGCGTGCAGGTTGAGGCAGCCTTGCGCCGGGGCGTCGAGAATCTCCTTCGGCAGAATCAGCCCATAGGCCACCACAACGGCGACATCCGCGCCATGCCCGTGAAAGGTCGCCGCCGCCTCGGGCGTTCGCAGGGTTTTGGGGGTGAAAACCGGGATCGAAAAGCGCTCGGCAAGCGCGTGAACAGGGGTGGGGCGCAAAGCCATGCCGCGACCGGCGGGTTTTGGCGCCCGGGCATAGACGGCCACGACCTCGTGGCCCTGGCCCAGAATTTCCGCGAGCACGGGCACGGAGAAGTCCGGCGTGCCCATGAAGACGATTTTGAGGGTCATGGAAGCATTTCCGGCCGGATGCCCCTCACATCCCCTCCTCGCCGCGCATTGCGGCGGCCTTGGTGAAGCGTTTGATGGCGCGCTCGCGCTTCAGCCGCGAGAGATGATCGATGAACAGCACGCCATTGAGATGGTCGATCTCGTGCTGGAGGCAAGTCGCCAGCAGGCCGTCGGCCTCGATCTCCCGCTGTTTGCCGTCGCGATCGAGAAAGCGCGCGCGCACCTTCGCGGGGCGGGTGACCTCCTCGTAGTAATCGGGGATCGACAGGCAGCCTTCCTCGTGGACGTTGGTTTCCTCGGACGACCATGTGATCTCCGGATTGACGAAGACCATCGGCGCCGGCGGATCGTCCTTGCCGGCGACATCCATCACCACCACGCGGCGCGGCACGGCGATCTGGATCGCCGCGAGGCCAATGCCGGGCGCCTCGTACATGGTCGCCAGCATGTCATCCATGAGGGCGCGAACCTCGTCGTCAATCGCGGCGACGGGCTCGGAGACAAGGCGCAGACGCGGGTCGGGAATGCAGATGATGGGTCGAATGGCCATGTCGCTCAGGTCCGGAACAGGGGATGAGTGACATAAGCAGGAGTGGGGACGCGGTCAATTTCCTTCACCCACCCGACAGTCTCGCCCGTCCATGCGGCGCCATGAGGTCCATGATCGGGCCCATGGGCACGATGCCGGTCGGGTTCACATTGCGATGGCTCTGGTAGTAGTGGCTCTTGATATGCTGGAAATTGACCGTCGCGGAGACGCCGGGCGTCTGGTGGAGATCGCGCAGATAGCTCGACAGATTGGGGTAATCGACGATCCGCCGCAGGTTGCACTTGAAGTGGCCGAAATAAACGGGATCAAAGCGCACGAGCGTCGGAAACAGCCGCCAGTCGGCCTCGGTCGGATGGTCGCCGACAAGAAAGCGCTTCGTCGCCAGAATATGGTCGAGAAAATCCAGCGTCTCGAACAGCGGGACCACCGCCTGTTCGTAGGCCTGCTGCGTCACGGCGAAACCGGCGCGATAGACGCCATTGTTGAGCGTCTCGTAAATGCGCGCGTTGAGCGCGTCGATTTCGGCGCGATGCATCAATGGATAATAGTCGTCTGCTTTCGCGCCAATGCCGTCGAAGGCCGAGTTCAGCATCCGGATGATTTCGGAGGATTCGTTGTTCACGATGCGGCCTGTCTTGCGATCCCACAGGATCGGCACGGTGACGCGGCCGGAATAGGCGGCGTCCGAGGCCGCATAGACTTCATGCAGAAACCTGGCGTGGTTGATGGAATCGGCGATGACGCCCGGCCCTTCGGCGAAGCTCCAGCCGTCCTCGCCCATGAACCAGTTGACGACGGAGACCGAAATCATCTCCTCAAGCCCCTTCAGCGCGCGATAGAGCAGCGTGCGATGGGCCCAGGGACAGGCGAGCGAGACGTAGAGATGGTAGCGTCCCGGCTCCGCCTTGAAGCCGCCGTCGCCGGTCGGGCCGGGCGCACCGTTGGCGGTGATGTAATTGCGGATGGAACTGCCGGGGCGCACGAAGGCGCCCTTCGCGTCGGATCGCACGAGCGGCTCTCGCGACCATTTGCCGTCGACCATCTGACCCATGCCGCGCTCCTGTTCAGGCGCCGCGAACCTAATGCAGCCAACTCGTGATGGCGACGAAAATCGCATAGACAAAACCGGCGCTGAGCGATGCGCCGATGGCGCCGAACACCAGCGCTCCCAGAACCAGAACGCCGTCGCGCTCGACAAGTCCAAGGCCGAACAGGCAGACCGCGAGGCCCCACGGAATCTGGCCAATAAAGGGAGCTGCTGTCAGCAGGCCGGCGGAGAGAAAAATCAGCAGGAGACCGATCAGCAGGCTGCCGAGACCCGTACCAGACCATTGCAGGCGCGGGCGCGTCCATTTCTCGAGCCAGAGCAGATAAGGCATCGCCTTGTCGATCGCGCGCTTCACGTCGGTCTGGGCGACCGATCGCTCCAGAAGCACGCGGGGCGCCCAGGGCGCCTTGCGGCCGAAGACGATCTGCAGTGCGACCGCGAACAAAAGCAGCGCGCAGATCAACGCGATGGGCGGCGGCATGGGAATGCAATTGGGCAAGCCGAGAAAGACGACCAGCAGCGAAAAGGACCTTTCGCCGAGATTGGCGAAGATCGCTTCGACGGACAGCCGGTCTCCCGGCTCCCCGGCGAGCTTCGTCAAAATCTCGGATGTCCGCATCAGACCCAACCGCTTCATCAGGCGGCCTTGTAGCGCGCCGCCCCGGTCAGGCCAAGGGCGGCGCGGCGGGCGTTAACCCACCATCGCGCGGGCGACAATGAGGCGCATGATTTCGTTCGTGCCCTCGAGAATCTGATGTACGCGCAAATCGCGAACGATCTTTTCAATCCCGTATTCAGAGAGATAGCCATAACCACCCAGCATCTGCAGCGCGTCGTTGGCGACCTGAAAGCCAGAATCCGTCGCGACCCGTTTGGCCATGGCGCATAGCCTTGTCGCGTCGGGGGATTTCGCGTCGAGCGCGCTGGCCGCCCGCCACAGAAAGGTGCGCGCGACCTCAAGTTCCGTCGACATGTCGGCAAGGCGAAATTGCAAGGCCTGGAATTCATCGAGCCTTTTGCCGAAGGCTTTGCGTTCCCGCATGTAGGCGAGCGCCTTGTCAAGCGCCGCCTGCGCCCCGCCAAGCGAACAGGCGCCAATGTTGAGCCGACCGCCGTCGAGGCCCGCCATGGCGAACCGAAACCCCTCTCCCTCCGCCCCGATGCGGTTGGCGACGGGCACGCGCGCATCCTCGAAGATAACCGCGCGAGTCGGCTGGGCGTTCCAGCCCATCTTGCGTTCGTTCTTGCCAAATGAAACGCCGGACGTTCCGCCCTCGACCACAAGGCAGGAGACGCCTTTCGGCCCGGCCTGCCCGGTGCGGACCATGACGACGTAGAAATCGTGTTCGTTGCCGGCGCCGGATATGAACTGCTTCTGGCCGTTGAGGACGTAATGGTCGCCATCGCGGACAGCGCGGGTGGAGAGCGCCGCGGCGTCGGAGCCCGACCCCGGCTCGGTCAGGCAATAACTCGCCAGCCGATCCATACGCATGAGCATGGGCAGCCATTTCCGCCGCTGGTCCTCGGTCCCGAAGACGTCAATCATCCAGGCGCACATGTTGTGGATCGACAGAAACGCTGAGACGCAGGGACAGCCGGTCGCCAGCGCCTCGAAGATGAGCGCGGCGTCGAGGCGCGTCAGGCCGGAGCCGCCGACATCCTCGCGTGTGTAGATGCCAGCCATGCCGAGCGCCGCCGCCTCGCGCAGTTCGGCCACCGGGAAATGCTTGCGCTCATCCCAGTCCAGGGCGTTGGGCGCGATGCGCGCCCGCGCGAAGTCGAGCGCCATGTCGCGAATGGCGGTCTGTTCGTCGGATAGGGTAAAGTTCATGGCGGTCCATCGGGTTGATGGCCAAGGCTTTCACGGGCGGACGGCCCGCGCAACAGGCCGAAAGGCGGAGTGCTGAAAATCGTGACTTACCGGCGGAACTTGGTATAGCAATGAACGAACGGTGGGTGGACCATGACTGAACAGACATTCCCGGCGCGGGTGCAGCGCATTGAATGGGCGGCCGAGGACATTCTGGCTGTGGAATTTCGCCGTCCCGATGGCGCGGCCCTGCCCGCCTTCACGCCCGGCGCGCATATCGATCTGCATCTGCCCGGCGCGATGCTGCGCAATTATTCGCTGATGAGCGATAGTCGCGACACCCACCGTTATGTCGTCGCCGTGGGGCTCGACGCCAACACGCGCGGCGGCTCGAAATACATCCACCACGACCTCCGGGTCGGTCAGGTCATTCCGATATCGGCGCCGCGAAACCATTTTCCGCTGGTCGAGGACGCGCCGCATGTCGTGTTGATCGCTGGCGGCATCGGCATCACGCCAATGGTGTGTATGGCCCGACGCCTGGCGGCGATCGGTCGCCCCTACGAAATTTATGTCGCGGCGCGGAATCATCAACGCGCGGCGTTTCTGGAAGACCTGCGCGCGCTCGGCGGGCCGGTTCATACGCACTTCGATTCAGACCACGGCGGCGCGCCTTTGGCTATGGCGCCGATCATCGCCTCCGCGCCGGCGGGGACGCATTTCTACTGCTGCGGGCCTGGCCCCATGCTGGCCGCCTTCGAGACGGCCACCGCTGGCCTGCCGGATGGCTTCGCGCATGTCGAGTATTTCAAGGCCAGGGAACAGCCGGCCTCCGCCGCCGCGCCTGGCGCCTTTACCCTGACGCTCGCCAAAAGCGGCAAGACGATTGAGGTCGCCGCCAACCAGACCATTCTCGAGGCCTTGCTCGCCAACGGCATCGAGGCTGACTATTCCTGTCAGGACGGCGTTTGCGGCACCTGTGAAACGAAAATCGTCGCGGGCGTCGCCGACCATCGCGATTCGCTGCTGTCGAAGTCCGAGCGGGAGTCCAACAAGACCCTCATGATCTGCGTGTCGCGCTGCGCGGGCGATCATCTGACAATCGACTTGTAAATTGGCGGGTGGGCGAAGACCCACGCCACCAAGTGTCGGACATCCGTGGCTTGTGCGTGGCGTTGCGCCCGCGTAACGTCGCGGCGGGGATTTCGGGTCGGGACTGCTCCGGCCTGAATTGGGAAACGGTCGCCGACGGTGGAAGCCGGCTGGCCGTCACAAGGAGGGATCGATGAGGAAGGTTTCATTGGCGCTGGCCGGTCTGGCCACGGTTTCGTTTGCCACGCTGGCGCAGGCCCAGCAGCCGGTCAAGATCGGCATGATCGTCTCCTATACCGGGCAATTCGCCGACACCGGCAACCAGCTCGACAATGGCTTCAAGCTTTACATGAAGCAGAAGGGCGACACCGTCGCCGGACGCAAGGTCGAGGTCATTCGCAAGGACAATGGCGGTATCGCGCCCGACGTCGCCAAGCGGCTCGCGCAGGAACTCGTCGTACGCGACAAGGTCGACATACTGGGCGGCTTCGAATTGACGCCAAACGCGCTGGCGGTTGGCGATATCTCGGCCGAGGCCAAGAAATTCATGGTTGTCATGAACGCGGCGACATCGATCATCACGACGAAATCGCCCTATATGTCGCGCACGTCGTCAACGACGCCGATGCTCAATAGCGCGCTGGGAACCTGGGCCGCGAAAACCGGCGGAGTAAAGAAAGTCTATACGCTCGTATCGGACTTCGGCCCTGGCATTGATGCCGTCAATGCTTTCTCGGAAGCGTTCACCGCGGCGGGCGGGACGATCGTCGGCGCGACGAAATTTCCCGTCGCGAACCTCGACTTCGCCGCATTCATCCAGGCGGCCAAGGACAGCAATCCGGACGCAATCTACATCTGGACGCCCGGCGGCACGCAGCCGGCGGCGATCGGCAAGGCGCTCAACGAACGTGGCGTCGACACCAGCAAGATCAAGATTCTCGGTCAGGACGAGTTGACCGGCGTCGCGGCACTGCAAAGCATGGGCGATCTCGGCATCGGCATCATCACGGCGTCCATGTACGATTATACGCACAAGTCGGCGATGAACGAAGCCTTCGTGAAAGCCTTTCGCGAGGAATACAAGCGCGAGCCTGACATCTTCTCGATTGGCGGTTATGACGGCGCGCAACTCATCTACAAGGCGCTGGAAAAGACCGGCGGCAATGCGGATGGCGAAGCGTTGATCGCCGCCGCGAAGGGCATGACTTGGGAAAGCCCGCGCGGCACGATCCTGATCGACCCGGAAACCCGCGATATCGTCGAGACCGTCTATATCCGTCGCGTCGAGAAGGTCGATGGCAAGCTCGTCAATACCGAGTTCGACAAAGTCGACGCCGTCAAGGACCCGGTGAAGGAAAAGATGAAGGCTGGCGTCAAGTAGGCTAGCGGAGACAGATCGCGCGCCTCTCCCGCTCGCGGGAGAGGCGCGATTTTGCTCCGCTCCAGCGCCGTCAATTCCCCACCTTTGTAACAGGTCGTGATGATCGGTCCCGTCATCGGCGTTCTCTACGACGGCTTTGCCTTTGGCATGCTGCTATTCCTGCTGTCGGTCGGCATGACCGTCACGCTGGGCATGATGAATTTCGTCAATCTCGCCCACTGCGCCTTCGCCATGCTAGGCGGCTTTGTCACGGTCACGCTGATCAATATTCTCGGCTGGCCGTTTCTGTTGACCCTGCCCATGTCGTTCCTCGCCGCGGCCGCCGTGTCGGTGGTTCTGGAGCGCATCCTGTTCCGGCGTTTTTATCGCTCCAGCGATCTCGACCAGTGCCTGCTGACCATTGGCGTTGTCTTCGTGGCCATCGCCATCGCGGCCTACACATTCGGCACGGTGCAACAACCAGTGCGCCTGCCCTCGTGGATTCGCGGCTCGTTCACGCTCGCCGGGCATAATTTCGGAGTCTATCGCCTGTTCCTCATTGTCGTCGCGCTGGCTGTCACGGCCGTTCTCGTCGCCTCGCTCGAATACACGCGCTTTGGCGCGCAGGTCCGCGCCGCGGTGGACAATCAGCGCATGGCGCGCGGCATGGGGGTCAATGTCGATCTCGTGTTCGCGCTGACCTTCGCCCTCGGCAGCGGTCTTGCCGGCCTCGGCGGCTCGCTCGCCATCGAGGTCGTCGGCCTCGATCATTCCTTCGCGCTGACCTACCTGATCTATGTGCTGATCGTTGTTTCGCTTGGCGGCATGGGCTCCATCGGCGGGTCCTTCGCGGCTGCGGTGCTGCTCGGGATCAGCGACATGGCGGGCAAATATTACGTGCCAAAGCTCAGCGCGTTCCTGATCTATCTCATCATGCTGGGATTGCTGATGTGGCGGCCCAACGGCCTGTTCGGGAAGCGCGGATGACCAGCGCCTCCCCCATCGCCGAGTTGAAGCCGGCCCAGGTTCTGGCCGCGGGCGCGCGTTGGCGGCCGGTTGAAATCATCTTCTGGCTTGCCCTGCTCACGCCATTCGTCGTGACGCCGGATTATCTGTCGCTCGCCAGTCAAATCGCGATCACGGGTCTTTTCGCCCTCTCGCTCGATCTCATTCTGGGCTACGCCGGGATCGTCTCGCTCGGGCACGCCGCGTTCTTTGGCCTCGGCGCCTACGCGACGGGCGTCGCGTCGAAATACGGCTGGGGCGAGCCTCTCACCGGCTTGTTGATTGGCGGCGGCGTCGCCGGAATCGTCGGCTTCGCCACGAGCTTCATCATCTCGCGGTTTCGCGGGCTGGCGTTGATCATGATCACGCTCGGCCTCGACCAGATTCTCGCCGAGGCCGCCAATTCCATGAGCTGGCTTACCGGCGGCGCGGACGGATTGCAGGGCGTCAAGACCTGGCCCATTCTTGGCATGTTCAAGTTCGATCTCTATGGCCAGACGGCCTACGCCTACGCGCTCGTCGTCACATTCATTGTCTTTCTGTTCTTGCGCCGCATGGTCCATTCGCCCTTCGGCCTGTCATTGCGCGGCATTCGCGAAAACGCCACCCGAATGTTGGCGATCGGCGCGCCGAATCATGCGCACGTGCGCACCGTCTTCACGATCGCGGCCTTCATCGCGGGCGTCGCCGGGGCGTTGCTCACGGAAACCACCGAAACGGTGTCGCTGGAAACCCTGAGTTTCAACAGATCGGCGGACGTGCTCGTCATGCTGATCCTTGGCGGCGTCGGCCAGCTTTACGGCGGCATCGTCGGCGCGTTGTTCTACATGGTCGCGCGCGACCAGTTCTCCGATATCAATCCGCAATACTGGTACTTCTGGATAGGCTTGCTGTTGATCGGCGTGGTTGTCTTCCTGCCCAACGGCATCGTCGGCGGCCTGAAGAAGCTCGGCGGCCTGTTTCGCGGAGGGCGAAAATGACGATCGCTCTCTCCGCGAAGGGTCTGGAAAAGCGCTTCGGATCGCTCGTCGTCGCGGGCGATATCAACTTCGAGGTGCCGGTCGGACAACGCTGCGCCCTGATCGGCCCCAACGGCGCCGGCAAGACGACGCTCATCAATCTGTTGACCGGACTGCTGCCGCTGGATGGTGGAGAAATCCGTCTCGGCGAAGTCGACATCACGCGCGCGCCGCCGCAACACCGCGTACGTGGCGGGCTGGTTCGCACGTTCCAGATCAATTCACTGTTTCCGCGCCTGACCCCGCTGGAAGCCGTCACGATGGCTGTCTGCGAACGCACGGGCGAAGCGCGCGATTTCGTTCGCCGGCTCGCGACGCACGAGGCGGCCATCGAGGAAGCCCATGACATTCTGAAATCGTTGCGCATTTCTCACGTCTGCTATCGCGAGACGCGCGAGCTCGCCTATGGCCAGCAGCGGCTGCTGGAAATCGCGCTGGCCCTGGCGACCAAGCCAAGGGTCTTGTTGCTCGATGAACCGGCGGCGGGCGTGCCGAAGGACGAAAGCGGCGAGCTTTTCAACGTCATCGACGGCCTGTCGCGCGATCTCACCATCTTTTTCATTGAACACGACATGAATGTCGTCTTTCGTTTCGCCAGCCGCATTCTCGTGATGGTTGGCGGCCGCCTGCTGCTGGAGGGCACGCCCAGGGAGATCGCGGCGGACCCACGCGTTCGTGAAGTCTATCTCGGCAAGGCTGGCCATGTCTGATTCCCTGCTCGTACTCGATGACGTTCGTGCCGGCTATGGCGAATCAGTGGTGCTCGATGGCGTCTCGCTGGAGGTTCCCGCGCATGGCGGGCTGGCGGTGCTGGGCCGCAACGGCGTCGGCAAATCGACACTCATGTTGACGATCATGGGCCACACGACCCAGCAGCGCGGACGCATCATTTTTGATGGCAGGGATATCACCCGCCTGCCGGCGCACCGGCGCGCGCTGGCCGGCATCGGCTGGGTGGCGCAGGAGCGAGAGATATTTCCTTCGCTGACCGTCGAGGAAAACCTGCTGGTCGCGTCGCGGCCAGGACGCTGGGATCTCGCCGCGGCCTACAAGCTGTTCCCCCGCCTCGAGGAACGGCGCGGCAATCGCGGCAATCACCTGTCGGGCGGCGAGCAGCAGATGCTTGCCTTCACGCGGGCGCTACTGACGAACCCGAAACTGATCATTCTCGACGAACCGCTGGAAGGCCTCGCCCCCATCATTGTCGAGGAACTGAGCGGCGCCATCGAGCGCATGACCGCCGACAGGGACATGGCCTTCATTCTCATCGAACAACATGCCGATCTCGCGCTGGCCCTGACCCAGACGGCCGTCGTGATCGAGCGCGGCCAGATCGTTCATCGCGACGATTCATCTCGCCTGCGCGCCGATCACGCCATGCTCGACCGTTTTGTCGGCCTTAAGGTCGCGGATTCTCCTGGAGGTTGATCGCGAAAAAGCGATTGGCCTTCGCGCTCGCCCCGGGCTAGAGGAACTATTCAAGGAATTTGGCGGACCGCCCAACGCGGACGCCCAGCGGAGGGAAAACATGACAGCCCTGAACGTCAACGGGACAATCCTGCAAGCGGACGTCGATCCGCGCACGCCCCTCCTGTGGGTGCTGCGCGACACGCTCGGCCTCACCGGCACGAAATATGGCTGCGGCATCGCCCAGTGCGGCTGCTGCACCGTGCATATCGACGGTGTGGCGACACGCTCCTGCTCGGCGCCCGTGAGTTCGGCCGTCGGCAAGAAGATCACCACCATCGAGGGTCTCGCCATCGACGGCAAGCTGACCAAGGTCCAGAAGGCCTGGCTCGACAACGACGTGCCGCAATGCGGTTATTGCCAGAGCGGCATGATCATGGCCGTCTCCGCCCTCCTCAAGGACAAGCCGAAGCCGACCGACGCGGACATCGACGCGGCAATCACCAACATCTGTCGTTGCGGGACCTTCCAGCAGGTTCGCGAAGCAATCCATGCCGCGGCCAAGGCCTGAGGGAGAATCGACCATGAACGCGATCACGCGACCAAACCGCCGCGCCTTCCTAGTCGGCGCCAGCGCCGCCGGAGGCCTTTCACTCGGCTTCAATCTGCCCTTTAACGCCAGCGCCGCCGACGCGCCCCCCGAAGTAAACGCCTGGGTGGTTATCAAGCCAGATGATACCGTCGTCGTGCGCGTCGTGCGTCCGGACATGGGTCAGGGCAGCCTCACCGGCCTCGCCCAGCTTGTCGCCGAGGAACTCGACTGCGACTGGACGAAGGTCACGACGGAATATCCGACCCCAGGCCAGAATCTCGCGCGCAAGCGCGTCTGGGGCGCCATGAACTCCACGGGTAGTCAGGCGATCCGCCAGTCGAACGAATATGTGCGCAAGGGCGGCGCCGCCGCGCGCATCATGCTCGTGCAAGCCGCCGCCAACGAATGGAAGGTTCCGGCGGCCGAATGCACGGTCGACAAGGGCGTCATCACGCACAAGACTTCGGGCCGCAAGACCACCTACGGCAAGGTCGCCGACGCCG
>CAISJZ010000403.1 GCA_903885755.1 uncultured Hyphomicrobiales bacterium | reverse complement strand
GCGAGCTGGCGCGCCTTCGACGGCAAGGATTTCACCATTCGCTACATGGACCCCTACGTGAAGGGGTTCGTCGCGCCGAGGCCCTGCGCCATCATCCAGCCGTTCGGCCTTCCCGTGGGGTCGCTCACGCGCCACGCGGGCAGCGGGTTGTGGGTCGCCGCCTGGGCCGCGACCAGGAACGACGCGGCCATCGCGCTCGATGGCGTCTACACCGCGACATCGCCCAACCTGCGCGACTGGTCGACGCCCAAACTTTTGCTCGCCGGCGCCGTCAACATGGACAAGACCTGCGGCGGCTCCATGATTTCCTATCCCGCGATCATCGATGAGAACGCCAGGGGGAGGAACTTCGACGACACCGGCGACGCGCCGTGGCTCTATTACGTCAGCATCAAGATGCGCGGATGCGAGACGGGCGAGCGCACGCTGGTGCGCGAACGGCTGGCGATTTCATCGACCAAGGGCGAGGCCGGGCGATGAGTGACGCCACGATCCAAGCGACGCGCGGAAATGGCGCCACATGGCGAATCTCGTCACAAAAGATCGTCAACATCATTTTTTTTACGATGATTGTGTCCGGCGCGATCGCGGTCATCGAGCCGTCGCCCTAAGATTTCGTTTCATTGGTCGCGATGCCGCTCTGGTTCATATGCGGGTTCAAGATCTATCGCGGCTTCGTACTCTATTTCATATTACTGACCGTCTATCTGCTGGCGGGCTTCATCGCGCTCATCCCTTACTGGAACGAACCCGATCCGGTCATCTTTGAAATCCAGTCGCTGTATCTTTACATCACCGCCATTTTCTTCGGCCTGTTTTTCGCGGAGCGCACGGTCGAGCGTGGCGAGCTGTGTCTGAAAGCCTATACGGTCGCCTGCCTCGTGGGCGCGATCACCGGCATTGTCGGATATTTCAATATCGGCGGAACAGGCGAGGTGTTCGCGACCTACGGGCGCGCCGCGGGCACGTTCAAGGACCCCAATGTTTTCGGCTCCTTCGAGATCATGGGCGCGCTTTATTGCATCCAGCTCATCATGCTGCGCCGGACACGGCATTATCTCGCGACCGGGCTTTCGCTACTGATCATTCTGGCCGGCATCCTGTTTTCCTTTTCACGCGGCTCCTACGCCATGCTGGTCCTGACGACTATCGTCATGATCGGCTTTGCCTTCATCGCGACGCCTAGCGCGCGGGTGCGCCGGCAAATTCTGGTTGGCGCGATCATCGCCGTCGCGCTGGCGGCGGTTCTGCTCGTGGCGCTTCTATCCGTCGATTCCATTCGCGAACTCCTGACCCAGAGAACGCAGGCCGTCGGCGAGGAATATCAGGACCCCCGCTTCGAGAACCAGATGCGCTCGCTGCCGATGCTGCTGGAACGGCCTCTGGGGTTCGGCCCCTTGCGCTTCCGCCTCATTTTCGATCTCGAACCGCATAGCTCCTTCGTCAACGCCTTCGCCTCATACGGTTGGCTCGGCGGATTTTCCTTCATCGTGCTTGTCGGGGCGACCATCTTCGTCGGCATACGCCTCTGTTTCGTCAATTCGCCCTATCGCACGATGGCGCAAGTGTTCTTTCCCGCATTGCTGGGATTTTTCATTCAGGGATTCCAGATCGACATCGATCACTGGCGGCACGTCTATCTCATGCTCGGCGCCATATGGGGCATGGAGGCCGCCCGCCAGCATCAGGCCGGGATCGAGACTGCGGCGTAAACCAAACATTGAGTTAATTATGGATTAACGGCGACGCCCCGCGCATGGTGCGCGGGGATGGCGCCACGAGCGATCGTCCACGCGTTTCGAGGGCGTATCGCATGACGGAAGCAATATTTGGCGCCATGACGATCATGATCATGATTGTCGCCGCCTGGGCGCTCCTGTCGATTTTTCCCCGGGTTTATCGGGCTGTCGTCGGCGATGACGATTTCGGGCGGATGAATTCGCTCGACGGATTGCGCGGGCTTCTCGCGCTTGGCGTCGTCGTCCATCACGGGATCATCGCCCGCGCCTACTATGCGTCCGGCGTCTGGGACGCCCCGGAAAGCCATTTCAACAACCAGATCGGCGCCGCCGCCGTCGCGATGTTCTTCATGGTCTCCGCCTATCTCTTCTGGGGCCGCGTGCTGCGGGCGCGAGCGCCAATCGACTGGGTCCATTTTTTCCGCGGCCGTGTCTACCGGCTGGCGCCGATGTATCTCGTCGCCGTCGCGTTCCTGCTGGCCATCGTCGCGGTCGAAAGCCAGTTCGCGCTTCGGGTCTCGCCGCGTGAACTGGCGACGGAAATCGGGCATTGGATGTCATTCGCCTTTCTCAGCCAGCCGGACATCAACGGCGTCACGGACACTTTTACAATACTCAGCGTGTTGTGGTCGCTCAAGTTCGAGTGGGTCCTTTACGGCGCCCTGCCCCTGCTCGCCTTCGCCTGGCGGAAAACCGGCAGCGCCATGCTGATTTACGCCGTGATCGTGGCGATCTCCCTTTTGGGGCGCGGGTATAGCTTTCTTGTCTTCTTTCCCGCCGGAATGCTCGCCATTCATCTCAAGGCCTGGCGGCCGGACAGCAAACGGATCGACGCCGCCTGGGCGCTGGGCGGGCTGGCGAGCCTCGTTACGCTCTGTGTCTTCTATCGTTACGCCGTCGGCATTCCCCAGGCCGCGCTGATCATGGTGGCGTTCGTCGCGGCGCTGCGGCCATGGGGTCCATGGACGCTCCTGCGCGCGCCGGTCATGCGCTTTCTCGGCCACATCAGCTATAGCGTCTATCTCCTGCACAATCTGGCGATTCATGTTCTCGCCAAATGGGGGTTCGGCCCGACCGCCTACGCCGCTCTTGATGATATTCAGCTATATGGCTCGATCGCCCTGCTCGGCGTCGGCGTGATCGCTCTGTCGACCGCGACCTATCTCCTCGTTGAAACGCCATTCATCGCGCTCGCCGCGAAACCAGTGACGCCGCGATGGCTTCCATGGGGCCGATCCGGGCAACAAGCCGCCAGCGGCCGCGCCTAAGCCGGCGCCGCGTCGTTCAGCGCGCGGTGACCGCCAGCGCTTCGCCGTAAACCTTTTCGGTGGCGTCGAGATGGCGCTCCATCGTTAGCGGCGCGTCCCAATAGCGTCGCCAGGCATTCTCGCTCATCCGCGCGGCTTGGGCGTCATCGCTCATTTCGCGCAGCGCGCCGGCGAGACTGTCGGCGTCAGCGGAGCGGAACCACAATCCGTTCTCTCCATGCGCGATCGCCTCGCGCCCGGCGCAAACATCGCTGACAATCACCGGCGTGCCCTGCGCGAGAGCCTCGTAAACCGTCAACGGCTGACCCTCGTACCAGACCGAGGGAAACACCAGCGCGCGCGCCGCGCGCATGATGTCGCGCAACTCGGCGGGTGACTTCCAGCCCAGGAACCGCGCGTCGGGATATTTCGCCTTCAGTTCGTCCATCAGAGATCCGTCGCCCGCGATTGTCGCCACGACGCCCGCGCGCCGCGCCGCCTCGCAGAAATGCGCGATGCCTTTTTCGGTCGAGACGCGCCCGACGAAAAGATAATCCGCGCCAACGCCCGCTTTCTGGCCGGGATTGTCCGCCTCGATGGGATTGTCCACGCGGCGCCATTCGACGCCGGGCGCGACATAGTCGCGCGACACCTCATATTGCAACTGACTGATTGTGATGATGTGGGAAAAGGCAGACGCCATGCCGCCGCGCAGAACCAGTTCGTGGCGCGCCAGCCTGGCAAGCTTGCGACCATACGACTTGGCGTCGCAATTCGTGGTCGCGCAGGCGAGCGACATCGGCGCGCGCTTGCAGGGCGTCGCGCGGGGATAATCGTAAAAGCCGCCATTGGGACACACGAGGAAAAATTCGTGCATGGTGTAAACGCGTCCGCATCTGGCCTCGCGCAGGGCCGCGCCAATGGATGGCGACAGGGATTTCGCCCATGCGTGAACGTGAACCACGGTGTCGGCGGGATCGGAGGCCGCGATCACCTCGGCGAGGCGCCGCCGCGCCAGGCTGTTCCACATGGTCTGGATGAAGAAGGCCGCCTTCCCTGTTGAATCGATGTCGCCCTGCCCCAGGCATTCCACATGGACGCCCGCCGCCTCCAAACGCGGATCGGCCGGGCCAACCGCGGCGAAATAGGTCACCGCATGCCCGCGGCCCGCAAGGCCAATGGCGCTTTCGATGGAAACCTTCGCCTGACCGCCATTGATGTAGGCGTGGTCCGCGACAATAACGACCCGCATTATTCAGAGGCCCGGCGAATTCGAGAAGAGATCTGGCCCACCTTGGCCCGCCGAGGTTGAAGAAAGGTATCCATTCGCGCACCTTGCGTTTCGCGAACCGGACCACCCGCGAATTAAGCCTAATAACCAGAACCGGCGCGTTAGCGAGCGCGCGTTCAATTGCTGGCCCCGAACCTGCAAATTTTGTCCTGGAACGGGCCATTGCTCCAAATTGGCTCGGCCGGCACCGGAATGAACCGCTGCCAAACGAACGAAGGTAGCGCGCATGCAACGCCCGCTCGCGATGTCCGAAGGCCAGGGCGCCTGTCCGGCGATCGTCGTCGGCGGC
>CAISJZ010000402.1 GCA_903885755.1 uncultured Hyphomicrobiales bacterium | reverse complement strand
CCGATTTCCATCAGCATGCGCAGGCAGATTTCATTGGCGCCGCCATGCGCGGGCCCCCACAGCGCGGCGATGCCGGCGGCGATGCAGGCGAAGGGATTGGCGCCGGTCGAGCCGGCGAGACGCACCGTCGAGGTCGATGCGTTCTGTTCGTGATCCGCGTGCAGGATGAAGATTCGGTCGAGCGCGCGCGCCAGAACTGGATTGACCTTGTATTCCTCGCAGGGCACGGCGAAGCACATGCGCAGGAAGTTCGAGGCATAGTCGAGATCGTTCTTGGGATAAACGAAGGGCTGGCCGACGTTATACTTGTAGGCCATCGCCGCGATCGTCGGCATCTTGGCGATCATGCGCATGGAGGCGACCATGCGCTGTACCGGATCGGAAATATCCGTCGAGTCATGATAGAAAGCGGCGAGAGCGCCGACGCAGCCAACCATCACGGCCATCGGATGCGCGTCGCGGCGGAAGCCCTGGAAGAAGCGCGACATCTGATCATGAACCATGGTGTGGCGCGTGATGCGATAGTCGAAGTCAGCCTTCTGTGACGCGGTCGGAAGCTCCCCGTACAGCAGGAGATAGCAGGTCTCGAGGAAGTCGCCCTGCTCGGCGAGCTGGTCGATGGGATAACCGCGATGCAGGAGAATGCCGGCGTCGCCGTCAATGTAGGTGATCTTGGATTCGCAGGCGGCGGTCGACATGAAGCCGGGATCGAAGGTGAAGGCGCCGGTCTTGTCGTAAAGCTTGCCTATGTCGATGACGTCGGGACCAATCGTCCCACTCTTGATGGGAAGATCGACGTTTTTATCGCCGACCGTGAAAGACCCGGAATTCGAGATCATGTGGTTCGACCTTTGCGCTCATGGCGTCCTCGCGCGGGTCGCTGCACCGCGCGCCGGGGGCCCAGTCAGTTGAATTATTGCACCGCGAAATGAGTAACCCATCGCCGGGACGGGTTCAAGCGGAGGCCGGCATGAACTTTGGGCGGCGGCCGCCGCTTATGAGGCCTGATCCTTTAGCCGGGCGAGGCTTTCCGCGCGGCCAAGCACCTGGAGCACGTCGAAGACGCCGGGCGATATGGAACGCCCGGTCAGAGCAGCGCGCAGCGGCTGCGCGACCTGTCCAAGCTTGGCGCCGGTTTCCTCGCTGTAGGCGCGCACGACCGCTTCGGTCGTCGCCGAGCTCCAGTCGGCGAGCGCCTCAAGGCGCGGCACGAGCGCGGTGAGATGCGCCTTGCCGCCATTGGCGAGGATTTGCGCGGCTTTTTCGTCCATCGCCAATGGGCGATCGGCGAACAGGAATCGCGCGCCTTCGGCAAGTTCGACCAGCGTCTTGGCGCGCTCCTTCAACCCAGGCATCGCGGCGAGCAACCGGGCGCGCATAGCCTCGTCGAGCTTGGGCAGGAACTCCGCGGCGTGTGGCAGGAAGGGCAGGGTCTTCTCGAAGGCGTCGAGCAATTCCGCGTCGGAGGACGCGCGCATGTAATGCCCGTTCATGTTCTCCAGCTTGGCGTAATCAAAGCGCGCCGCAGAGCGTCCGATTTGCGGCAGATCGAACGCCTCGGTCATTTCCGCGGTCGTGAAGAATTCCTTGTCGCCATGGCTCCAGCCGAGCCGCACGAGATAGTTGCGCAGGGCGGCGGGCAGATAGCCCAGGGCGCGATAGGCGTCGACGCCGAGCGCGCCGTGACGCTTGGACAGCTTCGCGCCATCCGCGCCGTGGATCAGCGGAATATGCGACATCGACGGCACGCTCCAGCCGAGCGCATTGTAGATCTGTGTCTGGCGCGCGGCGTTGGTCAGGTGATCGTCGCCGCGAATAACGTGCGTGATGCCCATGTCATGGTCGTCGACCACCACCGCCAGCATGTAGGTCGGGTTGCCGTCGGAGCGCAGCAGCACGAGATCGTCGAGATCCTTGTTGGGGAACACGACGCGGCCCTGCACGCGGTCCTCGATAACGGTCTCGCCTGTTTGCGGCGCCTTGAGGCGAATGACGGCCTTCAGCCCTTGAGCCTCGGCGCGCGCGACATCGGCGGGGTCGCGATCGCGCCAGCGCCCGTCGTAGCGTGGCGGGCGCTTTTCCGCGCGCGCCTGTTCGCGCATTTCGGTCAATTCGTCCTGCGTTGCGAAGCAGCGATAGGCGTTGCCCGAAGCCAGCAGCAGATCGACCGCCGCGCGATGTCGATCGGCGCGGGCGAACTGGTAAACGACCTCGCCATCCCAATCGAGGCCAAGCCAGCGCATGCCGTCGAGAATGGCGTCGATGGCTTCCTTCGTCGAGCGTTCGCGATCAGTGTCCTCGATCCGCAGCAGCATCTTGCCGCCGAAGCGGCGGGCGTAGAGCCAGTTGAAT
>CAISJZ010000401.1 GCA_903885755.1 uncultured Hyphomicrobiales bacterium | reverse complement strand
GGGAATGAAACTGCAACGCCTCCTGATCGGTGATCGTGGGGCGTTTGGGAGGAATGATCTTGTCCGCGGCCATGCGCTGTTGCTTTCTACTCGTACATCCCGCGACGGCGCGCCGCGTGGAACGGGCGGGCACCTTACATGCCCCGCGGCCAATGTCACAAGCCGCGAGCAATGCGGCAATGCAGCATTCAACGAAGGTTCAACGGCCTGTTTGACATTCACGGCGGCGCGCGCCCACCATCATCGAAATCAACACGCCGGGCCGCAAGGGAGATGCGCCGTGAGATACGTTCGCTGGACGCGTGGAGCGATGGCGCTCGCCTGCATCGCGTTCGCCGCGAGCGCCAACGCGCAAACGCCATCGTGGATGATCCCGGACCTGCTCGCCGCTGCGAAGGCGGAGGGACAGTTGACGGTCTATTCCTCGACCAACGAGCAGGAAGGCCTGCCGCTCTGGAAACTCTACGAGGACGCCACCGGCATCAAGGTCAACTACGTCCGCAACGCCGAGGGGCCAATGCTGGCCAGGATCGCGCTCGAGGCGCGCACGGGGCAGCAGTCCTGGGACGTGCAGAACGCGGGTTCGGTGAATCAAATACCGCCAAATCTCGTGCTGCAATGGGAACCGCCGCTTGCCAGCGAAATCATGCCGGAAGCGCGCGATCCCGACAAACGCTGGTATGGCGCCTACGCCGGCTACAATGCGCCGCAATACAACACCAATCTTGTCAAGCCAGAGGATTTGCCGAAGACCTATGAGGATTTTCTCAAGCACAAGGAATGGGTCGGCAAGGTCGTCATCGAGGGCACCGACCGCGAATGGATAGAAGCGATCTTCCAGTTTTACGTCAAGGACAAGGGCCGCAAGCTGCTTGAGGATATCGTCAGGACGCTCAATCCCGCCGTGCTCGATGGCCACCTCGCCATGGCGCGCCAGATCGCGGCCGGCGAATATCCGATCATGCTGACGAATTACACGATGCTGACCACCAATTTCAAACAGCAGGGCGCGCCAACCGATTATATCCCGATGGACCCGGTGTCGGTGTGGTTCGGCATGGTGGGCGTCAACAAAAACGCGCCGCATCCGAACGCGGCGAAGCTGGCGGAGAATTTCCTGCTCAGCCGCGAGGCGCAGACGCTGTCATCAAGGATGGGTGGACGGATTCCGACCAGACCCGACGTCGAGTCCAACCCGCCCGACGTGCGCCAGCGCCTGGGCGAGAAGAAACTCATCTTCATGCAACTCTCGGCGGAGCAGGCAAAGGCGTCGCAGAAGGTCTTCGACGAAATCTTCAGGAGCAAATAAACCGCGCCCGTTTGGCCCCGACCAATGACGGTTTGACTGGCCCTCGCCTTGGTTGATATCGAAACCAGACCGGCCCGGGCCCGCCGCCGGAGGAGACATCATTCATGGCCGACGCCGCCAACGAGTTGCCCCCGCGCGAGGCCATGGATTTTGACGTCGTGATCGTCGGCGCGGGTCCCGCGGGTCTCGCCGCCGCGATCCGCCTCAAGCAACTCTCGCCCGACGCCACCGTCGTCGTGGTCGAGAAGGGCTCGGAGGTCGGCGCGCACATTCTCTCGGGCGCGGTCATCGACCCCATCGGCCTCGACAGGTTGCTGCCGGACAGGCGCGACGACCCTGACCGGCCGCTGAAAACGCCCGTGACAGAGGACCGGTTCTATCTGCTTGGCCCCTCCGGCGGATTGCGTGTGCCGAATTTTCTCATGCCGCCGCTGATGAGCAACCACGGCTGTTTCATCGCCTCGCTTGGCAATGTCTGCCGTTGGCTGGCGACGCGGGCCGAGGCGCTCGGCGTCGAGATCTATCCCGGCTTCGCGGCGGCGGAAGTCCTGCATGGCGAGAGGGGCCAAGTACTCGGCATCGCCACCGGCGACATGGGCGTGGGGCGCGACGGCAAGCCCAAGGACTCGTTCACGCGCGGCATGGAATTGCGCGGAAAATACACCCTGTTCGCCGAGGGCGCGCGCGGGTCGCTGTCCAAGCAACTGATCGCGAAATTCCGCCTCGACCGCGGGCGCGAGCCGCAAAAATATGGCATCGGCCTGAAGGAACTCTGGCGGCTCGATCCCTCGAAGCATCAGCCCGGCCTCGTGCAGCACTCCTTTGGCTGGCCGCTGGGCAATTCCACCGGCGGCGGCTCGTTTCTCTATCATCTCGAGGATGGTCAGGCCGTCGTCGGCTTCGTCGTCCATCTAAACTACACCAACCCAACCTTGTCGCCGTTCGACGAGTTCCAGCGGTTCAAGACCCATCCGATGATCGCGCCGACATTCGAGGGCGCGACGCGCCTGTCCTATGGCGCGCGGGCGCTCACCGAAGGCGGCTGGCAATCGACGCCTAAACTTTCATTTCCCGGTGGCGCTCTGATCGGCTGCGCCGCTGGCTTCATCAACCTGCCGCGCATCAAGGGCTCGCACAACGCGGTTCTGTCGGGCATGCTTGCGGCGGAATGCGCGGCGGAGGCGCTCGCCGCCGGCCGCGCCAATGACGAACTGACGACCTATGAAGAATCATGGCGCGATGGCGATATCGGCCGCGATCTCGTCAAGGTGCGCAACGTCAAGCCGCTGTGGTCGCGCTTTGGGCTCTATATCGGCGTGGCCCTCGGCGGGTTCGACATGTGGTGCAACCAGTTGCTCGGCTTTTCGCCCTTCGGCACGCTCAAGCACGGCAAGCCGGATTGCGACACGCTGAAGCCGTTGTCGCAGGTCAAGCCGATCGTCTATCCCCGTCCCGACGGCAAGCTGACCTTCGACAAATTGTCCTCGGTGTTCATATCCAACACTAACCACGAGGAAGACCAGCCGGTGCATCTCAAACTGGCCGACCCTTCGATACCCGTGGCGAGAAACCTGCCGGACTATGGCGAGCCGGCGCGGCTTTACTGCCCGGCGGGGGTCTATGAAATCGTCTACGACGACGAGGCGAACCGGAAGGACCCGCGTTTCGTCATCAACGCGCAGAACTGCGTCCATTGCAAAACCTGCGACATCAAGGACCCCGCGCAAAACATCACCTGGACGACGCCCGAGGGCGGCGGCGGACCGAATTATCCGAATATGTGAAGGGTGGGCGGGCTTTGACCCATGCCGCCAAGGCATGCCTGCCCCTCGGTTGCCATAGCCACCAGCGCCCTTACAATGCGCGCCGGGAGGGGGCTCTATCCCCCGGGAATCAAGCCGTCATCAAGGCAAAAGCTTATGACCACCATTGAAACCGCGCGCCCGGCGCCGCGCCGGCTGCCGCCAGAAATCATCATCACCGCCGGCTGCACCATCGCCATTCTGACCTTCGGGCCGCGCTCGGCGGTTGGCGTATTTCAATTGCCCATTCTCAGGGAAAACGGTTGGGGGAGCGATGTCTTCTCTTACGCGATGGCGGCGCAATATCTGTTCTGGGGCGTCGGGCAGCCTTTCGCGGGGGCGCTCGCGGATCGGTTCGGTTCGGCGCGCGTGCTATCGATAGGGCTCATTCTCTACGGGACCGGCCTCGCGCTCATGTCCTGGGCGACGACGCCGCTCAGCTTCACCCTGACGGCTGGCGTGCTCATGGGTTTTGGCCTGTCGGGCTGTTCGTTCAACCTCGTCATCGGCGCGCTCGCCAAGCTGGTGCCCGAGAGCATGCGCGCCTTCGCCTTCGGGGCGGGCACGGCGGCCGGCTCCTTCGGCCAATTCCTGTTCTCGCCCATCGCCGGCGGCATGGTCGAGGGTCTCGGCTGGCATGTCACGACGATCGCCTTCGGCCTGCTGATGCTGCTGGTGATCCCGCTGTGCCAGTTCGTGGCCTCCGCGCCGATGAACACCCTGCCCAAGCAAAATGCCGGCAATGAGCAATCGTTCAGGGAAGCGCTTGTCGAAGCCTTCCACCATCGCTCCTACGTGCTGCTGGTGCTCGGCTTTTTCACCTGCGGCTTTCAGCTCGCCTTCGTGACCGTGCATTTCCAGAAATACGTGGTCGAGGCCGGCATTCCGCCGAGCGTTGGCTACTGGGCCTTCGCGCTGGTCGGCATCTGCAACATTTTTGGCTCGCTGTCGTCGGGCTGGCTGTCGGGCCGTATCCCCAAGCGCTGGGTGCTTTCGGGCATCTATCTCTCGCGCGCGCTGGTGACGATGATGTTCATCGTGCTGCCGCCAACAATCTGGACGGCCTATCTCTTTGGCGCCCTCTCGGGTTTCCTGTGGCTGTCCACCGTGCCGCCGACATCGTCGCTGATCGGCGTCATGTTCGGCACGCGTTATTTCTCGACGCTTTATGGCTTCGCCTTCTTCTCGCATCAGGTCGGCGGTTTCATCGCGCTGATGCTGGCGGGCTGGCTGCGCGAGTCGACGGGCTCCTACGCGGCGATGTGGTGGCTGTCGATTTTCTTCGGTGTGTTCTCGGCCCTCGTCAATTTGCCGATCGTCGAGAAGGCCGTTGAACGAAAGGCGACCCTCGCCCCCGCTTGACGCGGCGACGCGCGGCGCCAAATGTGCCGCGTGAGTTTTTCGCGCGAGGGCCCGATGGCGACGTTCAAATCCATTCGCATCGACAAGACGGAGGGCGGCACAACCGCCGCCTATGCCGATTTCGACGACGCCGACCTGATGGACGGCGACGTGACCGTCCGCGTCACGCATTCCACCGTCAATTACAAGGACGGGCTCGCCATCACCGGCAGGTCGCCGGTGGTGCGCCGGTTTCCCATGATCCCCGGCATCGACTTCGCCGGCGTGGTGGAGGCTTCCCAGAACGTCGGGTTCAAGCCCGGCGATCAGGTCGTTCTCACGGGCTGGGGCGTCGGTGAAACACATCTTGGCGGCTACGCCCACCGCGCTCGCGTCAAGGGCGACTGGCTCGTGCCCCTGCCCGCCGGACTCTCCGCAGCGCAGGCGATGGCGATCGGCACCGCCGGCTTCACCGCCGCGCTGTGCGTGATGGCGCTGGAGCGCCACGGCCTCAAGCCAGCGGACGGCCCCGCCGTTGTCACGGGCGCGGCCGGCGGCGTTGGATCGGTCGCCTTGGCGTTGCTGGCAAAGGCGGGATGGCATGTAATGGCCTCGACGGGTCGCCCCGAGGAAGGCGACTATCTTCGCGGGCTTGGCGCGGTCGAGATCATCGAGCGCAAGGAACTGTCGGAGAAGGGTCGCCCGCTCGGCAAGGAGCGTTGGGCGGCGGGCGTCGACAGCGTGGGCTCGCAGACGCTGGCCAATCTTCTGGCGCAGACGAAGTATAACGGCGCCATCGCGGCCTGCGGCCTTGCGCAGGGCATGGACCTGCCGGCCTCGGTCGCGCCGTTCATTCTGCGCGGCGTCGCCCTGCTCGGCGTCGACAGCGTCATGTGCCCAAAGCCGAGGCGGATCGAGGCCTGGGGGCGCCTCGCGCGCGATCTCGACGGGACGAAGCTCGCCGCGATGACGACGACGATCGGATTTGGCGAGGTGATCGACACGGCCCACGCGATCCTCGATGGCAAGGTGCGCGGACGCGTCGTTGTGGATATGGACGGAAAGTAAAGTTTAGATTTCCGCCGTGTCGCAGTTGTAGGTGAACAGCCATTCGTAACGCTGTTCGACCGCCTCCGCGCTCCACTCGCGATCGATGAAGGCGTCGGCCTTCTCGGGGTCGCGATAATCCTGATTGTGAAAACGCGAGGTCATGTCGGTGGCGCCCGCGACCATGGCGTTGTCGCGAACGAGCCGCGCTTTCTCGTATTTCGCGAAGGCGATTTCGACATCGCCATATTTTTCGAGGCAGCGCGCCAGCACGACGCCGTCCTCCAGCGCCATGACCGCGCCCTGCGCGAGAAACGGCAAAGTGGGATGGCAGGCGTCGCCGAGCAATGTCGCGCGACCATTGGAATATCGCGTCAGGGGCTTTCGCGTGAGATACGCCCATTTGAGCAATCGCGGCGCGGCTTCGATGAGCGTATGCACGTCGTCATGCCATCCGGCGTAGTCCTCGTGACATTGCGCCTTGCGGCCCTCGACCGACCATGCATCCTCGTCCCAGACGGGCCGTTCGATGGTGGCGGCGAGATTGAGAATTTCGCCCTCGCGCAGGGGATAGTGGACAACGTGGCCATTGGGCCCGATCCAGTTCACCGCCATGCTCTCGCGCATGTGCGTCGGCACGGAATCGAGCGGGATGACGCCGCGCCAGATCATCAGGCCGGGATATTGCGAGGGCTCGTCGGCGGCGGTCAGTCGACGCACGACCGAGTTGACGCCATCGCAACCAATAAGCCCATCGCCCGTGACCTTCTGGCCATTCTCCAGCGATAAAACGATCTGACCATTCTTCTCCTCGAAGCCCGCGATGCGGGCGTTGAGATGAATGGCCTCGGGTTTCAATCGCCTGACCGCGTCGGCGCAGACGGTGAGCAGATCAGGCCGATAGACGGTGAGATAGGGATAGCCGTAGCGCGCGACGCCGGCGGGACCTAGGTCGAAGAGCTTCCAGGTCTTGCCGGAGTTCCAAAGGCGAACCTCCTTGCGCTCGGCCTTGCAGGACAGTTGCTTCAACGTCTCGAAGGCGCCGATGGAATCGAGCGCGCGATTGCCGTTGGGGCTGATCTGGATGCCGGCGCCGACCTCGGTCAACTCACTCGCCTGTTCGAAGATCTCGACGTCGAAGCCGCGTTGCAGCAACGCCGCCGCGGCGGTCATGCCGCCAATGCCGCCGCCGGCGATCAGGATTTTTGGTTTCGAGCCGCTCACGTTTTTCTCCCGTCGCGCTCGATCTGGCAAAGCGCGGAAACAGTTTCAGGGCGTTGCCGCGATCAACCGCCGGACGCTCGCTCGCGTCGAGGGTCTCCTCAAGGCTCTTGACCATGTCATCGCCCATTTCCACGGGACAATAGGGCCAGTCGCTGCCGAACAACACCCGCGCGGGATCGGCGACTTGTCGCAGGGCGCCAAAGGTCTGCGGCCCGGCGGCGAGCGCGGTGTCGTAATAGAAACGCCTGAGCCGCGACAGGATGAGCTCGCGGTCCACATGGCCGGCGTTGTCCTCGATCAAGGGGATGCTGAAGCGCTCCCTGAACGGCGACACGGCAAGTTGTCGCTCGGAGATTTCCGCGAGCCGCCAGGAGATGAACGGCAGCGTGCCGCCCGCGTGCGACAGGATGAATTTTATGTCGGGATAGCGATCCATGGCGCCGGAGAAAACGAGATTGGCCGCCGCGCGCGTGGTGTCGAACAGATATTCCATGAGGAAACCAGGCACGCGCAGCTTGATCAGGCTTCCCGCGGGATGATTGTTGGGGTGGATCGCGACAACCGCGCGGCGCGCGTTCAGCACCTCGAACAGCGGGTCAAAGATGGGATCGCCGAGATAGACGCCCTCGTAATTGGCGAGCAACCCAATGCCGTCGTGTTTGAGCACGTCGAGCGCGTGAATCGCCTCGGCGCAGGCGCCGTCCATGTCGGGGATCGGCAGCGTGGCGAAGCAGCCGAAGCGCGAAGGGTTTTTGCCGACGAATTCGGCGCATTCCTCGTTGACCGCGCGGGAAAGGCTCCGGGCTTTCGCGTCATCGCCAAGATGGCAGCCGGGCACGGAAAGCGAGGTAATCGCGGCGGCGATGCCGTTGGCGTCCATGGTTTTCAGCGCGAGGTCCGGCGACCAGTCGGGAATGCGGATATGGACCCCGAGCGCCGACTCGGCCAGCGCCCTGGCGTAGGCTTTCGGAACGGAATGAAAATGCACGTCGATGCGATGTGGCGCGATGGCCATGCAAGGCCCCTGTTCTGGCGTTTCCCCCGGGCCTCAAAGACCCCGTGGGGCCTTGTAGCGCGGAGGCGACGCGGGGGGCAATTGTTTCAGGCGAGGCCTTAACGCGGCCAGTTGTCCCAGATCCAGCGCGTCAGCGATTCCTTGGTCAAATACTCGGGGACCACCCCCTCCCCTACACCAGATCCACCGTCAGCGGGTTGTAGGAATACAACCACTTGTTGCGGTCCTCGCCCTCATTGCGCTTTGAAAATTCGTCGCGCATGGCCTGCACGGACGGCAGGTGGAACAGTTTTCGGTTGAAGGTCGACTGCTCGACGATCCGCGCGGTGCGGTCAACGCGATTGCGCTCGTAGAGCTTCAGCGCGTCGTCGATGGAGCCCGTCATGGTCAGCGCGCGGGTCAGCACCGCGCCGTCCTCGATGGCCATGACCGCGCCCTGGGCGAGATAGGGCAACGTCGGATGGGCGGAGTCGCCCAGCAGCGTCGCGCGCCGGGTGCTCCAGCTCCGAATGGGCGGTCGGTTGTGCAGGGACCAGCGATAGCATTCGCCGTGGTCGGCGCGGTCGATGATCGTCTGGATGGCGGGATGCCATCCCCTGAAGTCCGCCTTGAGTGTCTCCCACGGCAGCGCCAGCGTCCAGGATTCCTCGCGCACGTCGTCGGTCTCGATGATGCCGACGAAATTCAGCAGCGCGCCGGCGCGCAGATAGTAGCAGACCGCGTGGCCGCCGGGGCCCATGAACACCGACATGACCGGTTCGAGAAACGGTTGCGGCAGCTTCTCGACCGGCACCGTGATGCGCCAGGCGCCGTCGCCCGTGTAGGTCGCCGGGGTCTCGCCGACGATCTGCTTGCGCACGGCGCTTTTCAGGCCATCGGCGCCGATCAATAGATCGCCGCGGGCGACGTGGCCATTGGCGAAGCGCGCCTCGACATAGTCGGGCGTTTCCACGAATTCCGTCAGCCGGTGGCCGAGATGAATGAGATCGGGCTTGGCCGATTGCGCGCGGCGGGCGAGGATGTCGTGAAAATCCGCGCGATGCAGTTGCACATAGGGCGCGCCGTGCTTGCGCTCGTGATCGGCGGCGAGATCGAACCTTTGGAGCTCCTCGCCGGTATCGTGCAGGCGGAAGACATAGGCGCCGGGCCGCACGCCAACCCTGAGCATTTCGTCGCCGACGCCGAGATGGCGCATTACGTGAAAAGCGTTGGCGCTGATCTGGATGCCCGCGCCGACTTCGCCAAGCGCCGGCGCCTGTTCATAAATTTCGACGTCGAAGCCCGCCTTCATCAGGCAGGAGGCCGC
>CAISJZ010000400.1 GCA_903885755.1 uncultured Hyphomicrobiales bacterium | reverse complement strand
TCGATTTCCGCCGCCCATCCCACAATGCCGCTGCCGAGCTATGCCCGCGTCACCAATACGGCGAATGGCCGTTCCATCATCGTGCGGGTGAATGATCGAGGCCCCTATCATGGCGGTCGTATTCTCGATGTTTCCCAGCGCGTCGCCGAAGCGCTTGACTTCAAGCGCATGGGCACGGCGCGAGTCCGGGTTGATTACGTCGGCAAGGCGAGCATCGCTGGTTCCGACGACAACAAGCTGATGGCGAGCTTGCGCACGGATGGACAACCCGCGACCCTTGATGGTCGCTCCGCGGGCCCGGTCATGGTCGCCAGCAACACGCCGGTCGCGCCGCCGCGGGAGCCCGTCGTTCCCCAGCGCGTCGCGGCCATCGCGCCGCAGCGGGACGAAGACGAGGAGCCTGTCGTCGTCGCGACGGCCTCGCGCACGACGGTTCTGCCGGTCAACGCACCGGTGCCGCCGAGTCGGCCCTTCGATCTCGGCACGATTCCGGGCGCGGGGGTTCCCATCGCGGCTGGAATACCGCCACGACGCACCGCCGCGATGTTCTTCGCCGAACCAGATGCCGCGGCGTCGCGATTCCATCGGCGTGGGCCTTTCGCGGCCGATGGAAACATCGTCACGCGACGCGAATAAGCCTTTCCCGATCCACGTTGATTTCGCGACAGCGCCGGTGCAAATTGCCGCCGCGCGCGAACGCTCATCGCATGTTCTCGCGACGGGATTGGCGAGACCATGGCGCGAACCGGCGTAATTCGACTGATTTTCGCGTCTCTCCTTGCCGGGTCGGCGTCGATGGTGGTCGCGCCGCGCGCCGCCATGGCCCAGCCGGCGGCTTTTCAGACGATCGCTCCGTCGGTCATTCTGATCGACGCGGATACGCAATCGACGCTTTACGAGAAGAACGCCGACGCGCCGGTCACGCCGGCGTCGACGGCCAAGTTGATGACCGTCGAGATTCTCTTTCACGAGATCAGCGAAGGGCGGCTCAAGCTCGATGACGAATTCACTGTCAGCGAGAACGCATGGCGCACGGGCGGCGCGCTCTCGCGCGGCTCCAGCATGTTTGCCGCGCTCAATTCGCGCATTCGCATCGAGGATCTGATCCGCGGTCTCGTGATCGTGTCGGGCAACGACGCCGCCATCATCGTTGCCGAGGGAATTGCCGGAGCGGAATCAGCCTTCGCGCAGAAAATGAACGCGCGGGCCACCGAACTGGGGCTGGCGGGTTTATCTTTCAAAAATGCCTGGGGAAAGGATGACCCGGGACAGCGCGTGACCGCGCGCGACATGGCCAAGCTCGCCGATCACATCATCCGGACCTATCCGAATTTGTATCGCTACTTCAGCGAGAAGGAATTCACCTGGAGCAAGATCAAGCAGCAGAATCGCAATCCTCTGCTGGCGATGGACATCGGCGCCGATGGGCTCAAGACTGGCAATATCGACGAGGCCAGCGGCTTTGGCATCATCGGCTCGGCCGTCCAGAACAATCAGCGGTTGATTCTGGCGATGTATGGCATGCGCAGCGCCAAGGACCGGGCGGAAGAAGCGCGAAAGATTCTTTTGTGGGGCTTTCGTTCGTTCGAATCTAAATCGGTTTTCGCGGCGGGCGAGACTGTTGGTTCGGCTCGCCTCTACGGTGGTGCGAAGATGGACGTGCCTCTGATCGCGGGAAGCGATGTCCGGATTCTGGTGCCACGAGGCGCAACCGAGCGCCTGAGTGGCAAAATCGTCTATGACGGGCCGGTTCAGGCCCCGGTCGAGGAGGGCAGGGAAGTCGCCCGTCTCAAGCTGATGCGCGGCCAGACCCTCGCGGTGGACCGGCCCCTCAAGGCCGGCGAAAGCGTGCCGGTCGGCCCGCTGTACCGGCGCGCCTTCGATGCGGCGCTGGAACTTGGTCAAGGTCTTTTTCGCACCTACGTTTTCAAGCGTTGAATTCCAGCATGGCGGGGCGCAAGGGACGATTCATCACGCTCGAGGGCGGCGAGGGGGCCGGAAAATCCACGCAGGCCAGGCTGCTGGGCGAGCGGCTGACGTCGCTCGGTCTTGAATGCGTGCTGACGCGCGAACCCGGCGGGTCGCCGGGCGCCGAGCGCTTGCGGCGCGCGCTCCTTTCAGGCGCGGTCGCGCCCATGGGGCAGGCGGCGGAGGCGCTGGTGTTTTCGGCGGCGCGCATTGATCATCTCGATACGCTGATCCGCCCGGCGCTGGCGCGGGGAGCCTGGGTCATCTGCGACCGATTCATCGACTCGACGCGCGCCTATCAGGGTTCCGTCGGGCGCCTCGATCCAGCATTCATTCGCGGGCTTGAGCAGGTTGTCGTCGGCGCGAACTGGCCGGACCTCACGCTCATCCTCGATCTGCCGCCCGAGATCGGTCTCGCGCGCGCCGCCGTGCGACGTGGAGCCGGCAAGGCGGACCGCTTCGAGGGCGAGAATCTCGCGTTTCACGAGGGTCTGCGGCGCGCGTTTCTGGCGATCGCGGCCGCCGAGCCCGAGCGCTGTCTCGCCATCGACGCGACGCAGAACGAGGATGCCGTTGCTCGCGACATCTGGACTTGCGTCGATCGCAAGTTGCGTCCCGGTCGGGCTCGCGCGACCTCCGCAGGGCGACCATCATGAAGCGCAAGCGCGACGAGGAAGCCCATCCGGAAAGCGACGTCGTCGAAGGCGCGCCGCATCCGCGCGTCACCACGCAATTCTTCGGCAACGCCGCCGCCGAAATCGCGCTGCTGGAGGCCTATCGCGCCGGGCGTTTGCCGCAATCCTGGATCATTGGCGGCCCGGAAGGTATTGGCAAGGCGACGCTGGCCTGGCGCTTCGCGCGGTTCCTGTTCGCGCATCCGGACCCGGCCACGCCCGAGGTCCAGAACGCGGAAAGTCTTTTCGTTGCGCCGGACCATCCGATCACGTCGCGGGTGGCGAGTCTGGCCCTCGGCGATCTTTTCGTGCTGCGCCGTGAGTGGAACGTCAAGGCCAAGCCCCCGAAACATTTCACGGAAATCCGCGTCGAGGATGTCCGCGACGCCATGGAGATGTTCCATCTCGCGTCCTCGGCCGGCGGCTGGCGGGTCTGCATCATCGACTGCGCCGAGGACCTCAACAAGTCCGGCGCAAACGCCTTGCTCAAGCTGATCGAGGAGCCGCCGCCGCGCTCCCTGTTCATGTTCATCGCGCAGCGGCCGGGGCAGATTCTGCCAACCATCCGCTCGCGTTCGCGCCTGCTGATGCTGCAACCGCTGGAGACCGACGATGTCGCCCGCGCCATCACGGCGCTTGGCGAGCCCTGGTCCGAATTTGGCGCGGAGATCGCGTCGGCCTGCGCGATGTCGAAGGGGTCCGTGCGCAAGGCGCTGCGCCTGCTCGATAGCGATCGTTTGTCTTTCGAGCGCCGTCTGTCGGGCGCGCTGGCGGCGCTGCCGCGGGTCGACTGGCGCGAGGTTCACAATTTCGGCGACAAAATCGCGGGCTTCGGCTCGGAGGCGCTGGAGGACTGGGACGCCACGCTTTCGGCGATCTTTGACTGGCTCGACGGGCGCGTGCATGACGCCGACCTGCCCGCCGCGCGCCTTGCGCGCTATGCCGAGGTATGGGAAAAAGTGTCGGGAGCGGTCCGCGAGACCGAGGCGCTGAACCTCGACAAACGCCCGCTCATCCTGTCAATTTTCGCCGATCTGGCGGCCGCCGAGCAGGCCGCCCGGAGCTGATTCCGGTTCGGGGTCCGCATCCAGCCGGCGCATCACTGGAACCCGCATGGCCGCGTCCGAAAAGTTCTACATCACGACCGCGATTCCCTACGCCAACGGCTCGCCGCACATCGGCCACGCCTACGAGCGGATCGCGACGGACGCGATCCAGCGCTTCATGCGGCTGGATGGACGCGAGGTGCTGTTCGTCACGGGCATGGACGAACATGGTCTCAAGATGCAGCAGACCGCGCAGCGCGAGGGAATCACGCCCCAGCAGCTCGCCGACCGCACCGCCGCGCAATTCGAGCGCATGGGCGACACGCTTGACGCGCGCGCCGACGACATCGTTCGCACGACCCAACCGCGCCATTATCGGGCCTCCGCCGCGATCTGGGAGCGCATGAAGGCCAATGGCGATATTTACCTCTCGAAATACGAGGGCTGGTACTCGGTTCGCGACGAAGCCTATTACGACGCTGGCGAATTGAGCGAAGGGCCGAATGGCCAGAAACTGTCGCCGCAGGGCACGCCGGTCGAGTGGGTCGCCGAGGAAAGTTACTTCTTCAAACTGTCGGCCTATGGCGACCGCCTGCTCAAGCACTACGCCGACCATCCGGACTTCGTGACGCCGGACAAATATTTCAATGAAATCAGGGCATTCGTGAATCGCGGGCTGACCGATCTGTCGATCAGCCGCACGACCTTCGACTGGGGCGTGCCGGTGCCAGGCGACCCCAAGCACGTCATGTACGTGTGGGTCGACGCCCTCACGAACTACCTCACCGCCTGCGGCTATCCCGATCTCGATGGTCCGCGCGGCGGCTATTGGCCCGCGAACGCACACGTCATCGGCAAGGACATTTCGCGGTTTCACGCGGTGTTCTGGCCGGCGTTCCTGATGTCGGCGGGCGTCGCGATCCCGAAACAGATCGTCGTTCACGGATTTCTGTTCAGCAAGGGCGAGAAAATGTCGAAATCGCTCGGCAACGTGGTCGACCCCTTCGCCCTCGCCGAGCACTATGGCGTTGACCAGACGCGCTATTTCTTCCTGCGCGAGGTGCCGTTCGGTCAGGACGGCAATTATTCGCACGAGGCGATCGTCAACCGGATCAACGCCGACCTCGCCAACGATCTCGGCAATCTCGCGCAGCGCTCGCTGTCGATGATCGCCCGGAACTGCGAGGGCAGGGCGCCGATGCCGGGCGCGCTGACGCCGGCTGATGAAGATTTGCTCAGCTCCGCTTATGCTGTTTACGAAGGCGCTCTGGAGGACATCAAAACCTATAGCTTGCATTCAATCTTGCAATCGATCTGGGAAGTCGTGGCTGACACAAACCGATATTTCGCCTCGGAAGAGCCTTGGAAACTTGCAAAATCGGATCCGCTTCGGAGAGATACAGTTCTCTGGGTTACGTCGGAGGTCTTAAGAGTCGTTGGTATCCTGACGCAACCATTTACCCCTGAGGCGAGTGCAAAGTTGCTTGATTTGCTCGGGGTTCCGACGGATCGCCGGATGCTCGCGGACGCTCGCGACGATGTAGGGAGCGTTCCACCTGGAACGAGTCTGCCCGCGCCCGCGCCGATCTTCCCGCGCTATATCGAGCCCGAGGCCGCCGCGAGCGAACCGAAACCCAAGGGGCAGTCCAAGGACAAGAGCAAGTCCTGATGCTGATCGATTCTCACTGCCATCTGGACTTTCCCGAGCTCGCCGCCGAGCGCGCGGCGGTTCTGGAGCGCGCGCGGGCGGCCGGCGTCGGGCGGATGATTACGATCTCGACCTCGGTGGCGAAATATGACGCCTACCGCGAGATTGCCGAGGCGCATGACAACGTCTGGTTCACCGCCGGCACCCATCCGCACCGGGCGCATGAGGAGCCGGACACGACGGTTGAGCAGCTTGTCGGCCTCGCGCGGCATCCTCGCTGCATCGGTATCGGCGAGGCCGGTCTCGACTACCACTACGACAAGAGCCCGCGGGACATCGCCGAGCGGGTGTTTCGCGTCCACATCGCCGCGGCGCGCGAGACGGGCCTGCCGCTTGTCATCCATTCGCGCGACGCCGACGACGACATGGCGCGCATTCTGCGCGACGAAATGGGGAAGGGGGCTTTCAGGGCCCTGCTCCATTGCTTCACCTCCAGCCGCGCGCTGGCGATGACCGGACTTGAGCTGGGCCTGTCGATTTCCTTTTCAGGCGTTCTGACGTTCAAGAACTCCGACGATCTGCGCGCCATCGCCCGCGACGTGCCCATTGACCGCGCGCTGGTCGAGACAGACGCCCCGTTCCTCGCGCCGGCGCCGCATCGCGGCAAGCGCAACGAGCCGGCGTTCGTGGCGGCGACGGCGGCGGCGCTGGCGGTGGTCAAGGGCGTATCGGCGGTGGAGATCGCCGCCGCGACGACGGCCAACGTCCTGAAGCTGTTTTCAAAAATGCCGGCGATTCCGGCATGAACCCGCGCCTGCGCATCCTTGGTTGCGGCTCGTCGGGCGGCGTTCCGAGGGTGGCGCAGGGCTGGGGCGTCGCGGACCCCCAAAACCCCAAAAACCGGCGGCGGCGCTGTTCCATCCTTGTCGAACAAGCCGGCCCCGGCGGCGTGACGCGGGTTCTCGTCGATACCTCGCCCGATCTGCGCGAGCAGCTGCTCGCCGCGAAGGTGGACCGGCTCGACGCCATTCTGTGGACCCATTCGCATGCCGATCACATCCATGGGATCGACGATATCAGGCCATTGGTGATCCATATGGGCCAGAAGCTCGACGGCTGGATGGACGCGCCGACGAGCGCGGTCGTCCGGAACGCCTTTGGCTACATTTTTGAGAGCCAGCCGGGCAGCGTCTATCCGCCGTTGCTGACCGAGCGTCGGCTGCACGCGGGCGTCGTCTGCCGGGTCGAGGGCGATGGCGGCCCGATCGACGCCTTGCCGATCCTTCTGGACCATGGGGAAATCGAAGCCCTTGGTTTCCGCTTCGGGGCAGTGGCCTATTCGCCGGATCTCGTGAAGGTGCCGCGCGGCAGCCTGGCGGCCTTCGAGGGGCTGGACCTGTGGGTCATCGACGCGCTCAGGTACACACGGCATCCGACCCACCTGTGCGTCGAGGAAGCCCTCGATCTGATCCGGCTGATGCGCCCAAAGCGCGCCGTGCTGACCAACCTTGGCTCGGAGATCGACTTCGAGACCTTGCGTTTGGAATTGCCGCGAAATGTCGAACCAGCCTATGACGGGATGGTCCTGACGGCATGAAGTCAAATATCTGAAATGATATCCAACATCCGGGAAAGATGTAAATATTCGAATTTGATCATAGTCCCTCATTCGCATACGGGTTTAGGTTCCATAATATAGATTATGCGAATGGAAGATGCCGTGCCGCGCGCGCCTAGCCCTTCTCCAGCCGCTCACGCTCCCTGTTCCAGCAGTCGGCCAAATTCTGGCGCGCGGCCGCTGTCGCCCACCAGACGCGCGGCGGCCCAGAGCGCCGCCGGCATGCTGGACACCACCGGCAGGCCCGTGGCGTCCTCCAGCGGCCGGGCGATGTCGAGCGTCCGCAGGCCGCCACACGACACCAGCAAGGCGTCCGCGCCTTCCGCCTCCCTGGCGGCTCGTTTGCCGAGTTCGATCAGTTCGGCATCGGTGACGCGCCAGGCCGTTCCGGAAATCTCTATCGACAGTCCACGCATGGACGCGACCTCGAAGCCGGACTCATCGAGGAATCGTCCAAGCCGTGCGTTGACATCGTCGATATAGGCGGTCGCCACCGCCAGTCGCCTGCCGCCGACCGCCCGCAACCCTTCCAGCACCGCCGTGCTCATGCTGGTGCATGGCAGGCCCGTGGCCTGGCGGATCGCCTCGACGATTTCTTCGTTGAAAGCCGCGCCCCGGTAAAAACTGAGCGACGTGCCGATGAGGGTCAGCGCATCCGGCCTTTCGGCGGCGAGTTCGGCCGCGACCTCGCCGATGCGATCAACGACCGAGTCATAGCCCTGCTGGTTCATGGTTTTCAGGCCAAGGCTGCGCGCGATAAAATCAATGTGGGGATACATGCGCGCCGCCTCTGGCGGCGGCTCGGAGCCGGAGACCGGCAGGATCAATCCGATTTTCCGGCGCCTGATCACGTCGGCTGCCTCCCCTAACTGAATGGTCTGTTTCCATGTATTGTGAACCGCGCGCGTCTCCGCGGTCCACCGAAAATGTGTGTTTTTTATCCGGTTTGCCTTAACCGCCACAATTTCTTCTCTTTTGTCGTTATTTGCCGTAGCAAAACGCCGGAGTTGCTGCTATGTTAACGATTGCGGCGCGCGCGGACTGATGGCAGACCCTTATTGAAGCCCCTATTGGCTCGATATCAGGACTGAAAACGGACGGGGCGAGGCTCCGCCCGCGTTTTGTCGTTCTCAGGGATGAGGCGGCTTTCGCGGTTCAGGCGGAATATGGTTCAGGTCGGCGGAGACGAGCAAAGCAGATGAGCAAGGGCAAGGATTTCAGGCCGCGCAGGCGTGGATTCGATGATGACGATGGTCCGCCGTCGTTCGATGCAAGGTCTTCCTTCAGACCGCCCCGCCAGCCGATTGGCGGCGGATTCGGGGCCAGCCCCGAAATGCCGGTGGGCGGCGCGCCTTCCGCGCCTCCGGTTGACGCCACGGTCAAGTGGTTCAAGACGGAAAAAGGCTTTGGTTTTGTCGAGCTCGCCAATGGCGCCGGCGACGCGTTCCTGCATATCGGAGCGCTGCAGTCGGCCGGCCATGAGGCGGTGCCGCCCGGCGCCAAGCTCAAGGTCATCGTCACCCAGGGCATGAAGGGCGCTCAGGTCGCCCGCGTGCTGGAAGTTGACACCTCGACCGCGTCCGAGGCCCCGCCTCGCCGTTTCGACGCTCCGCGCGATGGCGGCGCTCGCGACTCCCGCCCGCCGCGCCGCGCGCCCGATCCGTCCACGGCCGTCGAGGTCGCCGGCAAGGTCAAGTGGTTCGAAGAGACCAAGGGTTTTGGGTTTGTCGCCAGCGACGACGGCGGCAAGGATGTGTTCATTCACATCTCGATCCTGCGTCCCGCCGGCATCGCCAGCCTGCCCGAAGGCCAGGCCGTGCAGATGCGCGTGGTCGATACGCCGAAGGGTCGCGAAGCGGTTTCGATCGCCCTCGCCTGATCTGGCCCGGCGCTGGATTTGAAAGCGGCGGCATTGCCCGCCGCTTTTTTTATTTGTCGGGCCGCCTGCCCCGTGCCGCGGCTGGTCTGGCGTCAGGCCGACATCAGGGCGTCGCGTCTCGATGACTGTCGCGCCATCCGGCCTATAATGGCGCCGAGCCTGACCGAAGGTCAGGCGGTGTCTTTCGGGATCGGAAATCGGGAGGCCGACAAATGGTCCGCATCGCGTTGATTATCCTGGGAGCGCTTCTGTCTTTCGCCGCGAACGCGCAGAGTGTGAGACTGAAAAATTATCTACATCCGGAAAGCGATACGATCCGCGACTTCAATGACGTCTATCTGGCGGGCGCTATGGACGCGCTGACGGCCTACAACATGGCGGCGCCCGTAAAACTGTTTTGCAAGGAGGATGGACTCGTAAGCCACGAGGAAGCGGCTCATTTAATTCAGGATTGGGCCAGCGTGCAGACGAAGAATTGGGACGATACGATCATCGTCATTCCCCTGCTTCTACTCCTGAAGAAGACCTATCCCTGTCACTAGCCATCCGGCGCGGCGCCAACGGGGTTCAAATGCTTGGAGATAAAAAGATCATTTGACGAGTCCGGATAGGGAGAGATCAACGCCCGCCGCCAAGCATCCAATTGTAAAGCTCGCGCCAGAAACAAATGATTTCACGGCGGCAAGCGATTCTATTCATCCAGTCTAGCCGTTCGAGCGACGGAAATCTGGCAAAAATGTGAAAAGCAATTCTCAATTACATGTGAAACACATTACAAAACGGTAAGTTGCAGTGCAGCATTCCGGGTTTAGATTATCAGTACGCTGTGAGCGCCTAAATCCAGACGCGCCCAACGTGAACAGTCAATCAAGGAGAAAGTCATGACCAAGATCCTCGCTCGCACCTTCGCCGCTGCGCTTCTGTGCGCCTTCGTCGGCTCGTATGTTGGCGCGACCGCCGCCTCCGCCGCCAACTCCTACCAGATGACCAACAAGTCGTCGCACCACAACGTCTATGGCGCCCCCGAGGAAAAGTACTCGGAGTAATCGAGCGCTGACGGGACAGGCCACGCGCCGCTCCCACGCCAGTTTGACGGCCCGCCGGGAGATCGGCGGGCCGTTATCATTTGCGATGGCCGGCTGTCTGTCCCTGCCCGACTCGTTTATGGTCTTGCCATTGAGGCGCGAAACGGAGGCTTGATGCGGTCCGGCCGGGATATTGACGCGCTGCTGGCGATCATGGCGGCCCTGCGGACGCCGGTCACGGGTTGTCCCTGGGATCTCGAGCAGACCTTCGCGTCCATCGTTCCCTACACGATCGAGGAGGCCTACGAGGTCGCCGACGCGGTCGAGCGCGGCGATCTGCCCGACCTGACGGATGAGCTTGGCGATCTCCTGTTGCAGGTCGTCTTTCACGCCCGCATGGCTGAGGAACAGGGTTCTTTTGATTTCGGCGATGTCGTCAAGGCGATCTGCGACAAGCTGATCCGCCGCCATCCCCATGTCTTCGGCGATGCGCGCGATCTTTCGCCCGAGGAGGTCAAGTCGCTATGGGGAGAGATCAAGACGCGCGAGAAGGCCGATCGTCGCGCCGCGCGGGCCGCCGCCGGCCTGCCGGAAGAACCTCTGACAAAGGGCGTGCTGGCGGGCGTTCCGCGCGCCCTGCCCGGCCTGACGCGCGCGGTGAAACTTCAGCAGAAGGCCTCGACGGTCGGTTTCGACTGGAACGACGCGCGGCTGGTTCTGGCGAAAATCCGCGAGGAAATCGCCGAGGTCGAACACGAGATGGACGTGGCCGCCGACCGGTCGCTCGTGGCTGGCGAGGTTGGCGATCTCCTGTTCGCCGTCGCCAACCTGGCGCGTCATCTCGATGTTGATCCCGAGGCGGCGCTGCGCGGCACGAACGCCAAGTTCGAGAGCCGCTTCGCCTATATCGAGGCGGCGCTCGCCAGGGCTGGCAAGTCGCCGGCTCAGGCGAGTCTGGACGAGATGGACGCGCTTTGGAACGAGGCCAAGGGTCGCGCCCCATAACCTGGAAACTCAAGTCAGAAGCGGTAATTCACGCCGAACTGCAAAACGTTGACGGTGTTGGTCGAGTAGCGACTGGTGTATTGCGCGAGGGCGTAGGTCACATTGAACGGGCTGAAGCTTCTGTACTGGTATTCCGCGAAGAGGGACCAGTTTCGCGCAATCGCGTATTCGAGGCCCGCGCCGAGCACGAAACCGTTCTTGAAGGTGTTTTCCCGGTCAACGGTGCCGGGTGTCGCCAAGCCAATCACGCCGGCAAGCTGGGTCCGCGATCCGCCGCCCGAGGCCCATACCCATCCACCCGTCGCATATGCAAGCAGATTTCCAAATGCGTAACCGGCGCGCGCGCGAATTGTACCGTTGACGGTGAGTTGCGGATTGAAGGCGACAAGGCCATTCGAGCTGGCTGAGCCTTTCAGCAGCGAAAGATCGGCGGCGACACCCACCAGCGACCGGGAATCGAGCATGTAGTCGTAACCAGCTTGGCCACCGCCTTCAAAACTGGACGAACTTCCGGATATCGCGGGCGCAAGCTGGGCTCCCGATGTCGTTGAATAAGGCGTGTAGGTTCCATTCGCCCATTGGCCGCCAATGTGACCGCCGACGTAAAAGCCGGACCAATTCCCCGCCACATCGCCCGGAATCGCTGGATTGCTTGCGCTGGTCGTGGAACCAGCCGCGAAAGCCGTCGATGTAATCAAGGAGGCAATAACAGCCAGACAAAATTTCATTTTTCAAAATCTCCCAAGCAGAGCCAACAATTTGCCCACCGATCTATAATTGTCAATTGATATTTTGGTGGGCTGTAAAGGCGATAGCAACATCGGACGAGATCGCGTTTGATTGACTTTTCCGGGACCTTCGAGAAAATTACGTCGACTTTTTAAGGGGGTGTCCATGAAATCGTTTCTCGTCGCGGCGGCGTTCTGCGCGCTCGCGTCCACGGCTTCCGCTCAGACGGTTGGCGGAAAATATACTGTCGCGGGAACCAATTTCGACGGTTCGCCCTATAAGGGAACCGCCTCGATTACCGTATCGAGCAAGACGACTTGCCGCATCGCATGGCAGACCGGCGGAACCTCCTCGCAAGGCTTTTGCATGTTGCAGGATGGCGCGCTGGCCGCCGCCTACAAACTTGGATCGAACGTCGGACTGATCATCTACAAGCTCCAGTCCGATGGCGTCCTCGAGGGGATATGGACCCTCGCGGACAAGGATGGCGCTGGAACCGAAGTGCTGACGCCAGCGCGATAGGAGCACAAGCGCGCCCGCGCCAATCTGAAGCTCTGGGTCTAGGCGGCCGTGATGGCGGGAGCCCGCGCCGAACCGGCCTCGGCCCTGATTGCCCTGGCCTTGGGGAAGCGGGCCAGCAGCCGCTCAACTTGCGGCGGCGCAACGCGAACAACGAGCGTTGAAATTCCGGTGCGGCCGGCCTTGCGCGAGAGAACCTCGACATTGTCGTGCAGCCAGGCGAGCCCCTGCCCGTCTTCGGGCGCGACCTTGATTTCAAATGTTTGATGGCCCGTCGACAGGCGGTCCTCGATCCCCGCGAGAAGTTCGGCGACTCCCTCGCCCGTCACCGCCGACACCACATAGGGCCGGGATTCCGCGGCCTTGCGGCCGGCGGCGTGGCGCAGCCGTTCGCGCCCGTTCGGGTCGAGCAGGTCGACCTTGTTCCAGACCTCGATCATGCGAGCGCGGCTCTCAGCTTCGATGCCCAGTTCCGCCAGCACCGTCTCCACATCGGCGCTTTGCGCCTCGCTGTCCTCATGCGCGACATCGCGGACATGCAGGATCACGTCAGCCTCGATGACTTCCTCGAGCGTCGCACGGAAGGCCGACACGAGCATGGTCGGCAGGTCGGAGATAAATCCGACAGTGTCGGAGAGCATGACTTTCGCGCCATGCGGCAGGCGCACCGCCCGCAGCGTCGGGTCGAGCGTCGCGAACAGCATGTCCTTGGCGAGCGCGTCGGCGTTGGTCAGGAGGTTAAACAGGGTCGATT
>CAISJZ010000399.1 GCA_903885755.1 uncultured Hyphomicrobiales bacterium | reverse complement strand
GCCGTCAATCCGGCGAACGGCCACATGGTCGTTATCGAGATGAATCCGCGGGTGTCGCGCTCCTCCGCGCTGGCGTCGAAGGCGACTGGCTTTCCGATCGCGCGCGTCGCGGCGAAACTCGCGGTCGGCTACACGCTCGACGAGATCGCCAATGACATCACCGGCGGCGCGACTCCGGCCTCCTTCGAGCCGACGATCGATTACGTCGTCACCAAGGTGCCGCGCTTCGCCTTCGAGAAATTCCCCGGCGCCGAGCCGCTGCTCACAACCGCGATGAAATCGGTCGGCGAATCCATGGCCATCGGCCGCACCTTCGCCGAATCCCTGCAGAAGGCGCTGCGTTCGCTGGAAACCGGTCTCACCGGGCTCGACCCTGTCGAGATCGAGGGTCTTGGCCTCGGCGACGACATGAACAAGATCCGCGCCGCGCTCGGCACGCCGACGCCCGACCGGTTGCTGGTGGTGGCGCAGGCGATCCGTCTTGGCATGAGCCAGGCGGAGATTCACGAGGCCTGCAAGTTCGATCCCTGGTTCATCGCGCGCATCGGCGAGATCGTCGAGCTGGAAAAGCGGGTGAAGACCCTAGGTCTGCCGGGCGACGCCGTGAATCTGCGGATGCTGAAGGCGGCAGGCTTCTCCGACAACCAACTCGCGGGCCTGACGGGCAAGACCGAGGCCGATGTCAGCGCGCACCGGCGCGCGCTGGGCGTGCGGCCGGTCTACAAGCGGATTGACACCTGCGCCGCCGAGTTCGCCTCGCCGACCGCCTATATGTATTCGACCTACGAGACGCCGTTCGCCGGCGCTCCAGCCTGCGAGGCGCGGCCGACCGAGGCGACCAAGATCGTCATTCTGGGTGGCGGACCGAACCGGATCGGGCAGGGTATCGAGTTCGATTATTGCTGTTGCCATGCGTGTTTCGCGCTCTCGGACGCCGGGTTCGAGACGATCATGATCAACTGCAATCCGGAGACGGTGTCGACCGATTACGACACGTCCGACCGACTCTATTTCGAGCCGCTGACGGCGGAAGACGTTCTGGAAATCCTGACCAAGGAAAAGCAGGCAGGAACGCTCAAGGGCGTCATCGTGCAGTTCGGTGGCCAGACGCCGCTCAAGCTCGCGCACGCGCTGGAACAGGCCGGCATTCCCATTCTCGGCACGTCGGTCGATTCGATCGATCTCGCCGAGGACCGCGACCGCTTCAAGCGCTTGCTCGATCGGCTCGGCCTGAAGCAGCCGAAGAACGGCATCGCCTATTCCGTCGAACAGGCGCGGCTGGTCTGCGCCGAACTTGGCCTGCCGCTGGTGGTGCGCCCGTCCTACGTGCTGGGTGGTCGCGCCATGGCGATCATCCGAGATGACGCGGCGTTCGAGGATTATCTGCTGGGCACCCTGCCGAGCCTCATTCCGTCCGATGTGAAGGCCCGCTATCCCAACGACAAGACCGGCCAGATCAATACCGTGCTGGGCAAGAACCCGCTGCTGTTCGACCGCTATCTCGCCGACGCCATCGAGGTCGACGTGGACTGCCTGTGCGACGGCAAGGACGTGTTCGTCGCGGGCGTGATGGAACATATCGAGGAAGCCGGCATTCACTCCGGCGACTCCGCCTGTTCGCTGCCGCCGCGGTCCCTGTCGAAGGAGATGATCGCGCGACTGGAGGAGCAGACGGCCAGGATGGCGCGCAGCCTGCAGGTCGGTGGTTTGATGAACGTGCAATACGCGCTCAAGGGCGAGGACATCTATGTGCTTGAGGTGAACCCGCGGGCGTCGCGCACCGTTCCTTTCGTCGCCAAGGTCATCGGCGAGCCGATCGCCAAGATCGCCTCGCGGATCATGGCGGGCGAACCGCTCGCCTCATTCGGCCTCGTGACGCGCGAGTTGGGCCACGTCGGCGTCAAGGAAGCGGTGTTTCCGTTCGCTCGCTTCCCGGGCGTTGACACAGTGCTTGGCCCGGAGATGCGCTCGACTGGCGAAGTCATTGGTCTTGATCGCAATTTCGACATCGCTTTCGCCAAGAGCCAGCTTGGCGGCGGCACCAAGGTGCCAACCGGGGGAACTGTGTTCGTCTCCGTCCGCGATGACGACAAGTTGCGGATCGTGGCTTCGATGCGAATGCTGGGCGAGCTCGGGTTCAAAATCGTCGCCACCGGCGGGACCGCCCGGTTCCTCGAGAGCGAGGGCATTTCAGCCCAGAAAATCAACAAGGTATCCGAGGGGCGCCCGCATGTGGTCGACGCCATCAAGAATGGCGCGATCCAGTTGGTCTTCAACACGACGGAGGGCGCGCAGGCTCTGGCGGACAGTCGTTCCCTCAGGCGCGCCGCCCTCTTGCATAAGGTGCCTTACTACACCACTCTAGCAGGAGCGATCGCGGCGTCGCAGGGGGTCAAGGCCTACAAGGGCGGCGACCTCCAGGTGCGCGCATTGCAGGATTATTTCGCCTGATCCCGTCGGGATCGGTGAATGGTTTTATGATTCGGTTGGTTGAGCGTTCGCGGGGCCATGCGCCGCGGGCGGCGAGCTTTTCCCGTTTTTGGGGGTTGTCCCCGGACACGAGGCCGAAGCGAGACATGGAAAGACAGGACGATGGAAAAGATTCCGATGACCGCCGGTGGTTACGCCGCGCTCGAAGCCGAACTCAAGCGGCGTCAGCAGCAGGAGCGCCCGCGCATCATCCAGGCGATTTCCGAGGCGCGCAGCCACGGAGATCTCTCCGAGAATGCCGAATATCACTCCGCGAAAGAAGCGCAGTCCCATAACGAGGGGCATATCGCCGATCTCGAGGACAAGATTTCCCGCGCGGAGGTTATCGACGTCAGCAAGCTGAGCGGCAATTCCGTAAAGTTTGGCGCGACCGTGACGCTCATCGACGAGGATACCGAGGAAAAGAAGGTCTATCAGATCGTCGGCGACAGCGAAGCCGACGTGAAGAGCGGCAAGGTGTCGATCTCCTCGCCGATCTCGCGCGCGCTGATCGGCAAGAAGGTCGGCGACACCGTCGAGGTTCTCGCGCCGGGCGGCGGCAAGAGCTACGAAATCGTCAAGGTCGTGTTCGTCTGATCAGGGCGAACGCCTCGGTCGACCGTGCTGGCTCACCAGCGCGTCGAGACCGGCGCGCCATCAAAGATCTCCGCCAGCCTGTCGCGGCAGGCCCGCGTTACGCCGTCCGGCAACCGGTCGCGCGGGAAGAAGCCTGTTTCGAGAATTTCGAGGCCGGTCGCGGTCGGGGCCGTCTGGTGGAACGCCCTGACGACATAGACCATGACGTGATCGCGTTCGGACGCGAAATCGTTGAAGAACAGTCCGTGCGGCCGGGCCGGCCCGTCCAGCGCGATATTGCCCTCCTCCATGAGTTCGCGGGCCAGCGCCTCGAGGACCGGTTCGCCGGGCTCGACCCCGCCGCCGGGGAAATGCCAACCGGGGACGTAGGAGTGCCGCACGAGGAACACGCGGTCCTCCGCGTCAATCACCACGGCGCGCGCGCCCAGTGTCAGCGGGCGCACCAGCCGGTTCATGACGTGCAGCAGTCGGTAGGTGGCGTAGGTGAAGAGCCGTTTTGGCGTCGATGGTTGCATGGGTTTGATCCGGGCCCGTCCCGCCGGGCGTATTGATCATAACCACCCCAGTGTTTAGAAACATTCCAGTCTGGTCCGGAGCCTCCCATGAAAGCCTTTGCCGAGCTCACACCGCGCGAGATTCTCGCGGTCGCGATCTCGTCGGAGGAGGAAGACGCCCGGATCTACATGACCTTCGCGGACGATTTGCGCGAGCGCTATCCCACCTCCGCCAAGGTCTTCGACGAAATGGCGGAAGAGGAAACAAACCATCGCCGCATGCTGCTGGAAATCTACGAACAGCGGTTCGGGCCGAAACTGCCGCCGATCCGTCGCGATGACGTCAAGGGCTTCCTCAAGCGCAGGCCAATCTGGCTGACGTCCAACCTGCCGCTCGACACGATCCGCAAGGAAGCGGAGGCGATGGAATTCCAGGCGGCGCGCTTCTACCAGAAGGCGGCGACGCAGACGACCGATGTCGAAATCCGCAAGCTGCTGGGCGATCTGGCCGAGGTCGAGCAGACCCACGAAACCCACGCGCACGAACTGGAAAAATCGCTCCTCACCGAAAACGTGCGCGAGGAAGAAGACCGCACCCGTCATCGCATGTTCGTGCTGCAATATGTGCAGCCGGGCCTCGCGGGCCTGATGGATGGCTCGGTGTCGACGCTGGCGCCCCTGTTCGCGGCCGCCTTCGCGACCCACCACAACTGGGAGACGTTTCTCGTTGGTCTCGCCGCCGCCATCGGCGCGGGCATCAGCATGGGATTCGCCGAGGCCCTGTCGGACGACGGTTCACTGACGGGCCGCGGCTCGCCGTGGCTGCGTGGCGGCATCTGCGGGTTGATGACGGCGCTTGGCGGGCTTGGCCATACATTGCCATATCTCGTCCCGGATTCCTGGCCGAACGCCTTCTGGTATGCGACGGGAATCGCTGGCGTCGTGGTGTTTTTCGAACTGTGGGCGATCGCCTGGATTCGCACGCGTTACATGGACACGCCATTTCTGCAGGCTGTGTTCCAGATCGTGCTTGGCGGCGTGATCGTGCTTGCCGCTGGCATTTTGATTGGCGGTTCGTGACCGACCCCGGCGGAATAACGGCGTTCAGCCAATCGCGCCGATGAACTGTTTGAGTTCCGGCGTGCGCGGCGAAGCGAACAGGTCCTTTGGCGGCCCCTCCTCATGCACCTGGCCCTGATGCATGAACACCAGCTTGGTGCCGACGTCGCGCGCGAAGCGCATTTCGTGGGTGACGAGAATGAGCGTCATGCCTTCGGCGGCCAGTTGCTCGACGACGCGCAGCACTTCATTGACGAGTTCCGGATCGAGCGCCGACGTGATCTCGTCGCAGAGCAGGACCTTCGGCTTCAGCGCCAGCGCGCGGGCGATGGCGACGCGCTGCTGCTGGCCGCCGGAAAGCTGGCTGGGATAGGCGTCGAGCTTGTCGGCGAGACCAACCTTGGCGAGCAGCGCGGCGGCGAGTTCGCGCGCGTCTTTCTCGCTGGCGCGTTCGACGACGCGGGGCGCCAGCATGACATTGCCGGCGGCCGTCAGATGCGGAAACAGGTTGAACTGCTGGAACACCATGCCGACGTGACGACGCAATTCGCGCATGTCGGTCTTCACGCCGCCAACCTCGATGCCGTCGACGCTGATCTTGCCGGAATCGTGCGTCTCAAGCCCGTTGATGCAACGAAGCAGCGTACTCTTGCCGGAGCCGGAGCGGCCGATGATCGCGACCACGTCGCCTTTTTCGACGGAGACCGAGACACCCTTGAGCACCTCGTTCGCGCCGAAGCGCTTGCGGACATCGTTGATGCTAACGAGCGGCATTGAGGCGCCTTTCGAGTGATTTGGCGGCGACCGAAAGCGGATAGCACAGGCAGAAATAGATGAGCCCAACGAGTGAATAGACGAGGAAGGGCTTGAATGTCGCGTTGTTGAGCATCGTGCCGGCCTTGGTCAGTTCAACGAAACCAATGATCGAGGCGAGCGCCGTGCCCTTCACGATCTGCACGGAAAAGCCGACGGTCGGCGGCACGGCGATGCGCAGGGCTTGCGGCAGGATGACGTAACGCATCTGCTCGATGTAGTTGAGCGCGATGCTGGAGCCGGCTTCCCATTGGCCCTTTGGCACGGATTCAACGCAGCCGCGCCAGATCTCGGCGAGAAACGCGCTGGTCCACAGCGTCAGCGCCAGCGACGCTGCGACCCAGGGGCTGATCTCGATGCCGAACAGCGCCACGCCGAAGAACAGCATGAACAGTTGCATGAGCAGCGGCGTGCCCTGAAAGAATTCGATGTAGAGCGAGACGATCATCGTCAATGGTCTGATTTTCGACATTCGCGCGAAGAGCAGCAGCAGGCCGACGACGCCGCCGGCGACAAAGGCGATGAGCGACAGCGCGATGGTCCAGCGCGTCGCCAGCAGCAGATTGGAAAAGATTACCCAGAAGGAGAAGTCCGACATGGCTCAGACCCTCGGGAACAACTTGGCGCCGAGGCCACGCAGCAGCGCGCGCGTGACGATGGCGAGGGCCAGATACAAAAGCGCGACGACGAAATAGACCTCGAAGGCGCGGAAATTGCGCGACTGGATGAAGTTCGCGGCGTAGGTCAGGTCCTCGGCGGAAATCTGCGACACCACCGACGAGCCCAGCATGACGATGATGATCTGCGAGGCGAGCGAGGGCCAGACTTTCTGGAACGCCGGCTTCAATACGCAATGGCG
>CAISJZ010000398.1 GCA_903885755.1 uncultured Hyphomicrobiales bacterium | reverse complement strand
CGCCGCGACCCGCTCGTTTATCAATTACGACCATCAATGGAGAGGCGCATGCGCGCGGACCTGATCGTAACGAGAGCGCCGGAGTCGGGTCGAGCCTAAGCTCGATGTCCCGCCGATGGCGCTTACCGAGGCCCCCGAGTGGGCCTTTTTTATTGTCCAAAATTCCCACTGATGACGCGGAACCAGACGGAGACGAGAGATGGCGAAAGAGATGACCGGAGCGGAAATGATTGTCGAGGCGCTGAAGGATCAGGGCGTCGACACGGTGTTCGGCTATCCCGGCGGCGCGGTTCTGCCGATCTACGACGCGATCTTCAATCAGAATTTTGTCCGTCACGTGCTGGTGCGGCAGGAGGGCGGCGCGGCCCACGCGGCGGAGGGCTATGCCCGCTCGACCGGCAAGGTCGGCGTTCTGCTGGTGACGTCTGGCCCCGGCGCCACCAACGCCGTCACCGGCCTCACCGACGCCTTGATGGATTCCATCCCGCTGGTGTGCCTCACCGGGCAGGTGCCGACGCACCTGATTGGCTCCGACGCCTTTCAGGAATGCGACACGGTTGGCATCACGCGCCATTGCACGAAGCACAATTATCTCGTTCGCAACATCGAGGACTTGCCGCGCATCCTCCACGAAGCCTTCTATGTCGCCAGGAGTGGGCGTCCGGGTCCCGTCGTGGTCGACCTGCCCAAGGACGTGCAGTTCGCCACGGGCATGTACGAGATGCCTGAGATGTCGGGCCACAAGACGTATCGGCCCCGCATGAACGGCGATCCCGACCGGATCCGGCAAGCCGTCGAGATGATGGCCGCCGCGAAAAAGCCGATCTTCTACACCGGCGGCGGCGTCATCAATTCGGGCAAGGACGCCTCGAAGCTGTTGCGGGAAATGGCGGAACTGACGGGCTTTCCCGTCACTTCGACCCTTATGGGTCTGGGCGCCTATCCCGCGTCGGGAAAGGCGTGGCTCGGGATGCTCGGCATGCACGGCAGGTTCGAGGCCAACAACGCCATGCATGATTGCGATCTGATGATCTGCGTCGGCGCGCGGTTCGACGACCGCATCACCGGGCGGCTTGACGCCTTCTCGCCGGGGTCGAAAAAAATCCACATCGACATCGACCCCTCGTCCATCAACAAAAACGTGCGGGTCGACGTGCCGATCGTCGGCGATTGCGGAAACGTGCTCGCGGACATGGTTCGCGCGTGGCGCGATGGCGGCTTCAAGACAGACAAGCCGGCTCTCGCGGCGTGGTGGAAGGAAATCGACCACTGGCGGGCGCGCAAGTCGCTCGCCTATCGCCCCTCGAAAAAGACCATCAAGCCGCAATACGCCGTCCAGCGCCTTTATGAACTGACCAGGGATCGCGACTGCTACATCACGACAGAGGTCGGCCAGCATCAAATGTGGGCGGCGCAGTATTATCACTTCGAGGAGCCAAACCGCTGGATGACCTCGGGCGGGCTCGGCACCATGGGCTACGGTTTGCCGGCCGCGGTCGGCGTTCAGATGGCCCACCCGACCTCGCTCGTCGTCGACATTTCGGGTGACGCCTCGGTTCTCATGAACATTCAGGAGCTGTCGACCGCGCGGCAATATCGTGCGCCGATCAAGGTTTTCATCCTGAACAATCAGTACATGGGCATGGTTCGTCAGTGGCAGGAACTGCTGCACGGCGGTCGCTACGCCGAGAGCTATACGGATTCGCTGCCCGATTTCGTCAAGCTCGCGGAAGCCTATGGAGCCAGGGGAATCCGCTG
>CAISJZ010000397.1 GCA_903885755.1 uncultured Hyphomicrobiales bacterium | reverse complement strand
TCGCAGTCCTCCAACTGGCCCAAAAGCCATACTTCAGGGAGGATCACTTTTCAGGGGGCAGACCAGATCAGGGCGCTCGGCGGACGGCACGCGACCACGCCAATCATCGCGCTGACGGCCTTCGCGCAGAAGAGCGACATGGAAGCGGCGATGCGCGCCGGCGCGTCGGACTTTCTAACAAAGCCGATCCGCAAGCGCGACCTCGCTCAAGCGCTTGACCGACAGACGCAAGGCCTGGAGCAGCAATCGGCGGAAATGGCTGTCGAGGCGCAAAGCCTCGCGGCCTTCGATGTCGAGGCCCTCAAGGAAATGCGCGGCGATATCGGCGCGGACAGCTTCCTTCGGCTTCTCGACAAGTGCATCGAGAATATCAACGCGCGCATGGAACGGCTGAGTGAACCCTTCATCCAAGATGATCCAAAGGCGGCAAGAGCGACCGCGCACCAATTGAGGGGGCTTTTCGGCCAGTTCGGCGCGATCCAGGCCGCCGAAGCCGCGCATGGCGTCGAGACCGCTGGCGACGCAGAACTGATTGATCGGGTCGCCACGTTGCGGCGCCATGCGGCCGCGGCGGTACAAACGCTCGATACCGTTGGTCGCGCTGCCTGAGATCACTTCGTTAAGGTCGCCCATGGCCTTCGATTCCCATTTCGCGCTAGACTACGGGATGACGGAACGGAGCCTTCGGCATGGCGCAGGACCCCTGGACGCACGGCGGCGACGCGCCGCGGCGGGAGCCGGAAATCATCCCGCCGGGCGCTGACGATCCCTGGCGCGGAGGCGAGACGCTTGACCCCGCCTTCGGGAGGGGTGGCGCGCGGATGTTTCATATCAGGCGCATCGGACCGTTCGGGCTTGTCCTCGCCCTGCTGATCATCCTGATCGTGCTGGCCGCGCTGGTTCTGTTATTCGCGGGCGCGTTGCTGCTCTGGCTTCCACTCGTCGCCATCGCGGTCGCCGGATCGGTCGTTGCCGCGGTTTTTCGCCGGTTTCTTGGTCCACGCTGAAGGACCAGCGCATCGAGGGAGAAAGCCTTGTCCACCGTTGATCGCAATGGCGCGATGCGCTCCGTACCGATTTCGCTCGACGAATTCGTCGCGCCGGCGTCGACGGCGCTGGTCCTGTGGGACATGCAGAAGGGACTGGCGGGCAAGGCGATCAATCGCATACAACTGGAGGACGCGGCGCGGCGGCTGATCGAGGCCGCGCGTTTGGCCAATGTACCCGTCATCTGGAGCCGGCATGTGCTGCCGCCCCTGCATCTGACGAGCGGACCGTTTCTGCTTTTCCTCATGAAGAAGCAAGGGGTCGATCATCCCTCGAAACTGTCGCCAACGATGCAGGAAGGCATGGAGGAGACCGGTTTTCTCGACGGCTTCGCGCCGCGACCCGACGACGTCGTCCTGGACAAGAGCCAGCCGTCGCTTTTCGTGGATACGCCGCTTGATCTCCGGCTGAAGACGCTCGGAATCAGGACGCTCGTTCTCGCGGGCGCCACGACCGACATCGGCATCGAATTCACCGCGCGGCACGCGGCGGCGCTGGGGTATTATTCCGTCATCGTGGAAGACGCGACGGGCGCCTACTCCCGGCGCGCGCACGAGCGCAGCATCGAGTTTTTCAGAAGCTGGATCACGCCGGTGGCCCAGGCGGAGGGGGTCTGTTCGATCTGGCGGCGCGCGCCAGGTTGAACGCCGCGTTGGATAGTCAACGCCAATCGATATAGTCGGCTGGGCGAAGGAATGACCGCCAGACAAGCGGCGCGCGAACGGAGGAAAGATGACGAGTTTTTTCAGAACGGCTCGCCGGCTCGCGGTTGCGTTCCTCGTTGCCGGAGCTGCGGCCGCGCCAGCGCGCGCGCAAGAGCCCTACTACAAGGGCAAGCGCCTGACTGTTCTCATCAACTTCGCCGTCAGCGGCCCCACGGACATCGAGGGACGCCTGTTCGCCAAGTATCTCGCGCGGCACGTCGACGGAAATCCAACCATCATCGTGCAAAACATGGATGGCGCGGGCGGCCTTGTGGGCGCGCAATACATGGGCGAAATCGCGCCAAGGGATGGATCCGTCGTTGGCTATCTCACCGGCGTCGCGTGGATGTACGCGAGCGATCCGGCGCGCTGGCGCGTTGATTTTCGCACCTACGAATTCCTCGCCGCCAGTTCCGGCACCACCATTCACTACGCGCGGACGGACATCGCGCCGGGCCTCCATGAGGCGGCCGACATCGCCAAGGCGCAGGGCGTGATCGCGGGCGGCCTGAGCGCGGACACGTCGAAGGATCTGCGCCTGCGGCTGGCGCTCGACATGCTCGGCGTGCCCTTCAAATACGTGACCGGCTATCGCAGCAGCCCGCCGGCGCGCCTCGCCCTGCAACGCGGCGAGATCAACATGTTCACCGAATCGCCGCCGAGTTACCGTTCGCTCGTGGAACCCACCATGGTTCGATCGGGCGAGGTCATGCCGATTTTCTACGACGAGGACGACGTCAGCGATCATCCGCCAAAATCGCGGCAGCTCGAGGGACTGTCCATCCAGCCGTTCCCGCAACTCTATAAACGGATCAAGGGCGCCCTGCCCTCCGGCAAATTCTGGGACGCCTATCGCGCCATCTATGACATGAACGCCACGTTGCTGCGCGTGGTTGTGCTGCCGCCTGGCATTCCGCCAGCCGCGGTCGAGGCTTTGCGCAAGGGCATCGAGGGGCTCGCCAACGACAAGGAGTTCGCGGTGGAGGCGATGGGCGCGATCGAGTTCGTTCCGGAGTACTCGACCGCCGCGGACCTGAACACGCATGTCCGAGAGATGCTGGTGGTGGCGCCGGAGATGCGCGATTTCATCAATGACTACATGCGCAATCCGCCCAAGCAATGATCGCCGCGCCTAAAGCGCCCCGATCATTCCAACCTGATTGGCGTTGTCGGTCGCGGCG
>CAISJZ010000396.1 GCA_903885755.1 uncultured Hyphomicrobiales bacterium | reverse complement strand
TGGCGTCGGTGAGCAGCTTCCAGCCATCCCAGTCGTCCTCTGACATGGCGTCCTCGACGCTGACGATGGGATAATCGCCGACGAGCTTGGTCAGATAATTCACCTGCTCGTCGATCGAACGGGTCTTGCCCTCGCCGTCATAGACGTATTTGCCGCCCTTGAAGAATTCCGTCGCGGCGCAATCGAGCGCCAGGCAGATGTCCTGCCCCGGCTGGAAGCCGGCGTCCGCAATGGCCTTCATGCAGAAGTCGAGCGCGGCTTCCGCCGACGGCAGGTTTGGCGCGAAACCGCCCTCGTCGCCGACATTGGTGTTGTGCCCGGCCTTCTTGAGGCCGGCTTTCAGCACCTGAAACACTTCCGCGCCCCAGCGCACGGCTTCCCGCAGCGATGAGGCGCCGACGGGCATGATCATGAATTCCTGGAAATCGATGGGATTGTCGGCGTGCATGCCGCCATTGACGATGTTCATCATCGGCGTCGGCAGAACGTGGGCGTTGACGCCGCCGACATAGCGGTAAAGCGGCAGACTGGCGCTTTCGGCGGCCGCCTTGGCCACCGCCAGCGACACGCCGAGAATGGCGTTGGCGCCGATGCGCGCCTTGTTGGGCGTGCCGTCGAGGGCGATCATTGCCGCGTCGATGCCCGGCTGATCCTCGGCGTCGAGGCCGCCGATGGCCTCGAAAATATCGTTGTTAACACTCTCGACCGCCTTCAGTACGCCCTTGCCGCCAAAGCGCGCCTTGTCGCCGTCGCGCAGCTCAACCGCCTCGTGCGCGCCGGTGGAGGCGCCCGAGGGCACGGCGGCGCGGCCGAAGGCGCCGTCTTCAAGGGTTACGTCCACCTCGATGGTCGGATTGCCGCGGCTGTCGAGAATTTCGCGGGCGTGGATATCGACGATGGCGGTCATGGGGGCCCCTGGCGCTGGTGATCTCGCGCGCTTTTAGGGGCTTTGAGGCTCTTGGGGAAGTGCGACGAAAGGCCTTGGTTTACACAACCTCGTCCGTCCAGACCCGAAAGCTCACCAAAGTGTTGGGCCCGAAAGTGTGGGTGATCGGCACGTCGGCGGCGTCGCGGCCCTGCGCGATGAGGATGCGCCCGATGCGGGGCATGTTGTTGCGGGCGTCGAACGTGTACCAGCGCCCGCCCAGAAACGCCTCGAACCAGCCGGCGAAATCCATGGGGCCATAGGGCGGCGGCATGCCGACGTCGCCGAGATAGCCGGTGCAGTAGCGGGCGGGAATGTTCATGCAGCGGCAGAAGGCGATGGCGAGGTGGGCGTAATCGCGACACACGCCCCTGCCTTCGTTCCAGGCTTCCCACGCGGTCTTGGTCGCCCGCGCGTGTTCATAGCCAAAGACGATGTGGTTGTGGACGTAGTCGCAGATCGCCTGCACCCGCCCCCAGCCCGACGGCGCCGCCTCGAACAGTTGCCAGGCGAGGTCCGACAGGCGGTCGGTTTCGCAATAGCGGCTGCCGAGGAGATAGACGATGGTTTCCGCCGGCAGGTCCTCGACATTGTGCTGGATCGCATTAGGCGCGACCACGTCGGGCATGCCGGTGTCGCGAATGACGCCGTCGGCGAGAAGGCGCATCCGCCCGGTCGGCGCCACGAAGCGGCTGCACCAGTTGCCGAAGCCATCGCGATACGGCGTGATTGGGATTGCCGGCTCGGTGGTCAGGAAATCCGAGGTGATGACATCCGAGGCGCGGGTGAAATGCGATCCCAACAGCACGATCACCGGCGTCGGCTTGGGAAAGTCGTAGATGATCTCGTAGCCGACGTGAATCTTCATGCGATTTCCTGCAAAGCGCCGGTCGCCTCTGGCTGCGAACGGGTCGAAATCGACGGGAAGTCTTTTGCGCGGGGCCGGCGCGATTGAGCGATCCGGGGCGATGGCGGCAGCCTATCCCATCGGCGGCCCGGCGGCATGTACAAAGAATAGGCTGGCGCCTCCGGCGGGTCGGGATTGATTGGCTCGCGGTCCCGACCTATCACTCGCCCATGGTCACCAAATCCCACGACGGGCCGAACCTGCTTGGCCAGCACGCCGCCCTGCCCGCCTCGCCCGACGAGGCGGAACTCGATCGCGTGCCGAACCCGCAGGCCGGCACCGACTACCTCGCGCGCTTTACGGCGCCGGAGTTCACCTCGCTGTGTCCGGTCACGGGACAGCCGGATTTCGCTCATCTCGTCATCGACTACGCTCCCGGCGACTGGCTGGTTGAGTCGAAATCGCTCAAGCTTTATCTGGGTTCGTTCCGCAATCATGGCGCCTTTCATGAAGACTGTACCGTGAGAATTGGCAAGGACTTGGCGAGGGTTCTTCAACCAAAATATTTGCGTATTGGCGGCTACTGGTACCCCCGCGGCGGGATGCCAATCGATGTCTTCTGGCAAACGGGCAGGGCGCCCGAAGGGCTCTGGCTGCCCGATCAGGGCGTGCCGCCCTATCGCGGCCGCGGATAGATCGACGGGGGCGCCAGCGCCATGGTCATGGCGCGCAGCGCCGCCACCAGATCGCGCCGGTCGCGGAACCCTCCCAGTTCCACATAGGGTATCGCGTTGCCGATCTCGACGGGGAACGGAGTTCCGATCCGGCGTCGCACCTCATGGAAGAACAGCGACAGCCGAGCGGTCAGGCTGACGTGGCTGGCAATCTGGAACAGGCGCGAGTTCTGGCCGGGGAAATAAAAAGGGACGACCGGCCCCTGTCCCGCCGCCACCAGGCGGGCGAGAAACGGCGTCCACGGCCCGTCCTCCGCCGCTCGCCGCCCCAGCCTGTCGGGAGACGTCGCGACCGCGCCGGCGGGAAAGATGACCACGCAGCCGCCATCCCGGATATGCTCGATCGCCTGGCCGCGACTCGCCGCGCTCATGCGCCGCGCGGGGCCAGTCTCGGAAAAATCAATCGGCAACACTTTTTCGCGCATCTCGGGCGCGCGCAGCAGCACCGCGTTGGTCAGCACGCGGAAATCAGGGCGCACCCGCGCCATCAGCGCGCACATGACGATGCCATCGAGCACTCCAAAGGGGTGATTGGAGACAACGACCAGCGGCCCGGTTTTGGGGATCGCCGCCAGCCGGTCTGTGTCAAAGCGAAGCTCAAGCGAAAGCGCGGCGATGGCGGTCTCGAAGAAGCCTGCTTCGCCCCAGCCTTGGCCCTGCCGCGCGAAATAGAGCTTTTTCAGTTTTTCGCGACCAGTCGCGACCTCGACGGCGGAAATAGCAAGGCGTTTCCACGCGGGGTCCGATGGATCGGCGTAGCTGAAGTCGCTGGCGTTCACGCGTGCGGCCTAACGGCGGGCTCTGACGATAGTGTGACGGCTCACAGGCCCTTCGCAAGCCGGTCGAAGGCCATGAGCCGGGCCACCAGCGCCTCGAACTCGGCGAGCGGCACCTGATTGGGACCATCGGAGAACGCCTGAGCCGGATTGTCGTGGGTCTCGACGAAGACGCCGGCGACGCCGACCGCCACCGCCGCCCGCGCCAGCACCGGCACGAATTCCCGCTGGCCGCCCGAGGAGGTTCCCTGCCCGCCCGGCTGCTGCACCGAATGGGTGGCGTCGAAGATGATCGGCGCGCCGGTCTCTTCGGCCATGATCGGCAGGGCGCGCATGTCGGTCACCAGCGTGTTGTAGCCAAAACTCGCGCCCCGCTCGGTCACCAGCACATCGGCGTTGCCGGCGCCAACTACCTTGGCGACGACGTTTTTCATGTCCCAGGGCGCCAAAAACTGCCCCTTCTTGACGTTGACCGGCTTGCCGGTTTTCGCCGCGGCGATGAGCAGATCGGTCTGCCGGCAGAGGAACGCAGGGATTTGCAGCACGTCGACGACCTCCGCCACGGCGGCGCATTGGTCATTCTCGTGAACGTCGGTCAGCACGGGAAGCCCGAACTTTTCCTTGATCTCGGCGAAGACCGGCATGGCCTGCTTGAGGCCAAGGCCCCGCCTGCCCTCCAGCGAGGTGCGGTTGGCCTTGTCGAAGGAGGATTTGTAGACGAGGCCGATCCCGAGCCGTTGCGCGATATCCCGGAGCGCCCCGGCCATGAACAGCGCGTGTTCGCGGCTTTCCATGGCGCAAGGGCCGGCGATGATCGCCAGCGGCAGGCTCTGGCCGAAGGCGACGCGCGAGGCGCCGGAGCCGATGGTGACGATGGGATTGGCGGGCATGGTCGGTTTCCGGCCTCGGGAAGGCCTTGGGCTAGCGAAGGTTGGGAGCCAAGGCAAGGCGCAAGTCAGGCCTCAAAACGTCTCCACCCATGGCCTGACCTCGATTTCCCAGCTCCACGACGAGCGCGGCTGGTGGATCAAATGCATGTAATTCTCAGCGATAGCGTCGGGGTCGAGCATGGCGTCGCGGCCGCTGTCGTCCGGGCGGCGCGCGGATTTAATTCCTCCATCGATCACGACATGGGCGACATGTACGCCCTGGGGATGTAGTTCCCGCGCCATCGATTGCGCCAGTCCACGCAGGGCGAACTTGCCCATGGCGAAGGGCGCGGACTTCGCATAGCCCTTCACGCCCGCCGAGGCGCCGGTGAAGATAATTGTCCCGCCGCCCGCCGCGAGCATTCCGCGGGCCGCGTGCTGCGCCACGAGAAAGGCCCCGAAGGCGCAGACTTCAATGGTCTTTTTGACCTCGGCGGCATCAAGATCGATCAGCGCTCCACGCACGCGATAGGACGGATTGTAGATCACAACCGTAGGGGTCGAGGGCAGCGCGGCAAACAGCCCCGCCACCGACGCCGGGTCCGAAGCGTCGCAGGCATGGACCGTTGCGCCCGTGTCGGCGGCAAGCGCGGCGATTTTGGCGGTGTTCCGCGCGGCCAGAGCCAGGGTGTAACCTTCGCGGGCCATAAGCCGCGCCAGCGAGGCAGAGAGGCCATCGCCGACGCCGACGATCAGGGCCAGTGGTTTGCTCATGAATGGCTCCTTCAATGCCCCCTCACCCGCGCCTGTCGTATTGCGGTTCGATCCGTTTCGCCATCCCCGCGCCGTCCCGCACGAGGCACCATGCCGAGGGCTTTGGGCCCCAGCCCCCGGCGTGTTCGACGCAGGCGGGCCATTGGGCGTCGCAATCGTTGCGCTGGCTGTAGGAGGGTCCGGAGCCGCGCGCGATCTCCGTCGCTCGGCCAAAAGCGTCGCGACAGAAGGTGGCGTCGAAACCCGCCGTGGCGCGGCATTGCGCCTCGTCGCGCACCACCAGGCCGCCCGCGCAGACCGGTTGCAGGAAGAGAAAGCCCATGACCGCGGAGACCGCGGCAATGAACAGGAAGACGAGATTTTTCATGGGAGCATTGAAGGCTCGCGCGCGGCGATAATTGGGGTGCGGCACGGATAGATGAGACACTCGGCTGAGGTAAATTTAACCTCAACCGGAGTGTCAAACATGACGAATGATGAAGGGCGCAAGCCCGAAGGGACGCCGGAGCGCTCCCCCAAAGCTG
>CAISJZ010000395.1 GCA_903885755.1 uncultured Hyphomicrobiales bacterium | reverse complement strand
TGCCCTCGGCCCGCGCGGCGGGCGCCACGAGACAGGCCGTCAACGCGCCAATCATCAAGACTCTGGACATGGCTTCCCCCCTCGCTTTTCTGAATCATGTTCAATCGCCATGAATGCTACGCCGTCCCGGCGCGATTGGCCAATGTCGGGCAGGGTCCGGGCCCTATCTTTTGATTTTAAATCCGCCTAGCTTTGAAAGCCATTCCATCAGGAGCTTGCCCCGGGACACCGCGCGAAGCGGTGAGCCGGCGATCGCGTAATTGGCGTAAACAGGGGCATTCATGCTTGGCTTCAACCGGGGCCATCTGTTCAGGGGATTGGTCGCGACCTTCTGTGTCTTCGGCGTGGTATCGCTGCTGTTGATCTATTTTTTCTCGGTGCAGTCATCGACGATTGTCATGGCCACGGGGCCAATGGGCGGCAACTATCAAGTCCTTTTTGTCTTTTATCGCGCTTCCGAGGCGCTTGGCGACCTGACGGAACTCACGGCAAGCGCATCGCCGTTGGGCCCGCCAATTTTGGCGCCCGGGATAAAAATCATCCGGGATCATCGGGAGGAGAGCATGAAAAAGGTGGACGCCGCCGAAGGCCAGTCGGCATCGGAACTCATCTCGAACAGGATCGCCGAACTCGCGGACTGGCGCGGACAAACCCTCGCAAGAATGCGCGCGCTCATCCTCGAGGCGGACACGGAGGTCGTCGAGGAATGGAAGTGGATGGGCACGCCGGTCTGGTCGCGCGACTGCATCATCTGCACGGGCGAGTCCTACAAGAAGGTCGTGAAGCTGACGTTTGGCAAGGGCGCCTCGCTGAAGGACCCAAATGGTCTCTTCAATGCAAGCCTCGAGGGAAACACGCGCCGCGCGATCGACATCGGCGAAGGCGAGATCGTCGACGCGGCGGCCTTCAAGGCGCTGGTCCGCGAGGCGATCGCCCTCAACGGCGCCCGCAAGTCGAAACCGGCGAAGAGGCCGAAATCCGCGTGATCGCTCGCGCGGCGCCATGAGCATGCATCAGCGCCCATTCGCGCTCGTCCGCTGGCTCGACGACTATCGCGGGGTCGTGGTAGGCGAGAGCTCGGGTTGTCGGACGGGATGAGCCTTTGGGGGGCGAAATGGCGGAAAAGCGCGGCAAGAAATGGTACAAGGATCTGGCGCTGTATCAGTTCTGGCGGCGCAATTCGTCGCTTTACCGGATCAGGCTAAACCGGTTGCAGCGCCAATATGCCGCCCATGCAGATCCCCGCCGGTTTGACTGGGACTGGCAAGCGACGCACTTCAATCGCATCGCGCTCGTCAACCTGCTCGTCTCGAAATTCGCGGACCCGGCCTATCTCGAAATCGGATGCGAGTTCGATGTCATGTTCAATGCCGTGCCCGCCGCGAGCAAGGTCGGCGTGGACCCGTACTCGGGCGGTACCGAACGAACCACGTCGGATGCGTTTTTCGCGAGGAACACATCGCGGTTCGATGTTGTATTTATCGACGGGCTGCACACCTACGATCAGGTCAGGCGAGATATCGTCAACGCCATTCCCGTGTTGAACAAGGGCGGCTGGATCGCGCTGCACGACATGATGCCGCGAGACTGGATCGAGCAGCATGTGCCCGTTGTGTCCGGCGGCGCCTGGACCGGCGATGTCTGGAAGGTGGCCTTCGAACTTGCCAGCACCGAGGGCATTGATTTCAGGATCGCGAAAATCGATTACGGCGTTGGCGTTTTCAGGCTGACCCGGGACAATGTCGTGTTGAACGACATGTTCGACGAATTGCGCGACAGGCAATTCGATTACTTCGCCGATAATCTCGGAAAACTGCCGGTGGTTGAGTGGGATCAGGCGCGCGCGTGGATCAAATCGGCGAATTGACGCCGCGCGACACAATCGGGTTCAAGGTTTCAACGCGCCCGCCAGCGCCGCGGCGACGGCCGCGGGCGGCGCGCCGAGAAATCGGAGATCGCGCGACGCGGGGTCCAGGATCGCGCCGTAGGCCGTGGCGCCATCGATGGTGAAGTATACCTCCAGACTATTGGTGTCGCAGGCGTGCGGCCTGCACACGTTGAAGGCTTGATAGGCGACGCCGTCGACAGTGACCATGTCGGCGGGCGCCGTCACGCCATCATAGGTTTTCGAGAAGCGCATGATCCACGCGGGAATCGGCTTGCCGCGCGCGAGCAGGGCGTCCCACGTCTTACGGTAGATCGGGCG
>CAISJZ010000394.1 GCA_903885755.1 uncultured Hyphomicrobiales bacterium | reverse complement strand
TTGTTGAGGCCGATGAAGCAGGGGCTGTCCTTGATGACGAATTTAAGCGTCGGCGCGCGAGCGGCGCTGCGGTCGGCGATGACGGCGGCGACCGCGTTGCCCGAGGCGAAGATATCGACCTGTCCCGAAACGTAGGCGGCGACGGTCGCGTTGTTGTCCTCGTAGCGCTTGATGGTGGTCGAGGCGGGCGCGAGCTTCGACAACTCCTGCTCCTCCAGCGCGCCGCGCGTCGCACCGACGGTTTTGCCCATGAGTTCGTCGGGCTTGGTCACCGCCACGTCCCTGGCGCCGAACACGCCCATGAAGAACGGCGCGTAGGCGGCGGAGAAGTCGATGACCTTTTCACGGTCCGGGTTCTTGCCGAGGGTGGAAATGACCAGATCGACCTTCTTCGACTGGAGATAGGGAATGCGGTTGGCGCTGGAAACCGCGACGAGTTCGGTTTTGACGCCCAATTCCTTGCCGATCAGCTTGGCCATGTCGATGTCGAGGCCTTGCGGCTGCATGTCCGAGCCGATGGCGCCGAAAGGCGGATAATCGGTTGGCACGGCGATCTTGATGACCTTGGCGGCGAGAATGTCATCGAGCGCCTCGGCGCGCGCGGAACTCGCGTTGGCGATGGCGGCCGCGCCGAGCATCAGGGCAAACAGTGAGGCGAAAGCGGGCTTCATGATGGAGTCCTCGTCGGTCGAATGAACGGATATTGGTCAGCAATGTTCATGCCGAAACCAAGCTAGCCCGGCTCGGCGGCCGACGCCAGTGATCGATTGATCGCCCCGAAAGCCGCCGACCGTGGACATGACGACAATATGTTTGCGCGGAATCAAGGCGATGGTTCGGGTGGGCGCTACTTTGGTCGCAGTCTCATTCAGGAGCATCGACCCCATGTCAGACACCGTTCCCACGAGCGCCTCGGACCGTTCGTTCGCCTTCATCTTCCGCATGTTGATGGCGTGGACCTTCCTCTACGCAGCGTCGCATCAGGTCTTCAATCCGAAATTCAGCGCGGCCGCCTTCCTCAAGCAAACAAAGACGTTTCACGACGTCTACGCCGTGTTCACCGCGCCATCGATCGATCCGGTGCTGACGTTTCTGGTCAGTTACGGCCATCTGCTGATTGGTCTGTCGTTGCTCGTCGGCTTCATGGTGCGCGTCAGTTCGCTCTGCGGCGTGGCCCTGTTGCTGATGTATTGGACCGCTCACATGGAATGGCCCTACATCGAGAACACCAATAACTTCATCGTCGACTATCATATCGTCTATTCGACGGTGCTGATCTTCCTGTTCGTCAAGCGCGCCGGCCATGTCTGGGGCCTCGACGCGGTCGCCGAGAATTTCTCGATGTTCAAGCCCGGCTCGCCCTTGCGCCCGCTGGTCGCCTGATTTCGACACGACCGGAGGGGATGGGCGTGGCCCGTCCCCTCCTATTTTCTTGACCTGTGGCGCCGGAGCGGCGACAGAGCGCCCGTGAGCCTGCTGATCGCCCATCTCTCCGATCCCCATCTCGGTCCGCTGCCGAGGCCCCGGGCGCGCGAACTGATCGGCAAGCGCCTGACCGGCTTTCTCAACTGGCGCGGTCGCCGGACCATCCACGACATGGATATGCTCGCGCGCGTGGTCGATGACTTGCGCGCCCAGCGTCCGGATCATGTGATGATGACGGGCGACGCCCTCAATATCGCCTTGCCCGGCGAATTCGCGCCCGCCGCCGCGTGGATGGCGACGCTGGGCAATCCGGACTCCGTCAGTTTCGTGCCGGGCAACCACGACGCCTATGTCGCCAGCGCGTTGCCCTTGCTTGGGTCCACCTTCGCACCGTGGATGGCGGGCGACCATGGCGAGGCGCATGCGTTTCCCTACGTGCGGGAACGCGCGGGGGTGGCGTTCATCGGCGTCAGTTCCGGCGTGCCGACGGCGCCGTTTCTCGCGTCGGGTCGCGTGGGCGCGTCGCAACTCCGGCGTCTCGGTCTCATTCTCGACGACTGCCGGGCGCGCGGTCTCGCGCGCGTGGTGATGATCCACCATCCACCTTGGCGGGGCGGGGCCACGCCGGGGCGGGGTCTGCGCGACGCGCGCGCGTTTGAAGAGGTCATCGCGCGGCACGGCGCGGAACTGATCGCGCATGGCCACAATCATCGCGGTCATGTCGCGCATCTGCCGGGACCGTCCGGTCCCGCGCCCGTGGTCGGCGTGCGCTCCGCCTCGGCCGTGCCAGGCACCGCGAGGCACCTGGCCGGCTATCATCTTTATCGCGTCGACAGGACGGCTCGGGGCTGGCGGATCGAGGCGCGGGCGCGGGGCGTCACGCCCACCGGGCGCGACGTTGTCGATCTAGGCGCTCTCGAACTCTGAGTTCGCGCGCGAGGCGCTTACATCCAGGGGCGTTCGGCCTTCCGCTGACTTTCGTAGCCATCGAGCGCCTTGGCCTTCGTCATGGTCAGGCCGATGTCGTCGAGGCCGTTGAGCATGCAATGCTTGCGGAAGGGGTCGATGTCGAATTTCACGACGCCGCCGTCCGGGCCACGGATTTCCTGCTTTTCCAGGTCGATCGACAGGGTGGCGTTCGAGCCGCGCTCGGCGTCGTCCATCAGCTTGTCGAGGTCTTCGCGCGAGACCTTGATCGGCAGCACGCCGTTCTGGAAGCAGTTGTTGAAGAAGATGTCGGCGAAGCTGGTCGAGATGACGCAGCGGATGCCGTAGTCCAGCAGCGCCCACGGCGCGTGCTCGCGCGACGAGCCGCAGCCGAAATTATCCTCGGCGACGATGATCTTGGCGTTGCGATAAGCCGGCTTGTTGAGAATGAAATCGGGGTTCTCCGAGCCATCCTCCTTGTAGCGCATCTCCGAGAACAGGCCCTTGCCCAGACCCGTGCGCTTGATGGTCTTGAGGTACTGCTTCGGCACGATCATGTCCGTGTCGATGTTGCGGATTTTCATCGGCGCCGCGACGCCTTCGAGTGTCGTGAATTTGTCCATGGCCGGTCGTGTCCTTCGAGGCGGGAAAGCCGTTATGGGAGGCTTCTAGCAAGGCGACGGCGGCGAGGGAAGTCGCTTCTGACCTTCGATCGATCGCCGAAAAAGAACGCGACTCGCTAATATCTCTTCCGAAAGGCGTGTCTCGCCCATTTTATACCAATTCAGCGCATGAAATTATCAAACCGTTAATTAACGAGTCGCTAGCATTGCTTATGTCCTCGCCTCCTTCCACGGCCATTCGGGCCAGCCGCGCCCTTGAACGCATTGGTCGTCTCCTGCGTGAACGCGAAAACGAGGCGGGTCTGAACCCCGCGCAATGGGATGCGCTGCGGTGTCTGGCGAGCGTCAACCGTTTTTCGCGCTCGCCCAGCGGCGTGGCGCTGTGGCTCGCCACGACGCGGGGAACAGCGTCGCAAACGGTGATCGCGCTGGAGCGCAAGGGGCTGGTGGCGCGCGCGCCCGACCCGCGCGACCGCCGCGCCGTGCGACTCGATCTGACACGGGAAGGCGTCGCAAGGCTGGAGGCAGATCCGATGAAGAGCGTCGTTTCGGCGATCGGGCGCCTGCAGCCACTGCACGCCATCGCGCTGGGACAGGCCCTCGCGCATATCACCGATGATCTGGCGGGCGGCGCCGGCGCGGGATTTTTCCCCTGCGCCGGATGCCGATATTTCGCCTCGGCGGCCGAGGGAGGCGGTCATTGCGGTCGTTTCGACGCGGCGCTCGACGCCGAGGAGGTCACGTTCCCCTGCGCTTTACACGAAGCATCATAGCGACTCGCTGGTATCGGCTATTTCACGCCCTGTTCGAGATCCTCCATGTCGGCGTCCGACAAGCCGAAGTGGTGGCCAATTTCGTGGATCAGCACATGGTTGACGATGGCGCCGAGGGTTTCGTCGTTTTCCGCCCAGAAATCGAGGATCGGGCGGCGGTAAAGCCAGACCATGTTGGGAAACTCGCCGGTTTCGGGGACCGCGCCGCGATGTGGCATGCCGCGTCCGCGAAACAGACCAAGCAGGTCGAATTCGGTCTCGCAATCCATCTCGTCGAGCGTCTCCTCGTCGGGAAAATCCTCTACCTGGATCACGAGGCCCTCGCACAGACGCTGGAACGCCTCGGGCAGCGCCGCGTAGGCGGCGTCCGCCATGGCCTCGATGTCGGCAAGGGATGGGGACTTCAACGGGAAAAGCGCGCGGGGATTTGAATGTGTCATCCTTCATACAAGCACGGATTGGCGCCGGCATGATGGCCTAATTTCATGGCGCGCCCCGAAACGTCAAAAAAAGGCCCGGCGGGGCGCGCCGGGCCATTGCAACTTTGGATGCCTTCCGCGTCGGATCAGGAAAACGTCCTGATGTCCACGAAGTGGCCGGCGATGGCTGCGGCGGCGGCCATGGCGGGCGACACGAGGTGGGTGCGGCCCTTGAAGCCCTGACGGCCCTCGAAGTTGCGGTTCGAGGTGGAGGCGCAACGCTCGCCCGGCGCGAGCCGGTCGGGGTTCATCGCCAGACACATCGAGCAGCCGGGCTCGCGCCACTCAAAGCCCGCCTCGATGAAGATCTTGTCGAGGCCCTCGGCTTCCGCCTGCGCCTTCACAAGGCCCGAGCCCGGCACGACCATGGCGCTGACGCCCGCGTGGACCTTGCCTCCCCTCGCGACGGCGGCCGCGGCGCGCATATCCTCGATGCGGCCATTGGTGCAGGAGCCGATGAACACGCGCTGGATCGGCAACTCCGAGATTTTTTCGCCGCCCTTCAGGCCCATGTAGTCGAGCGCGCGCTGGATCGAATTCCGCCGGCCCTCGGTGGTCCCGTCCTCGACGCGCGGCACGACGCCGTCGATCGACACCACATTCTCGGGGCTGGTGCCCCAAGTCACGAGTGGCGGCAGGTTGGCGGCGTCGAGCTCGATGTCGATGTCGAAATGCGCGCCCGCGTCCGAATGCAGCGTCTTCCAGAACGCCACCGCCTGCTCCCATTGCGCGCCCTTGGGCGCCTTGGGGCGACCCTTGAGGTATTCGAAGGTTTTTTCGTCGGGGGCGATCAGGCCGGCGCGCGCCCCCGCCTCGATCGACATGTTGCAGACGGTCATGCGGCCCTCCATGGAGAGGTCGGTAATGGCCTGTCCGCAATATTCGATGACGCAGCCGGTGCCGCCGGCCGTGCCGATTTTGCCGATGATGGCGAGGATAATGTCCTTGGCCGTGACATGCGGCGGCGCCTTGCCGTTGACCGTGACGCGCATGTTCTTCGATTTCTTCTGGATCAGCGTCTGCGTGGCGAGGACGTGCTCGACCTCCGACGTGCCGATGCCATGGGCCAGAGCGCCAAACGCGCCGTGCGTCGCCGTGTGGCTGTCGCCGCAGACCATGGTGACGCCGGGCAGGGTAAAGCCCTGCTCCGGCCCGATGATGTGGCAGATGCCCTGCCGGACATCGAGCCCATCATAATATTCGAGGCCGAAGATTTTCGCATTCTCGGCGAGATATTCGATCTGCGCCTTGCTTTCCGGATCGTCGATCGGCTGGGAGCGATCGGTGGTCGGAATGTTATGGTCGACAACGAGCAGGGTCTTGCTGGGCGCGCGCACCTTGCGGCCGCTCAGGCGCAGGCCCTCGAAGGCCTGCGGGCTCGTGACCTCATGCACGAGGTGGCGGTCGATGTAGAGCAGGGTCGTGCCGTCGGCATCGGCCTCGACCACATGGTCGTCCCAGATCTTGTCGTAGAGTGTGCGGGCTTTTGTCGACGCCATTTTGGGGCTCCATCGCCTGTGCGGCGGAACTGGATTGGATTTCGCGCTCGTCTTTACAGGGATCGGACGAAAGAAGAAAGCCGCCAGCGATTCAGTGATTGCCACGGACGAAATTTCGGCGTCTTTTCAAAGGCGAAACCAGTCCGGAGGTTTGATTCAAGTGAGCGAACGGCCGAAAGTCGCCCCCTATCTCACGGCCTCGCCCGCCGCCGCGGCCATCGCGTTCTACGTCGCGGCGTTCGGCGCGCGGCAGAAGGCGCTGATGCCGGCGCTCGATGGCGTTCGCGTCCTGCACTGCGAACTTGAGATCAATGGCGGGGCGGTGATGCTTTCCGACGCTTTTCCTGAATTCGGCGCCATCCGGACGCCGATTCCCGGCGAACCGGTGACCATGTCGGTCAGTCTTGAATTCGCCGCGGCAAACGAGGTCGATGAGGTCTTCGCCCGCGCCACCGGCCTTGGCGCGAAGGGCGAGGCCCAGCCGACCAATTCGTTCTGGGGGACGCGTTTCGCCGTCCTGCGCGATCCCTTCGGGCACCGCTGGATGCTGAACGCGCCGCTCGGCGCGTAGCTGCGATCAGGTCCCGCCCATCGTCCTGATGTAGGCGATCACCCCATCGATTTCCGGCTCGCTGAGCAGGAAATTCGGCATGGTGGAATGCGGCGAGCGCAGAAACACCCGAATCGCCAGATCGGTCATGCCCGGCGTCGTTGCGATGCGCGCGAAGGGCGGCGCCTCGGGATTGGGGCTGGGCGCATCCGCGTTCGGTTCGACCTGATGACAGGCGTTGCAGAAGGTCCGGGCCAGTTTCCCGCCATCGCCGGAAGCCGTGGTCTGGGCGCTCGCCACCCCCATTTCCGACAGCAACAGAAAGGCGCCCGCTATCCCGAATCGCATCACGATGTCACGCGTTCGCATGATTCCGCCTCAGGATTTCTGTGGCGTTTTCAGATCTTCGGCCATGAAGTACTTGCGCGCGTGGGCGACAAGCTCGCCATCTGTCGGATGGTCCACGGTTTCCACGCCAAGAATGGAATCGAGGCGCCTGGGCGCGTGTTTGGACATGTGCTTCATCAATTCGGTCTTGGCGCTTCCCGGCCCGGTGATCAGCACCTCGTGGGCCGCGCCGATCGCGTCCGTGACCGCGGCGAGATATTTGTGATCCTCCGCCGCATGGCCGCTGCCGATCGAATTGGCCTTGTGGTGCAGATGCGTATGCTTGTTCTCGGGATGAAGCACCAGCTTCTCGACGTCTTCCGCGTTGAAATGAAAGACCCGCGCCTCGCGATGATCGATCCAGATAACGGCGTGATTGTGCTCGGTCATGAAAACCTCTTCTCCGCGATGCGCCGCTGACCGACGCTGCAAGCCATTTCGTTGGGAACATCATGGCCGAACGGGCGCGGGAATACATTGATCTGGATCGAAGCGCATTCAGCGCGTCGACGCGGCGATCCAGTCGAGATAGGCGCGAGACGCGTCGGCCATGTCGAGGCGGACGATTTCCGGAGTCTCGTAATCATGAACGTCGCGGATGGCGGCCTCGATGGCGGGCCAGTCGGAGGTCTTCGCCTTGATCAGCAAAAGCTGCTCGGCGTCGTGGGCGATTTCGCCCTTCCAGACGTAATCGCTGCGAACGGGGAGGGTCTGTACGCAGGCCGCCAGCCGGTCCGCAAACAGCCGGTTCGCGATGGCCCCGGCCGCGGCTTCAGACGCGGCGGTGGTCAGGACAATGGAGAAGCCCGTGGTCATCGGCGCCCCCAAACAAAAACGCGGCCCGTCGGGCCGCGTTTGAATTCCTGTTGGCTCAAGCCTTTTTGGCGGCCTTCTTGGCGGCGTCCGCCTTTTTCGTGGCGGCCTTGGTCTCCGCCTTCTTTTCGGCCTTCACGGCGCGCTCGGCGGCGGTGTCCATCTTTTCCGCGATACGGGCCGACTTGCCGCGACGGTCACGCAGGTAATAGAGCTTGGCGCGCCGCACCTTGCCGCGACGAACAACCTTGATCGAGTCGATGTTGGGCGAAAAAAGCGGGAATACACGCTCGACGCCTTCGCCGTAGGAAATCTTGCGAACAGTGAAGTTCTCGTTGATGCCGCCGCCATTGCGGGCGATGCAGACACCTTCATAGGCCTGGACGCGCGAACGATCGCCTTCCTTGACCTTGACGTTGACGATGACCGTGTCGCCGGGGGCGAAAACCGGGATCGTCGGGTTCAACGCCGCCATCTGTTCGGCGTCGATCTCCTTGATGATATCAACCATAAGTGCATTCCTTGCTGTTTCACCCCTTGGGGGCGAGCGTTTAGCAACGCTGTTTTGAGTTGAGGCCGGGCCTATAGAGCAGAATGGCCGCTCTGTCGAGACCCCGCGCGGGCCCCGGGGATGACAGACGCGGGCGCCGCGGCTACCATCGATCAAAATCGGGGAGGCGGCCATGAGCGGCGAGGAAATCGTTGACATCCGTCGAGTCATCGATGAGGGGCGCTTTTCCCGATTTCAGGCGCGCGTTGTCGGGCTCTGCATCCTGCTCCAGATGTGCGATGGGATCGATCTCCAGGCGATTGGCTATACCGGCCCGGGCATCCGGGAGGAACTCCATCTGACGCTTGGGCAGATGGGGCCGATTTTTTCGGCTGGCCTGCTCGGGATGACCTGCGGCGCGCTGCTGGTGGGTCCGATTTCGGACCGGGTGGGTCGTCGCGCGGTCATGATCGGCGCGGTGCTGCTGTTCGGCGCCTTCAGCCTGGCCATCGCCTGGGCGACCGACGTTACGCAGATCATCGTATTGCGATTTCTCGCGGGACTGGGGTTCGGCGGGGCCATGCCGAACAGTCTCGCCATGGTCGCCGAATACATGCCCCATCGCAAACGCTACGCGATCATGGGCGTCAGTTCGCTCGGGTTCATCGGCGGCAGCGCGCTTTCCGGCTGGATCACGCTGGCCTTGATGCCACATTTCGGCTGGCGCTCGGTGTTTGTCGCTGGTGGCGGCGCGGCGCTCGTCATGGCGCTGGCGCTGATCGCCTTCCTGCCGGAGTCGCTGCGTTTTCTCGCCAGCAGAGGTGATCGTGACTCGGAAATGCGCGGCATTGTAGGTAAACTCGCTCCAACGCTCGCCTTGATGCCGGGGACACGGTTCACGGCGCCGGACCGGAGCCCGCGCGGGCTTCCAGTTCGCCAACTCTTCACGGAGGGCCGGACGGTCATAACGTTGCCCTTCTGGATCGCGGCATTTTTCGTGCTGCTAAATCTCTATCTCCTAACCAACTGGATTCCGATCCTGACGAAGCAGCAGGGCTTGCCAACGGAACAGGGCGTATTCATCGCGAGCCTGTTTCAGGTCGGGGCAGGTTTCGCGGGTATCTCGGTCGGATTTCTGATGGACAGGGTCATTCCCTTTCGCGTACTCGCGATCTTCGCGGCCTGCGCGGGCGCCGCCGTGATTTCGCTTGGGCTTGCCGGTCCGCATCCACCGCTTTTGATGATGATTACGTTCATCACCGGCTTCTTCACCGTCGGTTGCCAAAGTTGCCTCAATATGTCGTCCGCGACGATGTATCCGACCTATGCGCGCGTGACAGGCGCGGGCTGGATGCTGGGGATCGGGCGCATCGGATCGATCCTCGGACCGCTCATCGGCGGAGCGATTCTCTCGACCGCGCTTCCAGCCGCTTACCTTTTCTATTTCGCGGCAATTCCGATGATTTGCGTCTTCTGCACGGCGGTGTTTCTGATACTGAAAGCGGAACGGTTCGCGCCGTCGCGCGTGTTGTTCGATGTTGGTCCGACGCCCGCGCCTTCAAGACAGGCCGCGGAATAGGACCCGCGGCGCCGGCATGGATAACAGGGACAGATCTTGGCGCAAAAGGTTCATTTGACGATCGCCGTGGCGGATTATCCCCATACGGCGGCCGTGCTCGACGGGCGTATCCCGATCGAGGGCGTGGAGGCGGAATTCGTCAGGGTTGTCCCTCAGATCGCCGCGTTCCGGCTGATGGTGCGACAGGTCGAGTTCGACGTCTGCGAACTGGCGCCCACGACCTACATCATCGCGCGCGCGCTCGGCGCGCCCTTCGTCGCCCTGCCGATTTTCGTGATGCGGCGTTTCCATCATGGCGGGCTGCTCGTTCGCCCCGACGCCAACATTCGCACGCCGAGAGATCTTGAGGGCAAGAAGGTCGGCGTACGCGCCTATTCCGTCACGACGGGCGTCTGGACGCGCGGCATCCTCATCGACGATTACGGCGTCGATTCCTCCAAAGTGACCTGGGTCGTCGATGACGAGGAGCACATCACGCACATGCGACTGCCGCCAAATGTCGTCCATGCGCCGGCTGGCCGGTCGCTGGTCGACATGATGGCCGACGGCGAGCTTGCCGCCGCGTTCGATGGCAACGCCGGCATTGGCCGCGCTGGCGATCCGGCCGGAGGCTGGCGGCAGGTCAAGGCGGATTATCCCGAACTGTTTCCCAACGCGGAAGAGCTTGAGGCCGCATGGTACAGGCGAACGGGAATCTATCCCATGCATGGCACGATCGTCGTGAAGGACTCCATCCTCGCCGAGCATCCGCGCGTGGCGCGCGCGCTGTTCGACGCCTTCACGCAAGCCAAGACCGAGTGGCTGGCGCAATTGCATTCAGGCGCGGCGGACACGGTGGCCGACAGAAAATACCGCGCGCTCGCGAGGATCGTCGGCGGCGATCCCCTGCCCTACGGCATGAAGGCCAACCTGCCGACAATCAGCGCGCTTGAAGACACCGCCTTCAAGCAGAATCTCATTCCCGCGAGATTGCCGATCGAGCGAACATTCTTCGATCCGGAAACGCTGTAAGCGCGCGGCCCGCCGTTCAACCCGCCATCGCGGGGGCCCGGATGGCGGCGCGCACGCGTGGCATGACCTCGGCCGCCATCAGCTCCATCGAGCGTTTCGTCAGGCCGGGGTCGACCCAGTCCATGCCGGCGTAAACGAGTTCGCCGAAATCGCCGACTTCCTCTCGCAGCGCGAGAATCTGGTCGACCACGCTGTTGACCGTGCCGCGAATGACGAGATCGTCAAGGGTCTTGTCGAGCGTGACGGAGGAATCCGGATCGTCGCGGCTTTCCTTGAAGATGGCGACGCGATTGGCGCGGAACATCTTCTTGATCATCTGGTCATAGTAGGCGCGATAGGGGCTTTTCGCGTCGTCGGCGCCATAGCGTTGCGCGACTTTCTCATCGTCGGCCACGAAGACCGTGCGGGCAATGCGCCAGTCCGCGACGTCGGCCGTCTCGCCAACCTGCTTCTTACCCTCGACGTAATTGGGCCAATGGGTCTTGACCCATTTGCGCAGAAGAAAGTTAGCGGACAGCGGATGGAAGTCGCGCTTGCCCATGGCGATGACGCCCTTGGAGAAGGGCGCGACGACGGTGCCGACGATTTCCGGGCGAGGCTTCTGGTAGGGCTTGGCGAGATAGCCGACGCCAAGTTCGAGATCGCCCGTCGCCCCCGTTGAAACCTTGTACTGATTGCCGGGAAGATCGATATCGTAAGGCGCCTCGCGGCTCCAGATTTCGAGGATCACATCAATACAATCCTCGAACATCTTCTGGCGGTCTTTTTCGAGGTTCTGCAGCGCCTCGGCGTCAGTCTTGAGAGCCCCGGCGCTGATGCCGAAAATGAAACGTCCATGGGTCAGGTGGTCCATCATGGCGGCGTTCGAGGCGATGAGAACCGGATGCATCTGCGACAGGTTCGAGGTGCCCGTCGCCAGTTTGATGTTCTTCGTCTCGGAAATGAGCGTCGCCAGGAACATCATGCTGTTGGTGACGCCCTCCATCCTGTCGGCCAGATGTTCGCCGACGAAGGCGTCATGAAATCCGAGCTTGTCGGCGAGGATGATCGCCTGGCGGTCTTCCTGCAGGGTTTGCGCCCAGTCCCGCTCCATCGGATGCATGGGCATGGTGAAATAGCCGAGGCGCATGGTCTCTCCCTGATAGTCCCTCGCGGCGCCCGGCGACAGCGGGCAGCCTGATTAAGGGATGAAGCATAGCCGCGCGCGCGGGCGGCGTGAATACCCCCCGCCGCGCCACTTGTCGCCGCCCGGCGCGGGTTCTATTGTTTGGCTAACCGGGCGCGAATGCGTCCAACAAAACCAGGGCCCGAGGGCCCGGACAGGGAGAAGCGCCGTGACCGCTCATGATCGTTACGCCGTGTTGACGCGCGTTGGCCAGGGCACGCCCATGGGCAAATATATGCGCTATTTCTGGCATCCGGTCACGCCCGACGTGAATCTCAAGGACGAGCCCGTGCGCGTGCGGTTGCTGGGCGAGGATCTTGTTCTTTATCGCACCAAGTCGGGAACGCTTGGTCTGGTGCGCGAGCGCTGTCCGCATCGCAGCGCGTCTCTTGCCTGTGGCATGGTCGAGAAGGATGGCATCCGCTGCGCCTATCACGGCTGGAAATTCGATCTGTCCGGTCAATGCGTCGATACGCCCGCCGAACCCGCCGACAGCAAACTCAAGGAACGCATCCACGTTCCCTCCTATCCCGTGCAGGAACTGGGCGGGCTCATCTGGGCCTATCTTGGCGAGTTACCCGCGCCGCTGCTGCCCCGCTTTGAATTTCTCGTTGGAGAGCAATTCGATCGCGATGTCGGCGTGTCCATCATGCCCTGCAACTGGCTGCAGATCGCCGAAAACAACATGGACCCTTATCACGTCGAATTTCTGCATTTCATGTACACGAACTACGTCCATGAGAAGCAGGGCAAGCCGCTGGTGCCGATCCGTCATCACGCAAAGGTCGACTACGAGGTCTTCGAACACGGCATCATCAAGAAGCGTCTCTGGGAAGGCGAGTCCGAGGATTCGGATGAATGGACCATCGGCCATCCGCAGATCTGGCCGGGCACGGCGGTCATCACCTATCCCGGTGGCTGGCTGCAGGCGCAGATTCGCATTCCCGTCGATGACACGAACACCATCATCTACTGGTACAACGCGAGGCCGCGAAAGGCCGGACAAGAGCCGGCGAAACATATCCGCGTGTGGGAGAATCCACTGCGCGACACGCGCGGCCAGTATCTCAAGGACAATCTCAACGGGCAGGACCTGATGGTCATGTACACGCAAGGCGAGATCGCCGATCGTGGTCTGGAAAACCTTGGCCATTCCGATCGTGGCATCGTTCTTTATCGCCGAATGCTGCTGGAACAACTGGAGCGGATCGAGCGCGGCGAGGAGCCGATGGGCGTCGTGCGCGACCCCAAGATCAATACGCCATTCATCGTCCTGCCACTGGAAACGCATGTCGATTACGACCTGACCAACGCACGGGCGTCGCCGGACCATGGCTGGAACGAAGTCGGCAAGAACGCGGCGGAATAGGCCGCCAGAATTTTCCTGGACGGGGATGAAACGATGGCCGATCTTGCCGCGCTGTCCGAACGCGTCGCGCGCGCCTGCCGCGTGCTGGGACGGCTGGATCTGACGCACGCCGCGCTGGGGCATGTCAGCGCGCGCATACCGGGCGAACCGCGGATGCTCATCCGCGCGCGGGGCCCCAGCGAACTCGGCGTGCGCTACACCGGCGCCGAACAAGTCATTGAAGTGGATTTCGAGGGAAATCTCGTCGGGCCCGGCGCCGATGGTCTAACCGTGCCGCAGGAGATTTTCATCCATTCGGAAATCTACAAGGCGCGACCCGATGTTTTTTCCGTGATCCATATTCATCCGCCGACATCGATGCTGTTCACCATCTGCTGCAAACCGCTAAGGCCGCTGTACGGCGCATTCGATCCATCCAGCGTGAGACTCGCGCTTGACGGCATCCCGACCTACGAGCGCAGCGTTCTCATCAATACGAAGGCGCGCGGCGAGGAACTGGTCCGCGCCATGGAAAACAAGAAGGTCTGTCTCATGCGTGGCCACGGCGTAACCACCGCGGCGGCCAGCGTCGAGCAGGCGGCACTCTATATGATTCAGTTGAACCAACTCGCCGATGTGAACTACCGCGCCGCGCTGCTTGGCGAGCCCAGCGATATTTCCGACGAGGATCAGGCGGAAATACGCGCCATCAAGGGACTTGAGTCGCGATCGCCGAATGGCGGGCCGCCGGGCGGTGGCGAGGCCGCGAACTGGCGATACTACTGCGAACTCACCAATGCCTGATCATTTGGCGATTTGATATGCGCAAGCTCAAGATCGGGATGATCGGCATCGGCGTTGGCGGCGCGGAAATCCTGCCCGCCATGGAATCGATGGACCGGATTGATCTCGTCGCCGGCGCGGATATTGTTCCACAAACGATTGAGAGATTTAAAGAGCGCTATCCCGAGGCCAGGACCTATCTTTCCGCCAGGGAACTCTGCGCGGACGCGAACGTCGAAGCCGTATGGATTTCCAGTCCCAACCGGTTCCATGCGGAACACGCGGTCCTCGCCGCTGAACATGGCAAGCATATCGTTGTCGAGAAGCCCATGGCGACGACGCTGGAAGACGCGGCGCGCATGGTCGAGGCCGCCGAGCGCCATGGCGTCAAGCTGCTCGCGGGGCACACGCGCGCCTTCACCATGCCCATCCGCGCCATGCGCAAGCTGATCGAGTCAGGCCGGCACGGGCAATTGCGCGCGCTGAATATTTGGTCCTATTCCGACTGGATGCTGCGGCCGCGGACCGCCGACGAACTCGACGTTGCGCAAGGCGGCGGTATCCCGTTCCGGCAGGGGCCGCATCAGGTCGACACCGTGCGTCTTCTGGGCGGCGGGCTTCTGCGCAGCGTGCGCGCGCAGGTCGGCTGGTGGATGAAGGAACGTCCGATCCCCGGCTATTATTCCGCCTTCATGGAATTCGAGAACGGCGTGCCGGCGACGATAGTTCACAATGGTTATGGCTATTTCTCCGGCGCCGAACTTGTGCCGTGGGGCGAGGACAAGGCGATCTACACAGCCGATCAACGTGTCGCCATCCGCAAGGCGATGCGTGACGGGACGCGCAATGAGGCTGAGGACAAGCAGGCGATCCGCATCGGCGGCAGCCGCGAGAAGGATTATTTCGAAGGCATCTCGGCGCCAGCGTGGGTCCCGGAGGACATGGGTCTTGCAATTGCGAGCCTCGATCGCGCGGACGTGCGGCAATCAAGACATGGGCTCTACATCCATGGCGATGAAGGCAAGCGCGACATCACGATCGGCGGAGGCGTCGAGACCGGCGTGGTCCAGCGCCGCGCCGAACTCGAGGAACTTTACGCCGCCGTGGTCGGGGGCAAGCCGCTTTGGCATGACGGGCGGTGGGGCATGGCGACGCTGGAAGTCTGCCTCGCCATGATGCAATCAGCGCAAGAGCGTCGGGAAATCATGTTGCGTCATCAGGTTCCCGTGCCGGCGGCCTACGACAACGATCTGGTGGTTCCCGGCGATTGATCGACGGAAACCGCTTTGATTGGCTAATTCGTCGCCGGATTGTTCAACTGAAAATAGCCGATCTTGTTGTTGGTCGAACTCGCGTACCACATGCGGCCCTTCGAATCGCGGAAGAATTCGCGCATTGCGATTTCCGAATGGGGGTAGGGATATTCCGTGACATCGCCAGTTTTCGGATCAAGCCGTCCGAGCGTGTCCTGCTCGTGCGACGAATACCAGATCATGTGGTCTCGATCGATGCCGATGGCGTAGGGGCTGGCTTCCGGTCCCGGCAGCGGAAACTCCTTGAAGGCTTCCGTCTTCGGATCGAATCGACCGATCTTGTTGCCCTGCCGCTCGGTAAACCAGACGATGCCGTCCGTATCGACTTCGAGTCGCTGCGGCTTGCCATTCGTTGGTGGCTGGAATTTCGAGAGTACGCCGTCTCTCGAGATACGCCCAATGGGGCCGTTGTCGCGGAACGACGTAAACCACTGATCGCCATTCTGGCCGACCACGTTGCCGTAGGTGCCGCCGAGATCGTAGTGGTGGAATTCGCTGGTCTTGGGATCGAACATGGAAATCGCGGGGCCGCCGCTCACCCAGACAAGCCCGCGTTCGTCGACGCGAATGGTATGCGCGCCGGTGCGTTTGCCGTCGGGCAATGGCGGGTTCTGGAACTCGGAGATTTCGCCGGTGGCGGGATCAAGATGAGCAATTTTGCCCATGGCGGTCTCGACGAACCAGATGGTTCCGTCCGCCGCCGGTATGACGGAATGAATGCCGGCGGTCTTGGCGAACGGCAACTTGAAGGTTGTCATTTCCGCCGTGTCGGGATTGAGGCGCACGACTGCGTTGCCCTTGCCGTAATAGGGAATCCACAGCATGCCGTTCTTGTCCTCGACGGCGCTCCAGGGCCCCATCCCGCCCGGCGCGGGGAAGTCGTATTCCACGTATGAGATATTCATCGCCTTCGGACTGAAAGTCCGCACAAGCGATTTGTATTGCGGCATGTCCTCGGGTGAGGCCGGCTTGGGCGAATCCGGACCGAACAACAATGTGAGATAGGCCGAGAAATCCTCGATTTCCTTGTCGGCGAGGCGGCGACCGTCGCCCGCCATCATCGTGTCGCTCATGTATTGAACACGCTCGCGCCAACCATCTTCGTCGCGCACCTGCGTCAGCATGCGCCGCTGGAAGGAATGACAGGACTGGAAACAGCCGATGAAAAACGGGTCCTTGTGGTCGAGATTGTGCTCGGCCGTCTTGGGCAGCAGTTGACGGCCCTGCCACGTGCTCAGGTCCGACCATCTGACAGGCGCCTTGCGGAGCGCGAAATCGAAAGCCGCGTTCTGGTCAACGGCAAGCGCCACGTCGCTTTTCGGGTCCGCCTTGAACCCCGCCAGACTGATTTGAACGCGATAATTCGCCGCTGGCAGGGCGTCGATGCGATAGTGGCCCTGTTCGTCGGACAACACGCTCACGGTCATCTTGTTTTTGATATTCTCCGCGACCACGAAGGCGCCCATGAAAGGCTTGCCATCGGGGCCGGTGACCGATCCCGAAACAGTCGCGGCGAAAGCGCCAGAAGTTACGGCCATCGCAAGCGCAAACGCGGAGAGGGAAATTCCAGAAAAGCGCATCGATCCTCCCGAGAGTCATGGCTCCATGGCCAAGTGTGGAGCGTCTTATTTCATGAATTGCGGGTATACGTCCATTGCGGGGTTTGGGTCACGCGGCGAGGGTCAGTAGTCGGACCGGGTTGTCGTGGAACAACATTCGCAGCCGCGCGTCGTCTAGGCCGTGGGCACGCAGCAGCGGCTGAAATTCTGAAAAAATGGTGGCGTAACTCGTGCCTCCGTGCCGCATGAGGCGGGCGCGACGCGCGACGTCGGAGGCGACAAGCGTCCGCGAGAGGAGCCCCGCCCGCGCGGACTTAACGACCAGAGCCGCGTAGTCTTCGTAGGTTGGCCCCTTCGCGAAACCGATCTGGTCGAAACCAAAGCTGACACCACGCCGCGCGTGGGGCAGAAGGGCGTCAATGTCGCCGAAATTGTGGAGGTGGCTGATCAGGACGCGCGACAGGTCGGCGCCGCCGCGTTCAAGCTGGTCGATCTGCCATTGCGCCTGATCGGGCGTCGCGGTGTGCGTGATAATGGCGGCGCCAGTGTCACGCGAGGCGAGCGCGGCGGCCTGAAACACGCGCGCGGCGGGTTCGGGTGGCTGCCCCTTGATCGTACCGATCTTGATGACACCGCACCGAACGCGCGTGTCATCCACGCCGACTTCGATCTCGCGGACCATCGCGCGGCGCAGGCTGTCGATGGTTCCCTCGATCACGGCGGGGTGAATTGGCTCCCAGTAAAAGCCGGTCGCAGCGACGATCCCGACGCCCGTGGATTCCGCGATGCGCTTGAGCGCCCTGACATCGCGACCCGAACCGGGAACCGTAACATCCGTCATCAATGTCAGACCGTGGCGTTCGCGCGCGTGGATGATGTCAGCGATGACATCGGCCTCGTCCGTCGTGCCCAGAACCGTCTCGGGGCCCTTAGTTTCCGACAGGTCGATCTGGATATGATCGTGGATCATGACCGCGCCGCCGGGCGGATCAACATCCCCGGTCACGGTTCGGATTTTCCCGGCCATTTCATTTCCTCCAGACGCCTTGGCCCGGACGATAAAGCCGTTTGCCCGCCAAGCAAAGACACCGGACGGCAAGGCCATTGACAAGCCGAACCTGCTGGCGTGACAAGGCGTCAAATGGGTTTAGGGCGTCATGCGCCCGCAATCCAGCCACTAACCGCCGAGGGAGCGCGCCTTGCTGACGCCAGCACAGAACGAACGGATCACTCGCGTCGGACCCGGTACGCCGGCCGGAATTCTGTTTCGCCTGTACTGGCAGCCCGCCGTGCTCTCGTCGGAAGTGCCGGAAAGGGATGGGCCGCAGGTTCGCGTGCGCCTGCTTGGCGAGGATCTGCTGGCGTTCCGTGACAGCAATGGCGAAGTTGGTCTGGTCGACGCCTATTGCCCGCACCGGCGCGCGCCGTTCTTCTTCGGTCGGAACGAGGAGTGCGGCATTCGCTGCGCCTATCACGGCTGGAAATTCGATCGCAATGGCGATTGCACCGACATGCCGACCGAGCCCGGCAATGACATCATGAAGGAAAAGACCAAGATCACGGCCTATCCGACAGTGGAGAAGGGAGGCGTGGTATGGGCCTACTTGGGGCCATCGGAGAAGAAGCCGTCGCCGCCCGATTACGAATGGCTGCGCGTGCCGCCGACCCATCTGCACGTCTCGAAGACCTACGAGGAATGCAATTATCTCCAGGCGCTGGAAGGCGGCCTCGACACTGCCCATTCCTCATACGCCCATAACAACAACATGTCGTCGAAGACCGATCCGCGCCTGCTCGACAGGTCGCCGCGCCTCGACGTCAATCCGACGGCTTATGGATACAACTACGTTTCGACGCGGCAGATGGGCCAGGGCGACGTGTATATCCGGCTTTATCATTACGTCATGCCATTTCAGCAGATGCGCGGCGGCATTCATGAATTCAGCGGCGCGCGGCGCAAGATGCCGGCGCTCGACGGGCATGTCTGGGTCCCGATCGATGATGAAACCACCTACGTCTACAACTGGCACCATGGCTATGACGAAAGCGTCGCGCTGTCGGACGAACATCGCGAGCATACTGAGACCTTCTATGGTCGCGGCCCCGGCGAGATGATTCCCGGCACCTTCAAACTGAAGAAGAACCGCTCGAATGACTATTTGATCGATCGCGAATTGCAGCGCGCGAAGGTCTATACCGGGATCACGGGAATCAACACGCAGGACTTCGCGCTGCAGGAAGGCATGGGCCGGATCGTGGATCGCTCGAAGGAGCATCTTGGCGCGACAGACCGGGCGATCATCGCCATGCGCAGCATGCTGCTCAAGGCAATCGACATCGCCGCGGAGGGCGGGACGCCGCCCGGCCTTGATCCGGCGACGCACAACAACATGCGGGCCTACGATGATTTCGTGAAGGCCGGAACCGATTGGCGCGAGGTCTTCGAGCCGCGAACCAAGGCGAAATGGTGATCCGGATCACAGGTTACTTCGTCTTGGCGCGTTTCAGCGACTTGATGCTCAAAGGCGCGAGTTGCGACATTTCCGCGATCTTGCGGTCCTGCGCCTCGATTTCCGCCTTGGCCGCGAGGTCGCCATCGAGACCGCCGAGCAACTGCGCCGGTACGCGCCGGTTCGAACGCTGGCTGCCGTCCTCGTAGGTCACGTCGAACAGAATAAATTCAGCCTTGCTGCCGGGTTTCTTCGCCATCGGATGTCCCCTGTTGGGCCATGCTGGAGCGACGGCCGTTACGTCCCGGTGCTCATAGACCTTTCCCGAGGGAAATTCCATCCGCCCGATGCTGGCCTAATCGATGCGGTATTTCGAGAGAAGGGACTCGTCGACGCTCAAGCCAAGGCCGGGGCCGTTGGGGATCGCGAAGAACCCGTCCTTCGGGCTCGCCATCGGTCCGAGCGGGTTTGCTTCAAGGTCGGCGAAATAGAATTCGCAGAGAATGTCCTCGGGGACGGCGGCGATGACATGCAACGTCGCGATCAGCGCCGGACCGAACAGGGGCGAATGTGGCTCGACCTCGACGCCCGCTGCGCGCGCCTCGCCGATCAGTTTCCAGATTTCGGTAATGCCGCCCATCTTGGCGAGGTCGGGTTGCGCGATATCAAGCGCGCCGGTGGCGAAGGCGTGGCGGGCGTCCATGAGATTGCCGAGATTTTCGCCAGCCGCGATGCGGGTCCCACTATCGCGACGCAATCGCGCGAGCGATTCAAAATCGTCCGGCGGATAAACTGGTTCCTCCAGCCATGTGAGATTGTAGGGGCGCAGCAAGTCGCACATTTCCCGCGCTCGACGGAAATCCCAGGTGCAGTTGGTGTCGAGCATGAGCGCGACATCGGGACCGATAGTCTCGCGCGCGGCGGCGACCGTCGCGACCTCGCGTTCGTGCAGCTTGATGTGCCGGAAGCCGCGCGAGATCGCGGTCGCGGAAACGCGCCGCACATATTCAGGCGTGTCGAGCCGGATCAGGCTGGCGTAGGCGGGAATGCGCTGCTTTTTCGTGTCGCCGAGCAAGGCGTGAACGGGTTTCCCCGCGATCTTTCCCGCGATGTCCCACAGCGCGATATCAAGCCCCGACAGCGCGTAAGCCACCGGTCCATTGCGCGACATGCCATGGGTGCGCCGGAAGAGATCGGTCATCAGGGTGGGGATATCCGTGGGATCGCGTCCGACGGCCAGCGGCGCGACAACGCGCTGGATAGCGAGATGGCTCATGCGGCAGGCCCCGAATCCAAAGGCCTCGCCCCAACCGACAATGCCCGCGTCGGTTTCGACGCGCACATAAACGGCGTCCTGCGTGGTTCGCCCGTCGGCGGTCGGAAGCACCGGCTTGGGCGCTCCGTGCTCGTAGGGGATCCCGATAAAAAAGGAGTCGACGCTCGTGATCTTCATGACAATCCCTCCCGCCCCGTGTTTGTCGGTCGCCCTTGATCAGCGATAGGTAGAGCTTTCACATAACCGTAGTATGATCAACGATGGCCGTGAAGCGCGATCTGGCGATCGGCCGCGGCTCACGTCCGCGCGGGATTACCCAAGAGCCCACATGATTCCCTGGATTCTTCTCGATAGCGCGCAAGTGCCCGGCGATGCGGAGATTTTGAAGCTGTGGCGACGCGGCGCGGAGTTCTCGATCCGGCTTGGCGTCAACGAGCTCATGAACAGCCGCCTTCGCGGTTCGGAGGAAGCGTTGGCGACGATCGCCTGCGCGCGTCTCGGTGGGCGCGAGCGCCCGCGCCTGTTGATCGGCGGCTTGGGCATGGGCTTTACCTTCCGCGCCGCGCTCGGCGTCTTGCGCTCTGACGCATATGTTGTTGTCGCGGAACTGTCGCCCGCCGTGATCGCCTGGGCGAAAGGCCCCATGGCGGAACTGTTCGGCGACAGCCTGGGCGATCCCCGCGCCAACATTGTCGCGAGCGATGTCGGCGCTCTTATCCAGATCGAGCGATCCGGTTTCGATGCGATTCTGCTCGATGTCGATAATGGGCCGGAGGCGATGACACGCGCTTCCAACGATGGCCTCTATGACACCAATGGATTGCGGGCGGCGCGCGCCGCGCTGCGGCCTGGCGGAATTCTGGCGGTCTGGTCCTCGGGACCAGACGCACATTTTCCCAAGCGCCTGAAGCGCGCGGGATTTGATGTCGATGAAATCCGCGTTCACGCCGACGGCAAACGTGGCGGCGCCCGCCATGTCATCTGGTTCGCGACGAAATCGATCAGCGTCACTCGCTGATCAGGCGTCGACGGCCTTCACGTCGACGCTGACATCGAGGCTTTGCTTGCCAGAGGCCAGAATGACACCATGGATCGGTGAGATATCGGCGTAATCCCGCCCGATCGCGATAACGATATGGTCATTGCCGACAATGAGCGCGTTTGTCGGATCAAGCTGCAGCCAGCCGAATACGGGGCCGCACCAGACCGCGACCCAGGCGTGCGAGGCATCCGCGCCTTCAAGGCGTGGCTTGCCCGGCGCCGGGATGGTTCGGAGATAGCCGCTGACATAGGCGGCGGGGAGACCCAGTCCGCGCAGCCCGGCGATCATGATATGCGCGAAATCCTGGCAAACGCCGCCGCGTCTCTGGAACGCCTCCGCGAGCGGCGTCGAGACTTCGGTTGCTTCGGGATCGTAGGAAAACTCCGCGTGGATTCGGCGCATCATGTCCGCCGCGCCCTCAAGCACGGGCCGCCCGGCCGAAAAACTTTCGCGGGCATAAGTCGTAATCGAATCGCTCAGGGCAACGCGGCGACTGGGGAAAACAAAATGGACGGGAGCCATGGTGTCGAGCGATTGCATGTCGATCGCGGCGTCGCGGGCCAGCTCCCAGGCCGGCGTCAGACCCGGGGCTGGCGTCTGCGCGCGTCGCACGTCGACTCGCGCGGCGAGTTCGATACGCAGTTTCGTGTGGGGCGAACCGATTCGCGCCTCGATGACGCGGTTGCCAAAAAAGTCGACGCTTTCCCGCCGCTGCACTGGCGCGGGCGTTACGTCGATTCCGGCGCTGATTACCGTCTGGTCGGAATCCTGGCGCGGCCACAGGCGAATTGAGCAGCGCGCCGAGGCGACCGGCGCGGCATAGCGATAGGTCGTGATGTGTCGGATATCGTAAATCACGCGAGACCGGACGCCTTGTCGACGCGCTCGATACGGGCGCCCTGGGAGAAATAGCGATCGCCGATGGCTTCGGCGAGCTGCATCAAACGCTGCTCGATCGACAGAATACGCGTGGAGTCGAGCTTGCGGGCGTCCTCGGATTCAAGCTCGGCGCGCAGGCGCACGACGAGGCGTCGCTGCGGCTCCATCACGCCGTCGTCCAGCAGGGAGGGCAAGGCGGCGAGATGGTCGTCGATACGAGCCACCTGAAATCCAACCGAACGTGGATTGAAGGGATCGAGAATCGCCATGTCGAGCAGCGGAGCCAGCGCCGCGCCCGCGAGGTATCGCGAGCGGTAGGTGATCTGTGAATCGATCAGCTCCATGAGCGTATCGAGAGACTCCATCGTGGCCTGTGCGTCCGCGAACTGGCGGGCGAACCGGCACGTATTGATGGCGCGCTCGACGCGCTTTCCCATGTCGAGAAAGCTCCAGCCAGCGACGCGGTTGAAGTTTTCGTTGATGAGACCGGACAGCGCCGCGAGTGTATGCAGCGCGCGTTCGGCATGTTCCAGAATTTCGGGTTCGGACGCGGCATGTCGCGCGAGCTGTTCCAATCTATTTTCCAGCCGGCCAAGCAATTGCCAGACATCCTGCGACAGTCGCTCGCGAATGATCGAGGCGGCGTGCTTGGTTTGACGCGCGATGGACAGGACCGAGCCATATTCCTCAATATCGGTCGCGGCGGCGCGCGCGGTTTCTGCGGGCGGTTCCTCGAGGGATTCCTCGGAGACCGCGCCCCACGCCACGAGAAGACGGCGGAGATCCTCGATCGGTTCGTGGCCGCCCTGACCGACCGAGCGGGCGTCGGTCATCCGGTTGCAGAGGCTGCGGACGATTCGCAACGTGGCCTCGGCCCGTTCGAGATAGCGGCTCATCCAGAACAGGTTGTCGGCGGCCCGGCTTGGCAGGCTGCCCAGCACCCGGACAATGTGCCCGCCATCGGTCGGCGGCAACAGGGTTGTCGGTTCCGCGAGCCGCTCGCCGAGCACCCAGACATCGGCGGATTGCGCGCCCGCGTCCATGGACACCGCGCGGACATCAAGGCGATCGGAAATCCGGCAGAATCCGCCGGGCATGACTTTCCAGCCATCGGCGGTGGCGGCGGCGAAGACGCGCAAGGCGAAGGGGCGCGGCGACAGAACGCCATCGTTCCATGTCGGCGTCGTCGACAGCCGCACGACTTCCTGCCCGACAAAATCCATTCCGCGGTCGCGGATCGCGGCGACAAGGCGCGCGCGCGTATCAGGGTCGAGTTCCGTGCCGACCATCGCGTCGCGATCGGGAAAGCCTGGCATCCGGTCGACGAAAGCGCCGCTGATCGCGCGCTCGTCGAGGGAATCGAGGATTTCCTCGCGCTCCTGCTCCTGGCCGCACCACCAGGTCGCGACGTTGGGAAGCCGCAGGTCCTCGCCGAGCAAACGCTTGGCGAGCGATGGCAGAAAGCTCATCAGAGCGCGCGACTCGATGAGGCCCGAGCCGGGCATGTTCGCCACGGCGACCGATCCCTGGCGGATGGCGTCCAGCAGTCCGGGCACGCCCAACCGTGAGCCCGCGTTCAGTTCAAGCGGGTCGCACCAGTCGGCGTCCACGCGTCGCCACAGGACGTCGGCGCGTTTAAGGCCCGCTATCGTGCGCACGTAGAGCTTACCTTCGCTTGTGACGAGATCCTCGCCTTCAACGAGCAGAAGCCCGAGATAGCGGGCCAGATTGACCTGTTCCGCGTAGGTCTCGCTGTAAGGACCTGGCGTCAGAAGGCAGATGCGCGGCTCGCTGCGCTGTGCCGAGCCCGCCAGACCGGCGCGAAAGTCGCGGAAGAATGGCGCGAGGCGTTGCGCGTTCATGTCCTGATAGAGGGTCGGAAAGGTGCCCGACAGAATTAGCCGGTTCTGCAAGGCATAGCCGGAACCGGAAGGCGCCTGGGCGCGATCGCCCAGCACCCACCATTTGCCGTCGGGTCCACGCCCGATGTCAGCCGCGTAAAATCGCAGCCAGCGACCGCCGGGCGGCGCCACGCCTCGCATGGGCCGGATGAAGTCCTGCGATCCCGCGACCGTGGCCGCTGGCACCGCGCCTTCTGCGACAAGCCGTCCATCGCCATAGACGTCCTTCAGGACGAGATCGAGTAATTCGGCGCGTTGGGCGATCCCGGCGGCGATCTCGCTCCATTCGGCTTCAGGCAACAGCAGCGGCAGTTGGCTGAGGCGCCATGTGCGCTCCCGCGCCTCTCCAAGAACGCGGTAGCTGACGCCCATGTCATTGATTCGGCGCCCGGCGGCGGCGAAGCGTTGCTCGATATCGTCGTCGCCAAGACCGGCGAGCGTCTCCAGGAACGTCAGCCAGTGAGGTCGCGGGTTACCATCTGGTCCGATCAACTCATCGGGAACGCCGGTTACGGTCCGGTAGCCAGAAATCCATGTCCCGATGCGCCGCGCGCGAGCAGCGTCGTCGGGTTCGATCTGGCGCTTAAAAGGCAAGAGTCCTCCGCAGATCCAGCGTCAGCGGAAATTCTCCCGCGATTTCCTCGCGCGGCGGGACCACGCGCCCAGGGGTATGGCCATGATCCTGGAATCGCGCGAGCCGCCGTGCTTCGGCTTCGAAGGAGTTTACCGGATATGTATCGTGATTGCGACCTCCGGGATGCGTCACATGGTAAACACAGCCGCCGAGCGAGCGATTGCTCCAGGAATCGATGATATCGAAGGTCAGCGGCGCGTGAACCGGGATGGTCGGATGCATCCCGGAGGGGGGCTGCCAGGCCTTGAAGCGGACGCCGCCGACCCCTTCCCCGGAGGCGCCGGTGCTCGTCATGGGGACCCGACGACCATTGCAGGCAATGACATGCCGGCCCACCACGAAGCCGCGCGCCTTTATTTCCAGCCGTTCGACCGACGAATCGACAAAACGGACGGTTCCTCCCGACGCGCCCTCCTCGCCGAGCACCAGCCAGGGTTCGAGCGCGTGCCGGACCTCGAGGCGCACGCCGCCGTGTTCGACCATTCCCGCCAGCGGGAAGCGGAATTCACGCTGCGCCTCGAACCATTCCGGCTCGAAATGATAGCCGCCGCGCCGCAGATCGGCGAGGACGCCCATGAAATCCTCCCAGGCGAAATGCGGCAGCATGAATTTGTCATGCAGCGTGGTTCCCCAGCGCACGAAGCCGCCCTGCTGCGGCTCGCGCCAGAACCAGGCGATCAGCGCCCGCAGCAGCAATTGCTGCGCGAGGCTCATGCGCGCGTCCGGCGGCATTTCGAAGGCGCGGAATTCGACCAGCCCGAGACGTCCGGTCGGGCCGTCGGGCGAATAAAGCTTGTCGATGCAGATTTCCGCGCGATGGGTATTGCCGGACATGTCGACGAGAAGATTCCGGAACAGCCTGTCGACCAGCCAGAGGGGAAAACCCGTGGCGCCGGGTGCGGGCACGCTGGCGAGCGCGATCTCCAGCTCGTAGAGCCCGTCGTGGCGTCCTTCGTCGACGCGCGGCGACTGGCTCGTCGGCCCGACGAACAGACCGGAGAACAGGTAGGACAACGACGGATGCCGCTGCCAGTAGAGAACGAGACTTTTGAGCAGGTCCGGACGGCGCAGGAACGGCGAATCGGCGGGGGTCTGGCCACCGAGCACCACATGGTTGCCGCCGCCCGAGCCCGTTTGGCGGCCATCCACCATGAATTTGCTGGTGGTCAGCCGCGCCTGGAAAGCCTCTTCGTAGAGTGTGGTGGTGGTGGCGACGGCGTCGCGCCACGAGGCGGCTGGATGAATATTAACCTCTATGACGCCGGGGTCGGGCGTCACCTTGACGACGTCGATGCGCGGATCGACCGGTGGCGGATAGCCCTCGATGTGCAAGGGCAATCCGGCGTCGTTCGCGGTCTCCTCGACGGCGGCGAGAAGATCGAGATAATCCTCGAGCCGGGAAACCGGCGGCATGAAGACGCAGAGCACGCCATCGCGCGGCTCGATCGTCATGGCGGTTCGCACCAGGCCTTTGTCATCCGCGGTCTGTTCATGGACTTCCTGTCCGGGCGTCTCGGGCGCCTGAGGCGTCGCGATGGCGCGCATCATCGGCCTTGCGCGCGAGAAGTCCGGAAGATCGTCGCGGTCTTCCAGCGAGTCCTGTGGATGGATGTACGCGTATGCGGAGGGCGGCGCCCAGGGAAGGGAACTCAGCGGCAATCGCAATCCAACTGGCGAATCGCCGGGCGCGAGGAACAGTTGGCCCCGCCGCATCGGCCAGCGCTCGGAGCGCCAGCGCGAAGTCGCCGCGGCGTTCCAGCGCTGAATTGGCAGAACATAGCCGGCCGGCGTCGTAAGCCCCCGCTCGAAGGTCCGGATCATCCGGGCGCGTTCCTCGGGGTCGTTGATCTTTGGATCGTCGGGATTGACATTGATTGGAAGGGCACCCTCCTTGGCGATCCAGTGAACGGGGTCTTCGTAAGCGGGAATAACGAATTCCTCTCCCAGGCCAAGGCGTCTGGAGAGGTCGTTGGCGAAGGCGCCCGCCAGCGCCGGCGTCGCCTCGTGGGCGCCCGACACGCCCGCGACGAGGGCGTGATTCTTCCAGATCGGCTTGCCGTCCTTGCGCCAGTAAAGCGCGAAAGCCCAGCGCGGCAGGCTTTCGCCGGGATACCACTTGCCCTGTCCGTAGTGCAGGAAGCCGCCGGGCGCGAAGCGCGCCGTCAGCCTGCGAATGAGAGCGTCGGCGTATTCGCGCTTGGTTGGCCCGACGGCGTCGGTGTTCCATTCAGCCGCTTCGAAATCATCGATCGAAATGAACGTCGGCTCGCCGCCCATGGTGAGGCGCACGTCTTGCGCCTCGAGGTCCTTGTCGACCGCCTGACCGAGTTGATCGAGGCGGGTCCACGCTTCATCGGAAAAGGGCGCGGTGACGCGCGGGGCCTGACGAATGCGCTCGACCTTCATCTCGAAACCGAATTCAACATTCGCGGGTTCGACAATGCCGGTGACCGGCGCGCAGGAGCGATAGTGCGGCGCGCAGCAAAGCGGAAGATGACCCTCGCCACAGAAGAGCCCCGAGGTTGCGTCAAGGCCGATCCACCCGGCGCCGGGGATATAGACTTCCGCCCAGGCGTGAAGATCTGTGAAGTCGTGGTCCGTGCCCCTTGGTCCCTCAATGGGATCGACGTCGGCCTTCAACTGGATGAGGTAGCCCGATACGAAGCGGGCCGCGAGCCCGAGCCGCCGCATGATCTGCACCAGCAGCCACGCCGAATCGCGGCAGGAACCCGAGCGCTGCGTCAGGGTTTCGTCGGGGTCCTGAACGCCCGGCTCCATGCGGATGACATATTGAATATCGTTTTGCAGGCGCGTGTTCAGGCCGACCAGAAATGGAATGATGCGGGTCTTTTCGGTCGAGATGCCGCCGACGTAAGCCTCGATCGCCGGCCCGCCCGGCGCGACCTCGAGATAGGGAGCAAGCTCGGTCGCCAGTTCCGGCGTATAGGCGAAGGGAAATTCCTCGGCGTAAGGTTCGACGAAGAAATCGAAGGGGTTATAGACGGCAAGTTCCGCGAGGAGATCGACCTCGATGCGGAATTCCGTCGCCTTTTCCGGGAACACCAGCCGGGCCAGCCAGTTGCCGTGCGGATCCTGCTGCCAGTTGATGAAATGGCCGGCCGGCAGAATTTTTAGGGAATAGCCAGGCACGCGCGTACGGCAATGGGGCGCCGGACGCAATCGTATGGTCTGGGGACCGAGCGAAATCGGACGGTCGTATTTGTAGTGGGTGACGTGATGGAGAGCGACCTGGATCGACACGATATGAGCTGCTTTCCGATTGCGCGCTGGAATATGCGCCTGCCTCGATTTGCCGCCGCGCCTGATCATCTGTCAATTTAAACGACAGGCGATCAAGCGCTTCCGCCGGTTATTAGCGCAAACTGATCAATGCGCGCGCCGAATCCGCATGAAAATGCGGCGCCGTGCTTTCTCAGCCCGTCAGGGTGGTGGGCATGACCGACACCTCGACCGACATTCCCTGAAATGCATCGGTCATGCCGACGAAGCTGCCGGAGACGGGCATGGTCTGGCGGATGTCCCGCGTCAGCGCGACGGGAATGAGATTGGAGCCGCCGACGCCGCGATTGGTGGGGTCGAAGGTGATCCAGCCCGCGCCGGGCACGAAGACCTCCGCCCAGGCGTGGGTCGATCCCGCGCCGCTGGAGCCGAGATAGGCCATGTCCGGATTGTAGAGATAGCCAGAGACGATCCGCGCGCCAAAGCCGAGACTGCGCGCGGCCTCGATGAAGAGCACCGCGAAGTCGCGGCACGACCCCCAGCCGCGGTCGAGCGTCTGGTTCGGCGATTGCGTGCCTTCGTCGTCGCGACTCTGGTACGAAATCCAGCTCGCGACACCCGCGTTCAGGTCCTTGAGCAAGGCGAGGGTGTCGGTCGAGACGCCGCGCACGAAGCCCCGGGCCCAGTCGCGCAAACGACCGCCCGGATCGACATATTGCTGGGCGGTGAGCGCGCCGAGATCGGTCCATTCATCGTTGGAGTAGCGGAAGGGATAGACCATGGCCGAGGGGTCGATATCGAACAGCGGCCACGCCACCGCGTTGAGCTCCAGTTCCGCGAAGCTGTCGATTACGAGATGGTCGGCCATGCCCTGAAAGACGGCGGTCGCGACGGCGTTGCCGAAGACGTCATGCGCCCAGGAGACGACGGCTGGCGGCGAAACCGTGACCTCGCTCGATATCAGGCGCAAATCGCGGCTCTCGCGTGGACGCAGCATGAGACGATGCGGGCCCAGCCAGACCGGCTGATGGTAGCGATAGGTGGTGCGGTGGTGGATCCGGAGTGAAATCACGACAGGCTCCAGCGGCGCGGCGCCGCCTTGAAATTCCGGAGCGTTTCCCCTTGCTGGACGAGAGCCTAGCGCCTTTCCCGTCCTTTGGCGAACATTCGCGGATTGACACGTGATGCTGGCGTGGGCGCCTCCCACGTGCTTTTCTGTCGGAAAGGACAAAAGGGAGGATGAAATGACAGCGCCGGCCCCGCGATCCCTGGTGATCGGCGACTATACGGTGACAGCCTTCAGCGACGGGCTTTTCGAAACCACGATCGATGTGACCGTTGGCGTTGACAAGGCGATGACGCAAAAGATTTCCGGCAAGGCGCTGGATGAACCCGTTTTTCTCTCGGTCAACGCGTTCCTCGTCGAGGGTCGCGGCGTTCGCGCGCTGGTCGACGCGGGCACGGGCGATACGATGGGGTCGGCGCTTGGCAAGCTGCCGGACAATCTGCGCGCCGCCGGCGTCGGGCTCGACAGCATCACGCATATCCTGCTGACGCACATTCACCCCGACCATTCAAACGGATTGGTCGATGGGGTCGGTCAACCCTGGTTCCCCAGGGCCGAGATCGTCGTGCAGGAGACCGAGATCAGGTTCTGGTACGATCGCGATCTCTCGCAGGCCGCTCACGACCGGCAACTTCGCAACATGATCAACGCGAAGAAATCCCTCGCGCCCTATGAGAAACGAACGACGCGGATCGGGGACGGCGAATTCCTGCCAGGCGTTCACGCGCTGATGTCGCCGGGTCACACGCCGGGCCACAACACCTGGACCATCGAGGGCGGCGCTGACAGTCTGATCATCTGGGGCGACACGATCCACATGGCGTTCATGCAACTTGAGCGGCCGGAAATCGCCTTTGTTTTCGACACCGATCCCGCGCAGGCCGTGGCCTCGCGCCTTCGGCTTCTCGACAGGGTCGCCGCTGACCGCACGCGTGTCGCCGGCATGCATCTCGATTTTCCCGGCTACGGGGTCGTCAGGAAGCGGGATGGCCGATACACCATTGACGCCGAATAGCTGATTCAGCCGCGTTCAGGACCTGAATTTAGCTTTGCCTGGGCGACCGCGTTTTTTCGCCGCGTCCGGCGTTTCCGGGGCTTCCTCCGCCTTGGCGTCGGGCGTGAAAAGTGTCTCGGGCGCTTCGGGTGCGCGTGGCTTGGCCGGTTTTGGAGAAGTGGCTTTGTCCACGTCCCGGAACTTGATCGCCATGGCGGGAAGGCCTCTCATCGCGGCCCGGAACCATTTTCGGGCGCGCCGTCGCTCGCAGAAAGCATTTTTGCTGGGCGGGGGCCAGCGATTTCGCGAGGCAGGCGGGTGTCATTCGCCGAGCGACCGAAGCGAAAATGAGCGGCCAGGAACGGGATTATTGGCGGATCTGGTGGGCGATACAGGTTTCGAACCTGTGACCTCTCCCATGTCAAGGGAACGCTCTACCACTGAGCTAATCGCCCGGCCAATCGCGCCGCGAACGGCTTGCCAGTGGGCGGGGGTATAACCACTTGATCCGCCGGGCGCAAGGCGGCGGACGGCATGTTTCGAGCCCTCGCCATCCCGATACTTGCGGAAAGCAACAATTGGCGCCATGTGATCGCCCGTTGGCCCCAATCGATTGTCCCGCGGGAGATTTTGATGGCTTCGCAGAGCGGCGCGTCCAGCCTGACCGGCGTCTGGCAGGGGCTCTATTCCTACCCCGGCATTGGCGAACCGACGCCGTTCACCGCTACGCTCATCCAGACCGGGACGAGTTTTGGCGGATCGACCCATGAGACAGCCCTTGTCGGTCGGCGCCAGCGCGCGACCCTGTGCGCCATGGTCGATGGTTTGCGCAATGGCCAGCGCGTGCAATTCACCAAGACCTATGACGGCTCGGCTGGCTGGGACCACTCCGTCGACTATGACGGGGCGATGAGCGTCGACGGCACGGAGATCGAAGGCCGCTGGCGGGTACGCGGCGGCGTCTCCGGCCGTTTCCTGATGACCCGCCCGGCGGGCAAGGGACTGGCGGTTGAGCGCCGCGTGGCCGAAAGGGTCTAGTTCGCGCCTGGCAGGAACTTCTTCATCACCACGTCCTTGAGCAGCGCCTTGCGGTCGCCGGTGACGCCGTTGATGAGGCCAAGGGCGCGATCGCGGGTCGCGTCCGGCGACTGGAAATCGAGATAGCGCTCCAGCCTGTCGCCCTCGGCCTTGATGGCGGGATCGGTGACGATCTGCTTCATCTTGGCCTGGAGATAGGCCATGCGCTCGGGCTGCACATTGGGCCCGGCGATGATGATGCGCCCCAGCGCGTCGACATCGGCGCGCGCCTTCAGCCACCAGTCCTGATTTTCGCTCAGACCGCCCTGTTCGAAAATCGTCGGCATGTCCGGCAGGAAGCGCGACCGCTCGCGCGAAATGACGGCGATGGGGCGCGCTTCGCCATTCTTGATGTAATTGTTCGCCGAGGTGTCGGAGACATAGAGCGCGTCCATCTCGCCGCGCTCGATGGCGAGAGCCCCCTCGCTGCTCGATTTGTAGCCGAGCACGACGCGGCAAGGCATCTTGTAGGCCTCGCACAGCATCGAGGCGCCGTCAGACAGGCCGTCGATCGGTCCAGTCGCGGGCCAGCGGATCATCGTTCCCGCCTTCACAAGATCGGCCATGGTCCTGTAGGGTGATTTCGGATTGACCAGCACGACCCAGGGCGAGGAACTGACGGTCGCCAGAAAATTCACCTTCGCGAGATCGTATTGCACGCTTTGCAGATCGAAGAGTTGCGACAGGACCGCGGCGCCGCCGTTGAGAATGATGAACTGCAAGCCGTCGGGCTCATTGGCGTAGATTCGATTGAGGCCGACAATGCCGCCCGCGGCAGGCTGGTTTTCCACCACCACGTTTGCGGACATCGCGGTCGCCAGATGCGGCGCCAGCAGTCGCGCGTAATTGTCGTAGCCGCCGCCCGGGCCGCCGCCGGAGATGAACCGCACCGTGTGTGTCTTGTAATACGCCGCCGGGTCCTGCGCGCTCGATGTTTGCGCGCCCGCGCCCGCGATGAGCCCCGCCAGACATGCGAGCGACGCGAAAAAGCGAGCGGCGAAATGGATCATCCTGTCCTCCCGAAGGCGCGCGCTGATCACGGGTTGTTGCCGGGAGCTTACAGGGATTTTCGCGCCGGTAAAACCTGCGGAAATCGTTACAACGGCTTGCCCTCGCAATCGCAAAACACGGGCTGATGACGTTCGCCAAGCCGCCGGACTCCAAGGGCGGGCGCCGCGCGCAGATGGGCGGGCATGAGCAATGTGTCGCCTCGCGCGGCGCGCTCGATCAGGCCATTGCGGGTCGTGACCGCCAGCGCGGGATCGTCACAGAGAAAGCTCGACCACTCAGGGTGCGAAACCTGAACCGGCGAATGGATGGCGTCGCCACAGAACAGCAGATCGGGGCCTTGCCCCGACCGAACCTCAAGCCCGATCTGCCCGAGCGTATGTCCGGGGAGAGGAATGATTTTCGTCCCCTCGACGAACCCCTCGCCCGGGGACACTTCATCGACAAGGCCGGCATCGAGAACAGGCAGAACGCTGTCGCGGTAGGAGCCGTGGTTGACCTCCGGCTCGGTCTCGGCCGCCTTGCGCCAGTTGGCGAGTTCGCTCTTGCCCGCGAGATAGCGCGCGTTGGGAAAGGTCGGGACCCAATGGCCTGAGTCCAGCCGCGTATTCCAGCCGACATGGTCGGCATGGAGATGTGTGCAGAAGACGAAATCAATGTCGCCCGGCCGGTGGCCAGCCGCGTCGAGCTGCTTGAGGAAATCGGTTCCCGAACGCCTGTTCCACGTCGGGCGGAGCGGACGATCCTTGTGTTCGCCGACGCAGGTGTCGATGAGAACGATCGCGCCATCGACCCTCAGGACGTGGCTCTGGATCGCGATGCGCGCCATCCCCGTCGCGAAGTCAACATGCGCGCCATCGAAGAGCGCGCGTTCGCCTTCAAGCGCGGTCAGGCTCGCGGCCGGAAAGAAGGTGGTCAGCGGAATTTCCATGGGATCGAGATCGATGATTTTCTGGACGGACATTTCATTTCGACCCGACATGGTCTTCTCTCCGCGTTTCGCGCCGTGTACGAGCCTACCTTTCACCCGTTTTCGCCATCTCGCAATCGCGGTTCGCGATCCGGGAACGACGAAGGCCGAGGAATCGATTGACCCGGGGACTGAAATTCGCGGAAATGGGTCAACAAGGCGGTTGCCGCGAAAGAGGGAATCACATGGCCGATCCAAAACTGCGCCAGCTTATCGAGGCGCGCGAATTCGTCGCCGCGCCTGGCGTCTATGATCTGATCTCGGCGTTGATCGCCGACCGCATGGGCTTCAAGGCGCTTTACGTGACGGGCTATGGCACGGTCGCGTCCTCGCTTGGCCTGCCGGACGCGGGACTGGCGACCTACACGGAAATGATCGAGCGGATCGGGCGGATCGCGGACATGGCGAAGACCCCCGTCATCGCCGACGCGGATACGGGCTATGGCGGCCTGCTTAATGTGCGCCATACCGTGCGCGGCTACGAGAAGGCGGGCGTCTCGGCGATCCAGATCGAGGATCAGGAATTCCCGAAGAAATGCGGTCACACGCCGAACCGGCGGGTGATCTCCCTGGCCGACATGGTCCGCAAGATTCAGGTGGCCGCGGACAGCCGCTCCAGCAGGGATTTTCTGATTATCGCGCGCACCGACGCGCGCACCTCGCTTGGCCTCGACGAGGCTTTGCGACGAGGCGAGGCCTATGGCGCCGCCGGCGCCGACATCGTTTTCATCGAATCGCCAGAGAGCGAAGAGGAGATGGCGATCATCGGGAAGCGGATCGGCAAGCCGCTGATCGCCAACATGGTCAATGGCGGGCGCACGCCGATGCTGCCCGTCGGGCGGCTTGCCGAGCTCGGTTTTGCCGCCGCGATCTTTCCCGCCGTTGGATTTCTGGCGACCGCGCAGGCTCTCACCACGGCCTATGGCGATCTGCTCGAGAACGGTACTTCGACGGCCAAGGCGCCGATGTATTCCTTCGCGGAATTCAACGAACTGATCGGCTTTCGCGATGTCTGGGAATTCGAGAAGCGTTACGCGGAAACCGAATAATTGCTGTTACGCCATCCCGTCGACAAGCCCGATCAGGCCTTTAAGAATCTCGATCGGCGGCGGCGGGCAGCCGGGAATATGCAGATCGACGGGCACGACGGCGGCGACCGGGCCGACGACTGCGTGACTGCCCGCGAAGACGCCGCAATTGACGCCGCAATCGCCGATCGCCACGACCCATTTGGGCGCGGGAGTCGCGGCATAAGTGCGTTCCAGCGCCGTCTTCATGTTCCACGTAACGGGCCCGGTCACCATCAAAACGTCGGCATGGCGGGGCGAGGCCACGAACCTAATACCGAAGCGCTCGACATCATAAACCGGATTGTTCAGCGCGTGGATTTCGAGTTCGCAGCCATTGCACGAACCCGCGTCCACCTCGCGGATCGCCAGCGAGCGTCCAAGTTTTCCGCGCGACAGATCGCCAAGCGCCCTGGTCAGTTCAGCGAGCGCATCGCCGCCGGGCGCGGGCGGATCGATGACCGCCAGTCCCTGAAGCAGTGAACGCAGAAGCAGCGAGCGCATGGCGGCCTACAGATCGTGCCCGGAGTAGGAGCAGTTGAAGGATTTATTGCACAGGGGGAAGTCGGCGACGATATTGCCCTCGACGGCGGCTTCCAGAAGGGGCCATTGAAAGCAGGACGGGTCGCGCGCGTGCAGCCGCGCGACACGGTTGTTTGCATCAACGCGGATGGCGATGAACACGTCGCCGCGAAAGCTCTCGACCATTGCCGCGCCATGTTTTTCCTCGTGGGCCAATATGGGCGCGGGAGTCATGATATCGCCCGGCTTCAATTCCTTCAGCATCCAGCGAATGAGATCCATGCTGGCTCTGACCTCCTCGACGCGCACCCAGAGTCGCGCATTGACGTCGCCTTCCGTTCGGCCAGCGATTTTGAGATCGAATCCGCCATAAGGCGCGTGGGGAAAATTTCGTCTGGCATCGAAGGTGCGGCCGGATGCGCGGCCAACGTAGCCGCCGGCGGCGAATCGCGCGACGAGATCGGGCGAAGTAACTCCGGTGGCGACCGTGCGATCCTGCAACGACGGCGAATTGTCGTAGACGCGCACGATTTCCTCGAAGGCTGGCTCGCAGCGCGCCAGCAACGCCTCGATCATCGCCGCGCCGCCGGACGGCAGATCGACCGCGACGCCGCCGGGAATAATGCGATCCATCATCATGCGATGGCCGAAGCAACGCGCCGCGGTTTGCAGGATGTCCTCGCGCAGGATCGCGCAATGCGCCTGCAGCACGACAACGCTGGCGTCGTTGCAGATGGCCCCGACATCATTGATGTGATGGGACAGGCGTTCAAGTTCGGCCATCACGCCACGCAGGAGAGTCGCGCGGGGCGGCGGCGTCCAGTCGAGCGCAGCCTCAACGGCGAGCGCGAACGCGAATGAATACGCAACGGTCGCATCGCCCGAGATGCGCGCCACGACGCGCGCCGCCTGGTCCAGACCCGCGCCGTCGCAGAGCGCTTCAACGCCCTTGTGGACGTAGCCCAAGCGCTCTTCCAGTCGCACGACGAGTTCGCCATTGGCGGTGAACCGGAAGTGACCGGGCTCGATAATGCCGGCGTGCACGGGCCCCACGGGAATCTGATGCCAGCCGTCGCCCTCGATCGGCAGGAATTTATAGTCCGTTGTTGGCCGCGCATGTGTCTGGCCCGGCGCCGCGATGGGCCAGGCGCCGTGATCGATCCAGTTGCGCGCATCCGGCATGCCCTGGGGATCGCCGGCGCCGAGATCGCGCAGCGTGCGTTCCAGCCGTTGCGCGGGCGCGTGGTGGCGCGACACGGCGGGATAGGCGCCGTTGGTCGTCGCCAAGGAAATGATCACGCGCAGACCGGCCAGGCGATCGACGAGCAGCATTCGCGCGGCGCCGGCGTCGAACCAGATGGCGCCGAGATCGTGCAGCCCTCCGACGCAGCCCATCGCGAGGCGCGTCCAGTCGGCCTCGTTCACGTCGGCGCGAATGAAGCCATCGGTCCCGGCCCCCAGGCCGGCGGCGCGTTCGGCGATGGCGAGCGGTGTGAGATCGCTCATTGCAGCAGCTCCGCGGCGCGCTGGAACCATGCGATCAGCGCGGTCGGCAGATAGAGGCCGGCGCAGAGCACGAGCGCGAGATGCAGGATAAGCGGCGCGTATGAGGCTTTGACGGGATGCGAGGGTTCGGCCGGTTCGCCAAACAGCATGTCCTGAAGTCGCAGCAACAAGGCGCCGAAAGCGACGAGCAGGCCGAAGGCCGGGAACAGCGCCAGCCAGGGCTGGCGCGCGAAGGTCGTGGTGAGAATGAGAAACTCGCTCATGAACACGCCGAACGGAGGCAGGCCGGAAATCGCGATGACGCCGGCGGCGAGGCCCAGCGCCAGCGCCGGATGGGAAACACTCAGGCCGCGTATGTCCGAGATGCGTTGACTGTTCTTGGCTTGCGCGATGTGACCGACCGTGAAGAAAATGGCTGATTTCGTGAGGCTGTGCATGGCCATGTGCAAGAGGCCGGCGAAGTTGGCGAGCGGGCCGCCCATGCCGAAGGCGAAGGTGATGAGCCCCATGTGCTCGATCGAGGAATAGGCGAAGAGGCGTTTGATGTCGGGTCGCTGGTATAGCATGAAGGCGGCGAAGATCAGCGAGATCAGGCCCATGACGATCAGGATCGCGCCGGGGTTCATGGCGCCGGGATGGGCCGCGACAATCATCTTGAAGCGCAGCAGCGCGTAGAGCGCGACATTCAGCAGCAATCCCGACAGCACGGCGGAGATCGGCGTGGGGCCTTCGGAGTGGGCATCGGGCAGCCATGCATGGAGCGGCGCGAGGCCCACCTTCGTGCCATAGCCGATCAGCAGAAAGACGAACGCCAGATTGACCAGCGAGGCGTCAAGTTGCGGCGCGGCGGCCAGTAGCAGGCTCCACGTCATGGCGGGAACACCCTCGCCAAGGGCCTTCTGCCCGGCGAGATAAATAAGGATGGTTCCAAAGAACGCCAGCGAAATGCCGACGCTGCCGAGAATGAAATATTTCCACGCGGCCTCGATGGCGGCGGGCGTGCGGTAGAGCCCAACCATGACGACGGTAATCAGCGTCGCCATCTCAAGTCCAACCCACAAAAGGCCAATATTGTTGGCCGCGAGCGCCAGATTCATCGATCCCATCATCGCAAGAAACATCGCGTGATAGAAACGCACGAGCAGCGGCGTCAGCTTGCCGGTTTCAATCTCGTGACCGATGTAGCTCGCGCTGAACACGGACGTGGTGAAACCCACCAGGGTATTCAGGATAAGAAACAGGATGTTCACCTCGTCGAGAATGAAATAATCGCCGACCTCGCGCGGGCCGAACGGCAACATGAGCCCCGCGTCAAGGGTCGCGAACATGGCGAGCATGTTGCCGATCGCCGAAATCCGGTAATCCGCGATCAGGGCCATGATAATGGCCGAGGCGAAGGGAATGACGATGACAAGCGCGAGGGGCGTGATCATCCGCGATCGCCCCTGACGCGATCAAGCGCCTCGATATCGACGCTGTCGAACCGTTCGCGAATGCGGAACACGAAGACGGCGAAGACGAACAACGCAATGAGAACGGAAAACGCCACGCTGACCTCGACGACGAGCGGCATGCCGCGCGCGCCGGTCGCCGCGAGGATGAGGCCGTTCTCAAGCGACATGAAGCCGACGATCTGCGTCACCGCGTTCTGCCGCGTGATCATCATCAGCAAGCCCAGCAGGATGATCGCCAGCGCCAGGGCGAGTCCTTCGCGCGTGAAGGATTCGGCCGCCGCGGTGACCTTGAGCACGAGCAGCAGCGACAGGGAGGTCAGCGCGAGACCAATCATCAGGGTGGTGCCGACGCCGACGACTTTCTCCACGTCGCGATGAACGCCAAGTTTCGCGATCATCCGGTGCAACGCGACGGGGATGATAATGCCCTTGAGGCCAAGCGCCAGCGCCGCCGTGATGAACAGGTGCGGCCGTTGCTGGGTCCACGCCTCCCAGCCGACGGCCATGGACAGAAGAATGGCCTGGACGGCGAAGGTGTTGAGCACCGAGGCGATGCGATCCTGATAGAGCAGCGAAAAACTCGCGACCAGCATGAGGCCGGCGAGCAGATGCGAGACTTCATAGGCGTGCGTCAATTGAACACCTCGCCGGTCAGGAAGGCGAGCAGGATCGCCAGAAAGGCGAACACGAAAGCGCCGCCGAGAAAATCCGGAACGCGAAAGACGCGCATCTTCGCGATGCTGACTTCCCAGGCGCCCAGCAGTATCGCGCCCGCGGCGAGCTTGAGGACGAGCGTGAACGCGCCCATCGCCCAGACGGCCGGACCGGCTTCCGCCGGGGCCTTTCCCAACGGCAGGAACAGACAGATGATGAGCGAGAGATACAGCACGAGCTTCAATTGCGCCGCGAGTTCGATCATCGCGAGATGACGACCGGAATATTCCAGCACCATGGCCTCGTGCACCATGGTGAGTTCCAGATGCGTGGCGGGATTGTCGACGGGAATGCGCGCGTTTTCCGCCAGCGCCACGATCAGGAAGGCGAACAGCGCCAGCGCCAGCGACGCGCGCACGGCGAAGGGCGCGGCGATCAGAAAGCCGGCGATTTCCGGCAGACGCGTCGTTCCCGCCGTCAGCGCCATCGTCAGTACGACGAGCAGCATCGCGGGTTCGGCGAGCGTCGCGATCATCATCTCGCGCGATGCGCCGATGCCGCCAAAACTCGTGCCGATATCCATGGCGGCGAGCGCCAGCAGCGCGCGCGCCGCGCCCAGCAGCGCCACGAGCGCCACGACATCGGCGGCCCAGTTGAACATCAATCCCGCCGCGAAGGTTGGCACGAGGGCCGCGGCGACCCATGTGAAGGCCAGTATCGCGTAGGGAGCCGAGCGGAACAGCCACGAGGCGTTGTTGGCGAGCACCGATTCCTTGCGCACGAGCTTGATGAGGTCGCGATAGGGTTGAATGATTGGCGCGCCGCGCCGACGCATGAAGCGCGCCTTCGTCTGGCGGACGAGGCCCGTCACGCCGGGCGCCAGCAGCAGCACCAGAAACATCTGGATCAACTGCCCGGCAAGGAGTGTGACGGTCTCGCCCATCAGAACCACGCCGCGGCGATGAGGAGCAGAATGATCAGGGCCGAAAACATCAGCACGAGGTAGTTTCGGATGGTGAGGAATTGCAACATGTTGAGGCGCAGCGACAGCGCGAGAACCGCGCGCGCCGGCGCGGCGTAAAGCGCGTCCCAGATGTAGTCGCGTTGCGTCACGATCAGGCGGGCGGGGCGCGAGTCCCCGGGCGCGGGCATGTCGACGCGCTCGACCGCGCCGAACGCGAAGCCGCCGTAAACTCGCCGCAGCGGCTGGCTGAAACTCGACGCGGTGTATTGTGTCAGCGGCGAGGGTTCGGGAAAGCCGCAGTCCCACGCCGGCGCGCGTCGCGTGCGGCGGCTGGAGACGCGATGCACCAGCCAGGTCGTGAGAAAGCCGGATGTCAGCAGGAATGCCGCGATCGTCGGCGCGTCGTAAGTGCTGCGCTCGGCGGAGAAGGCGACGAGCGAAAAGGGTGTCGGACCCGCGCCGGCGGCCGGCATGGCCGCGCCCGCGAAGGCGACCAGCATGGGTTGCAGAAGCGGGACGATCAGCGCGCCGAACAATCCGCCGAAAAGGCAAAGGCCGGCGAGGATCGCCATGGCGACGAGTTGCGCGCGCGGCGCGTCATGGGCGTTCGCGGCGGCGGGATCGCGCGGGCGACCCAGAAATACAATTCCATAAGCGCGCACGAAACACGCCGCGGCGAGGGCGGCGGCAAGCGCCAGCATCGCGCCGACCGCGGGCGAGAGAAAACGCAGCACGGGCTCGGGGAAGCTTGGACCGGTCAGCACCGCCTGAAACAGCAGCCATTCCGACACGAATCCATTGAATGGTGGCAGGGCCGAAATCGACATGGCGCCGACGAGCCAGAATGCGGCGGTTTTTGGCATCTTGTGGATGAGCCCGCCGAGCCCATCGAAATCGCGCCGGCCAGTGGCGTGCAGCACCGCGCCCGCGCCAAGGAACAGCAGCGACTTGAACCAGGAATGATTGAGGGCGTGCAGCAGCGCCGCGGCCAACGCCACCGCGGCGGAAGCGACAAGGCCCGTTGATCGGAAGGCGAGGGCAAGACCAAGGCCGACAAAAATAATGCCGATGTTCTCGACCGTGGAATAGGCGAGTACGCGTTTCAGATCATTGTCGAGCAGCGCATAGAGCAGGCCGAGCACCGCGGTGATCGCGCCGAGGATGAGAAATGGCAGCGACCACCACCACTCCGGCGCGCCCAGCAGATCGAATACGACGCGGATAACCGCGTAGATCGCGACTTTCGTCATCACGCCGCTCATCAGGGCGGAGACGTGGCTTGGCGCAGCGGGATGGGCGAGCGGCAGCCAGGCGTGCAGCGGGGCGAGGCCTGCTTTCGAACCCGCGCCGATCAGGACGAGCGTCAGCGCCACGCCCGAAACGATCGATGTGTGGGAGGCGGCGCGGATGCCCGCGAAGGAATAGTCGCCCGCCGGGCCAGCGAGTCCGCCGAAGGCAAAGAGCAGCGCCGCCGTGCCGATGGCCGCCATGACGAGATAGACATGGCCGGCGTGGCGGCTGGCGGGATCGTCGTGGCGCGCCACGACGAGGGCCCATGAGGACAGCGACATCAGCTCCCAGAAAAACAGAAACGAGAAGGCGTCGTCAGCGACAAGCACCAGATTCATCGCGGCGGCGAAGGCCGGAAAGATCGGCTCGATTCTCGGCGACAGATCATGATCGCGATCAAGACCAAGTCCGTAGATCGACGCCGCCAGCACGCCGACATTGACGATGAGGCCGAAGAGGGCCGAGAGGGCGTCGAGCCGCAGACGCAGGCCAATGGTCGGCAGGCCCAGTGGCAGGGTGAAATGGGCGTCCGCCACGCTCGCCAGCGCGACCAGATCCGCGACGCTCGCGACCGCCGCGGCGGCGATGCAGACGGGGTAGGCGACCGCCAGCGCGCGGCGATGGAAAATGGCGATGACGAGGGCGGTCAGCGCGTAGGCGGCGATCGTGACGAAAAGCGCCAGCGCGGGGACTTGCGCCGCGACCATCATGTGGCCGGGACTTTCCGGGAATGGGCCGGGCCCGGATGGGTCGTTGCGGCGATTGGCGCCATGCCGGCCTTTGCCTTTTCACGTTTCTGGACAAGGCGCGCGTCGCGATCATCGCGCCGCGAGCGGTCAAACGCCGGTTCAAGCGAATAATTGCAAATTATGGGGAACGGCGAGTCGTGTCCAGCGCGCGGCGCTCGTCGCGACTCCCTGTCGCGCCGTGTCAGGCTCCGCCGAGCGTCTTGACGTCGCCAAAGCCGGCGGCGGTCATCGCCAGATGCGTCTTGTTCTGCAGGCCCGTGTCGTCGCCGCCGACGATCAGAGCGGCGTTGCGGGCGATGGTCTCGCACAGGGACTGGACCCAGGCTTTCTCGGCCTTGCCGAAATCATTCAGCACATAGGCATGCACCATGGCTTTGTCGCCAGGGTGGCCGATGCCGAGCCGTATCCGCTTGTAGTCCTTGCCCATGTGCGCGGTGATCGAGCGCAGCCCGTTGTGGCCGGCGTCGCCGCCGCCCACCTTGACGCGCAATTTGCCCGGCGCGAGGTCGAGTTCATCGTGAAAGACGACGATGTCGGAGCGCGCGATCTTGTGGAATTGCGCGGCTTCCCGAACCGAGCGTCCGCTGTCATTCATGTAGGTTTCGGGCTGCAGCAGGATGACCTTCTCGCCGGCGATCTGGCCCTCGGCGACACGGCCCTTGAAGCGCGCGCGAAAGGGCGCGAATCGATGCTCGCGGGCGATCGCCTCGATGGTCATGAAGCCGATGTTGTGGCGATTGCCGGCGTATTCACGGCCTGGATTGCCAAGGCCGACGAGAAGCAGCATGGGCCTGTCCGGGGCGAATCTCGCGGCGAAGATCCCCGCGCCACGAGGGCGCGGGGAGTGGTTGCGTTACTTCTTGGCGGCGGGGGCCTTGGCGGCGGC